>NZ_JBFUGG010000002.1:0-363453 GCF_056403035.1 Flavobacterium sp. P3_A6 | reverse complement strand
TAAACCTGATTCTTTCGTGTTAACAAACTACTTTTACCATATTCCCTATAGAAACTAACCCATTTACGAATATTAGATTCGCTGATTCCTTTCTTCTTAGATACCGTTTCACATGAATAATGCTGATGAACCACTAATTCTACACATTCAAGTTTAAATTCGTAATCATACTTGACTTTTCTTTCCATAAAAATGCCCCCAAATAGTGTCTAACTTTTTGGGGGCAGTGCATTAGACAACCTCTTTAAAAGTTAGAAACACAAGGAAAGTCATAATTCCTTCCTCTCAGAATGGTTTTATTTCCAAGTAAACGGCAAATACCAATTATTAACATTCATTAATTTGGCACGTGCTTCTGCAGCATGAGTATTTCCTTCTTTATTCAATTTATCATACACTTTATTAGCTAAAAACGCAGGGTCTTTTCTGCGTAAAGAAATGCGCACTAAATCTTCCCAACGATTACCTTCGTAAGCTAATTCTAAAGCCGCTTCATCAATGATATTGTTTTCAATAGATGTTAAACTGTCTTTAGCATCAGCCTGAGCTCTCTGAAGATAAGCACGTCCACGAATTCCGTTTCCACGATGCCAAGTATCTCTATAAAATGGGAAATCTCCTTTACGCGCACTAAAGTCATACGGAAAACTTTTTTTGGTTTGCTGAATATTTGTTGCATCACCTGTGGTGGTATTATAGCCTGCAGGAGTATAAGCACTATTTATTCCATAATTTAAAAGAGCGTCAGCAATTCTGTACTGATGATCTCTATTCGCTGCTTCAGCATAACGCAAATGCAATTTGGCTGCACGATATAAAAACCAATCGCCATCTGTTTTAAACACATTAGCAGCTGCTTCATATTTATAAATATATTTCATAATTACAGGATCGCTGCCTACCATTTTATAAGTAAATTTTTGTCCCCGGGCATCATAAGGGAAACCATTGCTTTGAGTATTACTCTTCCAAAGATCAATCGCCAGCTGTGATGGTTTTGCTAAATATTTCCCACTTGTTTTTGAAAAAATTTCAATAAATGGATTTTTAGGTGCAAAATCACTGTCAAACGGTAATGACCAAATCCATTCTGTATTCCACAATAAATCCCTGTCCCTTCCAAAAATTGACCTCCAGCCTTGAGTATTATTATCAACTAATGTTTTTGCATCCTGCTCAAAATTCCTCAAATAACCTACATTTAAATCATTATGCGTAACAACCTCGGCATATTTTATTCTATAGATATCAAAACGATCAGAATCACTAGAACTTGTAGAAGAAGTTTCCATCACATTTTTGTAATGGCTTGCTGCTTCAAGGTAATTGCCTTTCCATAATTGTAAATCACCTAATAGACATTCTTTATTAATAAAAAATTTATCTGTGTTATACCCATCCACAGTTACTAATAAGCTACTTTTCGAATCGTATAGTTTTTTATACGTCAATCCTTCAGTAAACTTTACAAGTTCATCAATAAGCTGGTTAAAAGAAAGTCTTGGATATTTACTAATATTCTTAACATCATCAATAGTTGCTATAGGTTTTGTGATATAAGGAACTGTACCATATTGAATCCCTAACTGCAAATAAACCCAAGAACGGATACAGGCAATGTCTGCATAACGCTGCTCGTATTGTGATTGGGTAAATTTCTTATCGGCAAGCATAATATCAAAATTTGCAAGAGCATCATTACAGTTTTGAATAACAACATAGAAATCTTTTGGGTTAACATAAGGATTCTCTGCTGAAATATTCTGTTCTGAAAGTTCTTTCAAATAGGGATCTGAATTACCTGTTGTTGTCATCAGGTCGGCACGCATTTCATTAAGCATAACATACTTACCTGCAAGTCCCATAAATTTGCCGTATATCCCTATAACTGCAGCATCCGCATCATATACGTTGCGATACACCTGATCGCTAGAAAGTTTATCTTGAGGCTGTACATCCAGATATTCCTCGCAAGAGCTTAGGCTAAATAATAGTGCCATCCCCCATAACAAGGTTTTGGCAGCTTTTTTTGTTTTTGTTCTGATTATTGTCATCATCTGTTCTCTATGTTGTAAAAATAATTTTAAAGGCCTAAACGTAATCCAAGCTGATAGCTTGTAAACTGAGGAACCAAACCTATATCTGCCCCTTGACCAAAAATGGATGAAGTAGCGCTAAATTCAGGATCGTACCCTAGATATTTGGTGATAGTAAATAAATTATTTGCAGTCGCATACAATTTAATATACTTAACATGTTTCACCCCTTTTAGTCCAAAATCATAACCTAAGACCAAAGTTTTCAATCTTAAATACGAACCGTCTTCAATCCATCTGTCTGAAAATGCAGCATTACCCATTGGATCTCCCCAAACTGCTTTTGAAATATCCGTTTGCTGTCCTTCTGCTCTCCAACGGTTAGCTACAGCAACACTTTGATTTTCGTATCCGCTCATTTTTTCAAGATTGTAGCGTACACCATTATAAAGATCATTCCCTACAGAAAAATTAAACAACCCTTGAAGACTAAAATGTTTATAGGTAAAATTGGTGCTGAAACTTCCTGTCACATCTGGATTTGGGTTACCTATAACCACACGATCCTTGTCATCAATAACTTTATCTCCGTTGATATCTGTAAAACGAACATCTCCACCGCTAAAAGGAACTAAGTCACCGTTAGTTAAACGTCTTGACAATCCAGCAACATTAGCTTCTGCAGTTGTGCTATATACTCCATCACTATTTAAACCATAAAATAAATTGGCATCACGACCAACAGATGTTAAATAAGTTGCGCCGCCAAATTGCGTAAGAATATCTCCGCTTGGCAAACTCTGCACTTCATTTTTATAGTGGCTTAAATTAATTCCAAAGTCGAAAATAAAATCGGGAGTATTAACAACACGGGCGTTTAAAGCCAATTCAGTCCCATATGTACGCATTGAACCGCTATTTGAAGCTATATAATCAAATCCGCTTGTATTATTAATTGTTTCATAAACAATCATATCAGATGTATTGTTAGCATAATAATCAACAGAAAGATTAATACGTTCTTTAAACAACCCTAAATCTACTCCAAAATTATTTTTTTCAACAGTCTCCCATTTTAAATTAGGATTTCCAATATTATCACGAACCAAACCCTGCATTCCTAATAAATTTTGAGAAACATAATTTCTTTGAGCTGTATAATTACCAATATCATCATTTCCGCTTGTGCCAAAACCAACTCTAAGTTTAAGATAATCTATATCTTTTATGTCTTTCATGAAGTTTTCTGAGGAAAGCAGCCAGCCTCCGGAAATAGATGTCATTAATGAAAACTTACTGTTCCCAGTTGATGCATCATCACCAAAACGGCTTGAACCGTCTACAGCATAACTTGCTGTTAGAAAATATTTATTACGGAAATTATAGTTCCCATTGGCATACATGTTTAACCAATGCCATTCTCCCAATTCTCCACCTATTTGACGCAATAAAATCGAACCGGCTCCTACGCTGGTAAAATCATCTGTTGAAGAATTATATCCTAAACCTAAATCAGTTTCTGTTTTATTGCTTTGACTTCTAAATCCAAAACGTACATCTAAATTATGGTCATTTTTAAAACTTTTAAGATAACTGGCAAAAGTATCTGTATAAAGGCCATTATAAATTTGAACTTCACTTCCTGAACGGTTTTTCCCAATAGCAGTTGGTAAAATAATATCAGCAACACCGGCATCAGGAATAAAAAATGATTCTCTTTCTTTATTGAAAGTCAAACCAACTATAGTACTAATATTCCAATCCTTACTTAAAGCATAATTGAATTTTAAATTACCAAAAAAACGATAATTATTATTTATTCCAAATCCATTGGCAAAAATAGCTTTGGGGTTGCTTACATTAAAATAATCCACATCGGCCAAATTAGGAGAAACTTCCCCTGCATCACTAACATCATTATAAGTTACAAATGGTGATTTAGTTAGTGCTAAATAAATCGGACTTGTTTTGTCTGCATCACCTTGATCCCATTGCTCTTGCTCATTATTTATAAAAGAAAGATTAGCATCAACAGTTAATTTTTCTGTTAATCGTAAAGCAGCATTCAAACGAGTGCTGTAACGTTTTGATCCACTGCCCTCAACAATTCCTTTACTGTCAAGGTAGCCCACAGATAAACCAAACTTTGCAATATTGTCACCACCACTAATTTTAAGAAAATAATTTTGATTATAACTGGATTTGAAAACCTGATCTTGCCAATTAGTTTGATTGTGATATTTGTAATATCCTACAGACCCAACATTATCATTCATATAGGGTAAGCTGGCAATTTGCTGTTGCGATAAGCCACGAGTTGCTTCTAACTGAGAAATGTGTGTACGATAAGCATCTGCACCTAACAAAGGTAATTGTTCTGGAGTTTGATTAAATCCTCCATACATCGTAAAATCAATTTTGGTTGATAAATCTACAGCACGATTAGTTGTAATATTTATAACCCCATTGGCTCCTTTTGTTCCATATAATGAAGTTCCATCTTTCATAATGGTTACATCTTCAATATCTTTAACATCAATATTCGTTAATGGAGAAGAGTTGTTGAACTTCACAATCCCAGAACCATAATCATCATCTTCATAAATCATTCCATCCACAACGATTAAGGGTTTGTTAGTCGCGTATAACGAATTAAAACCTCTTAAAGTCAAATAACTTCCAGCATTTGGAGTACCAGAACTTCTGATGCTAGTTAACCCTGCTGCTTTACCCTGAAGAAATCCTCCAACTGATTCGGTTACAGGATTAGACCATTGGTCTTTCTTGAAATTAACCACAGTTGCAGCATCTGTATTATTATACTGCATTTTTTCGCCAGCCGGTAAATCTGCCATTAAATACGCAGGGGAATAATAAGCTTCATTCAAAAGTATTACCATTTCTGATGTTCTGTTTCTAATGGCATAAACCTTCGTTTGAAAATCTTGGCCGCTAATAGTAAGAAGTGCTTCTAAATTTGGCACTCTAATTTCAAAACTACCATCATCATTGGTAATAACTGCCGAAAAATTTTCGACAGTGATGTTTATTCCTGGTAAAACTGTATTATTTTTTGCATTTTTAACAACGCCTTTTACTAAAATTCCCTGAGCTTTTTTCTGAGGAACTATTGCACTAGAATCCTTAGCAGTCTGAGCATACAATTGTGCTTCAAATCCACCAGCAAAAAAAAGACTTACTAGACAAGTTAGTTTTATAATTTTTAGCATAACTAATTTT
Source organism: Flavobacterium sp. P3_A6 (assembly GCF_056403035.1). NCBI lineage: Bacteria > Pseudomonadati > Bacteroidota > Flavobacteriia > Flavobacteriales > Flavobacteriaceae > Flavobacterium > Flavobacterium sp. P3_A6. The sequence goes on along the minus strand of NZ_JBFUGG010000002.1, from coordinate 358,177 downwards.
TTATAATATATATTATTTAACAACAGGAATAAATTTCAAATAATCGAGAGAGAGAGTGTTACTTCCACTTGTAGTTGTATTGGCACCTATAAGCCATATCGCATCAAGATTTCCTGATTTTGCAAGTGTAAAATCGCCTATATAAACGTCTTCATATAAATTTAATGGCACATCCTTGTAAGCAAATGATGCAATTGTATTGATAGGAGTTGTAGTAGTCCCGTTAGTTTTTGTTTTTTCGGCAATTTGTAAACGCTGTTGAAAGATGTTGGTTTGCCTATCGTTTATTGCTCTCCAAAACACTTGATACTTTACAGTGCTATACAAGTCCTTTGCTCTATACTGTAAGGTAAATAAAGCCGTTGCTGGAGTAACCATGATATCATAAAATAAAACATTATTAAGAGGATTCTTTTTGTCTCTGTAAAGTATCTTATCACGAGTCCCATTGTAGAAAGTGGTATTATCTTCTCCTTCTATTTTTGTAGGAACTAAACGTTTTGAAAGATCAACATCCACTTTTTTCATTATATAAACAATTCCGTTGCTTAATACAATTGGCTCTCCTACAATCTGCGTTTTGTCAACATCAAATTCAACACCAAATCTTGATGTTAATTTAACAGGCAACTCGCTTTTTGTATAGGCTTTTGGAAAAGCCATATCCCTTACTGTAAAATATTTTGAATAAATTGCAGTTGAATCAGTATCAGGCTTATTTGTAGGTTTTATTAAATACGGTGCCATTTTAGCGACTTCTGCATTGTAGCCAGCATCTTCCATTAAGAAAAGCGTATATGAATTTTTCTCGTTGTTTAGATTATATACATTTCTTAAATAGGAATTAGACAATGAATCTGCCAAAAATCCAGGTTGAGCATTTTCTTTAGCTTTTTTATCTTCTTCGTAAATGCTGAATTCTTTTAGGTATAACAAATAAGCACTCATCGCTAGGGAACCTTTCGTAGAATTAACATATTCCCAAATATTCAATTTAGGTGCCAATGCTTTATTGACAATATGAAACACACCGTTAGCGGCATACTGATCTGCTTTAACTATAGTAGCATCACCAATTGCAGTACTTCCTTTGAATGTTAAATATTTAGCGCTTAGCATTTGTATTTTCTCTTCAGCAACCTTTCTTACAGATGAAAAAGAAGTTAATGCAATATGATTTTCAACAAATTTTTTAAGTGATTCAGCATTATTCAAAATAGCAGGATCAACCGCTTTCATTGCGTCATTTGTTGGCGCAAAAACAGTATATGTTTTTGAAGCTGCTAATATTTTGTCATATCCTGTTTGAGCTAACAGTTTACCAAACTCAGCTGTTTCTGCTGTATTTGTAATCGCCTCACTTAGTGTGTGGTTTAAATTCGCATCACCATTGTCTTCTCGATCATCCCACGAATTAGAACAGGAGACCAAACCCATGGCGAGAATAACAAAAAGGAGCGTTTTATATTTTAATTTTAATAAAGTCATTTTTACTTAATTAAGTTTTTATTAGATTTTTCGATTCAACTCTTAAATTATGGTAAAGGAGCAAAACCATCTCCCCCTGAATCAAATTTTGGATACAATTGATCCATATCTACAGGACGAAACTCTGCAACATCTAACCAAGCTTGAGCAGCAAATGCCGATTGGCTCTGAATTGTTAAGGTATGTCTTGCAGTAGTTGTTACATCAATTGTGCCCACTAACCTACAGTTCATTTTACTGCTCGTTGGCTGAACATGACGTTTGTACCCTTGAGATTCTAATACTCTTTCCGGTACACTGGAAGTATTCACAAATTCCAAAAAGTTGATTTGTCGAGGCAATTCTATTCCATCAAAAAATACTTTTACAAGTCCCACTTTTGTAGTTTGTGCTCTATATGAAATCCATACTTTATATTTTCCTTTAATAATTACAGGAGTCTTAAAAGCTATATTTTGAACCCCTCCATCACGAAGACGATTAATTTCGAGACAATCACCATGCCAGCCAAAACCTACAGTACCTCCCCTCGGCGGATCTTTATAATAAGTGATACCATCTGTTCCATCCCAAGTAATACTACTAAACAGGCTTTTTGCTAAAGTTACTCTGCCTCCAGCGGCAGTTCTAAAAATAGAAGTTAGCTGTCTAAATTCATTTTGATCACAAAAATCAAAATAAACTGGAGCAGGTAAACGTTTTTTGATTGCAAAATTACCATTTACTAAATGCAGCACCCCATTTGAAGCTGTTACGTCACTTTTTTCTCTAACGATGGCCACCCCTTTTTCTAATACGCCATTAAAAACTTCTTCATTTAACAAAATGACATCTTTATCCAGTTTTGCACTAATAACCTCAAGAGGAGCCTTAGTTTCTAGAGCCGGTGTTACTGCTAAATCTGCTAAATACTGCAATTTTGGCAAAATACGGTAGCTTATAAACAAGTTCAAGCTGTCTTTTGGATTTAAAGGATCTTTTAAATGACTATACTTTTTCTTTAAATCATCTATATTATTAATGCCTGCTGCTTTAAAAACATCATTTGTTTGAGCTAAAATCGTAAGATAGCTATCTACATTATTTGAACTGCTAATAGGCTGGTTTAGTTTGTCATACCATCCTGTAATTTTTAAAGCTTCGGTAAACAATGAAAGACTTTGATCTTGTTCTATACTTTTTGCTAATGTTTTATCCGCAACACGCAGCACTTTGTCAATAACGTGAATCACTCCATTTCCAACTTCAATATTCAAGCTAAGTATACTTGCAGCTTTATTAACTGTTGTACTCGATACTCCATTTTTATTCGCTGCTCCTGTTATTAAAAACTGTCCATATAAACTTGGAGTAGCAATTTTTCCATCTGTAAAAGAAGTCGAATTTACTTTTTGATCTAAGATATGCAGTTTGGCAATATTTTGTAAATCTGCCAATGGAACATCTTTTAATGACGTAGCGCCTATGTCTTTTAAATACTCTTTAACTGCTTCATTGGTAGGCAGAAATAAGGTATATGTACCGTAGGTATTCATAAATGAAGCATAATTAGTAAGATCCAAAATTTCAACAAACATTGAATAATCAGGATTATCTCTTAAATAATCAGTTATATTAAGAGTTTCATCTGTGCTTTCTTTTAATTTTTGCTCAGAACAATTTTGAAACACCAATACTATAAAAAATAGTAACGTAAGTCTCAACAGGCTAGTTAATTGTAAGAATCTTTTCATGACTTATTTTTTTATTTATAAAATGGGTTTTGCACAAGTGCTTTATTAGTATAAAGTTCATACGTATTAATAGGCAGATAATGACTGTTCGGATCTTTTAATTTCGCTACAATCGTCTGCTGCTGATTGGCAGGTGCATTTGAAATAGCTGCATTAATTAAAATATCTATTCGGGCATAATTGTTTCTTCTGGCATTACGAAGAATGTCATACCAGCGTTTGCCTTCAAATGCAAATTCACGTGCCCGCTCCGCTAGTATATAATCTATAACACCATTTTTATCTCCTGCATCAGGCTTTTGAGCAGTTAATTCGATAGCATTACGTTTTAATCGAATATCCGCAATAATTTTTAGTGATTCTGCCCCTTGATTTAATTCGGCAAGTGCTTCCGCTCTCATTAATAATACATCAGCATAACGGTATACAAACCAGTGGGTGTCAGAATCCTGTAATTCTTTTCGCGTATCATTATTTAAAGCTGTGAATTTGATAATTTCATTAGTTCCTGCCACTATAGATGAACGCTCACCACGAATATCTTTATTAGCCGGTTTATCAAAGTCAACTCCAAAAACATCATCTAAAACAATCGATGAGCCCAAAAACTGCGGTCTTAGGAAAAATATATTATAAAATGGCCCTAAATTTGTTGTAGTATATTGAAATTCAAAAATACTTTCAATCGAATTCCCTTTTGCATATACCGTATTGAACCATGTGTTATCTGAGGCTTTAATCAAATCAAATTGTTTGGAATTTATTACTTTGTCGGTTGTCGCAACTGCCTCTTGATACTTATCAGTCCATAAGTAAACATCTGCAAGCATTGCATTAATAGCATAAACCGTGATGCGGCCCTTGTTTGACGGAATGTCATTATAGTCAACAACAGCATATTCTTCAGCTTGTTTAAGGTCTTTGATTACTTGGGCAAATATTTCGTTTTGAGGAGTAGCCGCTAATTGAAAATTGTCTTTGTCGCTTAGTGTCGCATTTAATTTTAAAGGAACATTTTTAAAAGTACGTGCCAATGTAAAATACAAATACGCACGTATTGCCAATGCTTCCGAAAGGAAATGATTTAGTTGTTCTTGTGTCAAGGTTGGATCTTCATTTTTTACAGCTGGCGCAAGATCAATAACAGTATTACAGTAATTAATGGTTCTGTAAAATACATCCCAACTAGTCAAATCATTTGAAGCGATAATATTAGAATTCATCATATCTCTTTGATCCTGAGTAACAAATCCTCCTGGAGCAATCATATCACCTCTTAATTCTCCATACATGAATAAATATTGAGACAATGGCAAATCAGCCACCGCACCTGGAGGCGTATTTAGCAATGAAGAATAAATACCTATAACAGCGGCTTGTATATCTTCTTTAGTTTTCCAAAATTCTTCACGAACGATTCCGTCCTGCGGTTTTAAATCTAAATAGTCATCACACGAAGTTGCTGATACCAATAGAATAAAGATTGCTAGAATTGTTTTTATTTTAGTTTGCATAATTCAATGTATATTATTTAGAAACGAACAGAAACTCCAAGTGTAACACGTCTTGTTGGCGGAGTACTGGCATTGTCGATTGCGATAGCAAAAGGATCTCCACCTTTCATATTTACCTCAGGATCTTGTCCTTTATATTTAGTAAAAGTGTATATATTATCCGCTGTTACATAACAATTTAAGTCCTCTAGTCTTAATTTTTTAATTAGACTTTTGCCAAATGTATAACTGAATGTAATGGAACGAAAACGAAGAAAAGAAGCATCTTCGACATAACGGTCAGAACCTAACCAATTATAACCCGATCCGTAAACTGCTCTTGGCATATCTGTTACATCACCAGGATTACGCCATCTGGACAAAACAGCAGTACTTTGGTTTGACCACCCATACATATTAGTGGTTTTCATATCTGTACCATTAATAATGTCATAATTCATTCTATATGTAAAATAAAGCAACAGCTTGAATTGATTATTAAGACTTACTGAAGGTCCAAAACCACCTACAAATTTAGGATTACTGTTCCCTAAATAAACTACATCACGACTGTCAATATTTCCATCTTTGTTAATGTCCTCATATTTAGCATCTCCAGGCTGAAATACATAATCTATGTTTGGATAATTGAAACGCATAAATACTTCTTGCCCATTAGGTCCTACAATGGTATTTCCATTGGCATCTTTTGCTTTGGTAGCTTCCAGATCTGAATAAACTCCTTTGAAACGGTATCCGTAAAATGAACCAAATGGGTTATCAACTTGAAGAAAACGTTTATATTCTCCATTTTTATCAGTATTACCGCTCTCGCTTGGGTAGTATTCAGAAATTTCTTTAACCGTATTAGTGTTACTTGAAATATTAAAATTGAAATCTACTTTCCATTTATTAGATTTATAAGGAGTTGTATAAAGCCCTATTTCCCATCCTTTGTTTTCAAGAGACCCTGCGTTTTGGTCAATATTGTTATAACCAGAAACAGTAGTTAATGCAAGGTCTTGAAAAATCAAGTCTTTAGTGGTGTTTTTATACAAGTCTACATCTAAAGTAACGCGTTTCTTAAACAGCTGCAGGTTGAAACCTAAGTTTGTACCAACCAATGTTTCCCAACGAAAATTACTCAATTCGATATTAGAAGGAACAACTCCATTAAGACCTAAATACTGGCTGGAATAATTTCTATAAACATTAAAATAGGCATAATCGTATTTTGGTGCTCGGCCAGATTCTCCATAACTGATTCTGAAACTCAAATCGTCAATAAATTTAGCCTTTTGCATAAAAGACTCTCCTGAAACCCTCCAGCGAGCAGATATAGAAGGAAATAAACCATATCTATTTTCAGGACCAAATTTTGAATTTCCATCTCCACGCAAACCGACATTAATAATGTAACGGTCAAGTAAACCATATTGTGCACTTATTAATGCCCCAACGCTTCTAGCCTGACTATTATTAGTATAAAGCTGTAAATCAGAATTTTGAGTTCTTGAAGGAACTGATGGATCTGTTAATAATGACGAAGCAGTATTTGATGTTAGTGCTTGGTGAGAGGTATACCTATAATCATTTGTCTGCAGCTGTAATACAGTTTGCAGGGTCTGATTTTTTCCAATATTTGGAGTATATATAAAATTAGTTTTTGTTAGAACATTAGATGCATCAACATCAGCATCAGATGCCCTATTTACAACGGTTTCGGTAAATGGTCGTCCTGTTGCATTTTGTGGCAAAAATGATTTGGATTTTGTACTGTTATAATCAAACTGCAAATCAAACGTCGCAACTAATTCTTTAGGAATAATGTCTACCATCACATTAAAATGCGGTACTATACGATCGCCCACTTGCTCATTAGTTGCAAAATCAGCCATTGCAACTGGATTATAACTTCCTGGATAAGAACCTTGAACGTTTGAAGCTGGCGAAAAATAATTTGGAGTCAAATTACCCATTTCATCAAATTCATAAATACTCATATTTGGCATTTTAGTGAAAGCAATACTGCGCAAAAGATCTTTATCATCGTTCGAAAAAGAGTTTACATAATTACGTTGTGTATTGGTATGGGTATAAGCTATATCTGTCTTAAAACGAATACGATCAGAAACGATGTAATCCAAATTCAATCTGCCGTTTAATCTTTCCATACCGGTTCCTTTAGTTACTCCTTTGGAATTATAATACCCAACTGAGCTAAAATATCTTGCTTTTTCACCCCCTCCTTGTAAAGAAAGATTGTGTTCTCCTGTTATACCTGTTTGAGAAATAGCGCCTACCCAATCCGTATTTTGTCCATAATTATTATAATAGTATACATCTTGCGGATCATATTGAAATTCTTTAAATGCCAAAGTATTTAACGGCACTCCGTTTCTATTCATGTATTCTTCAGGAATCAGCTGCGAATATTGGTCTCCACTTAACATTGGAATTGTAGAAGGTAATTTAGAATAGGTTCCTTTAAAAGTATAAGTGATTTTTGGCGCACTCATTGATCCACGTTTAGTTGTAATTAATAGAACTCCACTGGCGGCACGTGATCCCCATACTGCAGTAGCGGCAGCATCTTTTAAAACGGTTATAGTTTCAATATCTGAAGGAGCAACATTTAATAAAGCAGAATAGCTTTGCTCATCAGCAGTACCAAAGTTAAAATCGGGCGGTACTGAAGTTTCATAAGGCATTCCATCTACTACTATTAAAGGATCTGAAGATCCAGAAATAGAAGAGGTCCCTCTAATCCTGATTTGCATTCCTGCTCCAGGATCACCACTATCTGCAGTAATATCGACACCAGGCATACGTCCCTGCAAAGCCTCATCAATACTTGGCGCTTGCGTATAGGCCAAATCCGCTGCATTTATAGTAACAGCACTAGTGGTTCTGTCACGATCGGCAATTCTTAATCCGCTGCCATTGTCAGCCTTTTTATCCGTAGTAACAACAACTGCATTAAGTGATTCTATAGTAGAAACAAGTGAGACCTTAATTGATTCTTTTCCGTTAATAGCAATTCTTTTAGACGTATATCCTATAGTAGAAATAAAAAGTTTGTTATTTGGATTTTTAACACGTATTGCAAAATTTCCGTCAATATCTGATATCGTACCAGTAACCGTACGATTTTCGGCATCCTGTTCAACAATTGTTGCTCCAGGAATTGCTAACTTATCACTTGAATCGATAACCTGGCCACGAACCAAAAAAGTTCCATTTCCTTGTTGAGCCAGAACCGGGAAAGCGGTCAGAATCATAAAAGCAAATGTAAAACTGTATAATATACTTGTAATTTGATGTTTCATTTTATTCTGCATGTAAAAGATAATTGTCTACTAAATGAATTAAAGATCGATCTGCTAAATTGTTACTTTGAGCTTTTATGTAATTAGCCTTTCTCAATTTCAGGTCTTGGAAATATAAAGTACCTGGAGTACTAAAAACTTGAGCATACGTTTTTTCACCGAAACTATCTTTTTTAAGAGTCTCAAACTGACCTGTTGTTAAACCGTCATCTGAAGCAGTTTTATTTACTAAAATGTGATAACGAATAAAGTCCGATACCATATCCTTCTCATTTTGAGCAGTTGGATTATTAGAGGCAGGCAAAGCTCCATTAACTACTGCACTTGCTATTGCAGCATTATTGGGAACTATAAAAGTATAGGATGTTCCTGCTGCAACCCCTTGAATCTTGCCTGTAGCAACTTCATATATAGCAGAGTTTTTAAGGTAATTAAAAAAAGAAAGAAATTGAGAACCAGCCGTTTCAGACAAACGTTTAATTTTTAGTCCTTGTGGCTCCTCGGTAAACTCAAGTAAATTATCTACAAAATAAGCTCGTCCATTTTGCTGATCTTCAAAACGAATAATATTAGCCGCATTACCCATTAATTCATTACCAGCTGCATATACTTTGTTACTTTTCCATTTAATATATTCCCCTGGAAGATCAAGATCTCCTGAGCGGATAATTCCTGCTCCTGATAAATCATTTAACTCATTTTTTGGAGTTTGTATTACTGCATTATATAGAATTCGCAATAAACGGGTTCTGGCCAAACCTGCTGTCACAGTTATTCCGCTTGTAGGGGAGGTATATTTCCATTCGGAACGGTTTAGATCATAATCATACCCTAGTCCTCGAAGCACTGCATCCGACGGTAAAAACACAGTATATTTTGTATAGATATTACTAATCATTTCTTTAATCCCAGATCCGTCATTAAATAATCGTGTAGCAAGAGTATACTGCGGGTTTAAATAAGCCGAAGTATAAACACTATAAAATAAATTTGATTTCTGGACTTTTGTGCTGCCATAAAAGAATCCGTTGCTCAAAAGTTTCGCTTCTTTAATGTCACTGTTAAAATCAAACCTTAAATTTTCATTCAAAGCATTATTATAGGTAGCTGCTTTTGATGGCCAAACTGCATTTTGAACCATGTGAGCATTAATTAAATCTTGAAATACATATTTCGGAAGCTTATCAAGAGAACTGAAATTTTTCAGTAAAACTTGATCAATAAATTGCTGTAAAGCAGCATTTTCAGGAACAATCATAGTGTACAAATCGCTTTGTCCATCATTATCAGCCTGTTTCAAATAATTCTCATTATTAGGAGAAAAAGACAATCCTGAATCGTATACTTTTACATATACATTATCAGATTTACCGCTGAAATTATGGTACGTATTTGTAGCATCCTGATTAAACACATAAGTAACAAGATTATCTTCTAATATTTTGCGAAACAAACTGTATTCTGGCTTTTGCTCTAAATATTGATCTAAGTTAACTAAAGGCAGACTTACTTTATCAACCTCATGGATGATACCATTTTCAGCAACAATATCAGCTTGAGTTACATTAGAATCCAATATGTTAAATCCAGAATATTTGGCATTCGGATAGAAATAATTAAAGTCATAAGAACTTAGACTCTTTGCTGCAAAATACTCTGTCGTAAAATAGCTTATGTATTTATTATTATTATCTCCCGGAATATAATAATTGGCTCCTGTGCGGTTATTACGGTTAGAACCTACAATCACTTTAGATTGTCCATTAATTGTTTTAGTTACAAATCCATCATAATAGGCAGTCCTTCTTCTAAAAGCATTATCAACCTCCCAACCAATTGTTGACTGATAGTCGGACATTCTTTCTGTACGGAAAGCATTGTATATAAGTGCATATCTAACAATTTTAGCTGCAGTAGCTTCATCTACTTTACTTATGTCAGAAATGCCTTGTTCTTGGAAAAATTTAGTAAAAGCATCATCATTGGGAGCCAGCATAGTCCAATATCCTGATTTTCCCAGAATATCTTTATAACCAGCTTTTTCAATTAAGGCCGTTAAATTTTTAAAATTTCCCTTTGCCTCCAATTGTTGATAAATTGGTGCCTCCAAATCATCAGGCCGTCCATAGTATTCATCATATACATCTGAACTACAGCTGAGCAATAAGGTCAGAAGTGGTATAACAAGTAAATAGTAGTGTAATCTTTTCTTCATTTTAGATAAAATTGCTGATAAACATTTATACTTTTTTTAACTTTTTTAATTATTTCTTAACGGTCAAATATACATGTTCATCCCACTCTTACTATCCTGCCCCATCCTGTAAAATTTAAATATTTTTTTATTATATATAAAAAAAAGCATAATTAAAAGATATTATTTCAATGAATTAACTTTTACATTACACAATATGAAGCCTTGGATTTACTGACACTAAAGTGTTTTTTTATTACAATTATTAACTTGTCTGAAACAATTAACTTTTTGTTGTGAGATTAAAAAACTTGAGAAAAAAGATAAAAACTTGTATTGCCAATTATAAAGACAATAAATAAAAACAGGTTTTATATTCTGTTTTTTAAAAAAATCTGGATACTAAAATAATGCAGTGTTAATGAGATTTTGAGGAAAATCTCACATGGATAAAAAAAATCGCCTCCAATTGGAGGCGATTTTTTTTTAAATACAATTATACCATGAATTAATAACCATAAAAAAGGACTTAACTTTTAGTAAAAATCAAACCCAATATTTTAAGTTACACTTCTTTTAGAATATTATTTAAGATTAATTTTCTGGAGCTAATTCTAATTCTAACCCATCCAGACTTTCAGTTATAGGGATTTGGCAACCTAATCTGCTATTTGATTTTACATAAAATGCTTCAGATAACATCGCTTCTTCATCATCACCCATTTCTGGCAATATTACATCATTAAGAACATAACATTGACAAGAAGCACACATTGCCATGCCGCCACAGGTTCCTTCTACAGGAAGTTCGTATGCTTTGCAAAGTTCCATTATGTTCATCGCCATATCTGTAGGCGCTTGTAAATCGTGAATAATTCCTTCTCTATCCTTAATCTTAATTAATACGTCCATCTATTTTTACAACTTTATGAGATGACAGGTCTTGTGTATTTTTAGCTTTTTACCTCAAGATCTACAGCCATTTCTTTTCTATTTTCTTTATTTAATATTTTTAAACCAACCACATCTGCGTTATAAATTATAAAAACTACTACTGCATTTGGAGCATAAGCACCGTCATGTGTCTTAAACACCAGCTTGCCTTCATACGTCACGTTTACTAAACCATTTTTATCAGTTTTAGTTTTGGTTTGTATTTGAGAATCAAATTCAGCAGTGACATAGGCACTATTCTCTAACATATTTGCCTTTCCGCCACTAAGTTCCTTCAAAAATTCAGCATTAGATATTTTTAACTGCCCTGCTCTATTTGACCAAACATCTATTATTTTACTGAAATTTATTACAGTCCATTCCTCATCAACATTAACATAAGTTTTAGTCACAAATGCCTCTTGAATTGGCTCTTGTCCATATGTTTTACAAAGGCACAATAAAACGATCAATAAATAAAGCTTTTTCATAATTCAAATTTGTAAGTTAGTGCTACAAATGTAAATTTTTATTTGAAAAATCAAATGAAAAAAATTTGAATTATTCATACTGTTTTTTACACATAATAAAAAAAACCTCTGTTATATTGGCGATTCCTTAATAATAATCTTTTAAAAAACCTTTTTTTATTGCATTTTAACAAGTATAAGTTTTAAAATCATCAAACGCAAACATGACTTTTATCATTTTATAATTAGATTTTTTTTGTTAAAAAATTCAAGAACTTCTTAAAAACAAAAATCCTGCTTCATTTAATGCTACTTACAACACATTAACAACCGTTTCGATTTGAGGAGCATATTTCTTAATGGTAGTCTCTACGCCAGCTCTCAAAGTCATCTGATTGACACTGCAGCTAGTACATGCGCCTTCAAACCGAACTTTTACGTGCTTTCCTCCATCAATTGAAATGAGTTTAATGTCACCTCCATCTGAATTCAAAAAAGGCCTGATTTCATCTAGCGCCTTCAAAACATTATTTGTTAATTCTTCTGTTTTCATAATTGGTATATTGTTCGCTATCTTATAATCCAATCAAAATCACTAACTGCAATTTCAATTTATTCATCCATTGATAGCATTTGAATTAATATTCAAGTTTCAGAATTATTTCTTAACCGCGGAGCATCCTGCCATTGTCGTAATTTTGATTGCCTCAGTTGGCTCCAAATTTTCATTTCTGTTTACAACTTCACTTACAACATTCCGTGTGATTTCATCAAAAACACTTTCAATAACAGAACCTGTCTGTAAAGCGGCAGGACGTCCATAATCTCCCGCTTCTCTTATAGATTGAACAATTGGAACTTCTCCTAAGAAAGCTACGCCTAAATCTTGCGCAAGATCTTTGGCCCCTTCTTTTCCAAAAATATAATATTTATTGTTAGGCAATTCTTCTGGTGTAAAATAAGCCATATTCTCTATAATCCCCAAAACGGGTACATTTATTGCTTCAGATAAAAACATAGAAACTCCTTTTTTGGCATCGGCCAATGCAACAGCTTGAGGTGTACTTACCACAACAGCTCCAGTAACTGGTAATGATTGCATAATAGAAAGGTGGATATCTCCAGTCCCAGGCGGCAAATCTATTAACAGAAAATCTAATTCTCCCCAATTAGCATCAAAAATCATCTGATTCAAAGCTTTGGAAGCCATTGGCCCTCTCCAAATAACAGCTTGGCTAGGAGAGGTAAAAAATCCTATAGAAAGCATTTTAACCCCATAACTTTCTACAGGTTTCATTTTTGATTTTCCATTAACCTCAACCGAAATAGGCTTTTCATTTTCTACATCAAACATAATTGGCATAGATGGCCCATAAATATCGGCATCAAGAACACCAACTGCGAAACCCATTTTTGTCAGTGTTACAGCTAAATTTGCTGTAACGGTAGATTTTCCAACTCCGCCTTTTCCAGAAGCTACAGCAATAATGTTTTTTATTCCTGGGATCGCTTTTCCTTTAATTTCATTCTTTTCTGGAACTTCAACTTTTATGTTCACTTTAATTTTGGCATCGGGCGAAACCAAATCATGAATTGTTTTTTTGATATCGTCTTCGGCTCTTTTTTTAATATGCATCGCTGGTGTGTGCAATACTAAATCTACTATAACCTCATCTCCAAAAGTGACTACGTTTGCAACGGCTCCGCTTTCTACCATATTTTTACCTTCACCGGCAATAGTAATTGTCTCTAATGCTTTAAGAATGTTGTTTTTATCTAATTTCATTTTTTTATTCCTCTATCTGTTTGCGCTTTTAAAAAACGTGTTTTTATTTAAACTAATTTTAGATTGCAAAGATAAAGGATTAAGTTCTTATTCTAAAGGATTTGGATTGGTTTTATCGATCAGGGCATACAATAACAGCTATAATTGTTATTGTCTTTTTGTTGCTGCAAATAAGCATAAAAATTAAACAGCTATCTCTGGTTCCCAGAAAACAGCCTCAAAATTCATGATTTGATTATCAACAACAGTAATCCCTTCGCTTTCCAGTAATTGCTGCATGAGATTGGTTCCGCCAAAATGGTGTTTCCCTGTGAGCAATCCTTTTCTGTTAACAACTCTGTGAGCTGGAACATCTTCTAGGTTATGAGCCGCATTCATAGCCCAGCCAACCATTCTTGCAGAGCATGCAGTTCCTAAAACTTTAGCAATAGCACCATAAGAAGTGACTTTCCCGTATGGAATTTTCCTTACGACAATATAGACTCTTTCAAAAAAATTATCATTTGCTGTTTTCATTGCGCTTTATCCAAAAAATCCTCTAATGAGCTTAAAGAGTGTAACTACAGAAACTAATCCGGTAAGGGTTCCAATAATATAATTCCCATTATTCATCAAAAAAGAAGACTTAGTCTCTCTTTTTTTGAAATACACGATATAAAGATAAAAAACTAAAAAGGAACCTGTTACAACACCAACTACAAATGCGTAAATAAAAGGTTCTAAAAAATAAAAATATCCATAAGTAGAAAGTGTAATGGATACAAAAACATAGTACGGAACAGGAAATAAATTCAATGCCGACAATAACATTCCTAAAAAAAACCGATTGGTCTTGCTGCGTATTTTTGTTTCTGCCTTAGGTAATTTTGTTTTTTTGGCTTTCCAAAAAAAATAAACAGTAAGCCCTATAAAAATAAACAGTCCTATTTCCTGCAGCTTATTAATAACATCGGGATGGCTATTAATAAAATCAGCAAACAATAAGGCCAAAAATGTCTGAAAAAAAACTATTACAGTAGCACCAACAGCAAAAAAAATAGCTTCAATTCTGCCGTCTTTCAAACTTACTTTTGCGGCTGTCATATTGATCAGACCGGGAGGCGTAATACCAATAGCAGCAACAATAAATCCGAGAAAAAAAGGCTGTAGTAGCGTCATACTTAATTTGCAGTCTCAATTTGCAGTCTCAGTTTACAAACTGAAAACCGCTTCTAAGAACTATTTGATTTTAAAACGAATATACGTTATCGCTTTGTTAATTTCCAAATATTGTTTTTCGTAAAATGTCTGAAATGCAGTAACTTCCTCTGGACTTCCTTCATTTACATACACATTGTGATTAGCATACAAAACCTCATGCCCTTCGCCATGCAACAATCCAAGAGTGTATCCATGCATGAATTCGCTGTCGGTTTTCAGATTTACCACACCTTCTTTTTTAAGGATTTTTTTATATAGCTGCAGAAATTCTGAATTGGTCATTCTATGTTTTGTTCTCTTGTACTTTATTTGAGGATCTGGAAAAGTAATCCAAATTTCGTCCACTTCATTTTCGGCGAAAATATGGTTGATTAATTCGATCTGCGTGCGAATAAAAGCCACATTATGCAATCCTGTTTCAACAGCAGTTTTTGCACCACGCCAAAAACGAGCTCCTTTGATATCGATTCCTACGAAGTTTTTATTCGGATATCTCTCAGCCAAACCAACTGAATATTCACCTTTGCCACAACCTAATTCGAGAACCAATGGATTTTCATTTTTAAAAAAATCCGAATTCCATTTTCCTCTTAGCGGGAATAAATCTCCGACTACTTCTTCCCTAGTTGGCTGAAAAACGTTATTGAATGTTTCGTTTTCTTTGAACCTTTTTAATTTATTTTTACTTCCCACGATATATTTTCAATTTTGGCAAAATTAAGGAATTATATAAGAATGAAGGCTCAAGTACCGAAAAAATCAGAATTATCATTTTGAAATTCCTTTTTGAAGCAATGCATCTTCTATCGGGGCAATGATTTTAACCACTTCATTAGTATTGTCATTTGGAATGGTCATCGATAAAACATAATGCTTAATTTTCCATACCTTACCTATTTTTACAAGAACGCCAGAACCTCTGCAGATTTTCATTTGGGTATTTAAAAGTTCATCAAACCATGCCAGTTTTCCTGAGTTATCAAAATAAATATGCCGCTCTATCGCCTTAAAATTCCAAGCTTTCCCACGATCAAAATACGGTTTTGCAAATGCTTGAAAGGCCTTCAAATTCCAATTTTCGGTTGGATCTGTCCCAATATAAATGGCGTCTTCGGCCATCAATCCAAAATACTTGTCAAAATTAGCTTCTGCCGCTGCTTTGTGCCAAGCATCAAGGGTTCTGTTTACCTGCTCTTTTTCATCTAATTCTTTATAATGCAATGTATCAAAACTTACTAATGTCAATACCGCTAAACTTACAAATAGTACTCTCATATTTTGCTTTTATTATTATTTGGGAGGCTTCCCAATTTTATTTTCATTTCGCCGTCTTTACTGTCCACTAACAGTAAACGTACCACTATTCCTTTGTAACGTTTGGCCTCTCTTTCTTTTAAATCTTTGATTTCCATATCATCTTCCGGATTTCTAAGAGGTATTGTCAATCCTAATTTAGTTCCTTTCCTGAAGGAATACACACCTCCCACATCAAAATTCAACACATTCGAACTCACTTTAAAATAATTAACATCAACCAGACTTCCTGTAATACTCATGCTCCCTGACAAATCATTAAAAACAACATTTTTGACATCCCGGTTTGGAAAAGCATACTTTCCTATTTTTATGATTGGCTTAAAATCAGTTAGCGACCCATTTTTAATTTCATATTCAAAATTTCCTCTGGCAGACTCGTCAACCAAGTCTCCCTCTTGTGTCATTTTTATTGACAAATCAGC
Source organism: Flavobacterium sp. P3_A6 (assembly GCF_056403035.1). NCBI lineage: Bacteria > Pseudomonadati > Bacteroidota > Flavobacteriia > Flavobacteriales > Flavobacteriaceae > Flavobacterium > Flavobacterium sp. P3_A6. The sequence continues at coordinate 341,812 of NZ_JBFUGG010000002.1, read as the reverse complement.
CTTTGCCGAGAGTTTTCCATTTATATTTTTAGGCTGAAACGATTTAATTCCAAAATTATTGAAAGACGTTAAAAATTGGGGAATATCAACTGTTGTGATGTTTACGTTAGTTTTAACATCAAAAATGTTTTGCTGTGGAATCAATTGCGAATCAAAAGTAATTTTACCTCCACAGGTTTCAATTAAACCCTGCTTAATAAAAAAGTGACGATTATTTGCCAAAATGATGATTTTAGCGTTTTTGGCTGTCAAATTAGAATATACCATCTTCTCTAAATTCAAATTCAAAACCACCTTGCATTTTTGAACAAGCGCAATTCTTTTTTTTGCAGCCGCTTGGTTTGTCGCTTTTTTTACTGTCGCTTTTTTTCCGCTGCTAGCCAAAACACCCATGAATTTTTTTACATCCATGTACGGGCTTTTGAGATTGAGCACAGCTATCATTTTTTCAGGATTGTCATAATAGAGATTTAAAAAATTATCTATTCTTCCGTCCAGAAAAACAATATTTTTATCTCTTTGATATTTTATATTTCTAATAAATAAAGCTTCATCGGTAAAATCAAGAAGAATATTTGTTTGAAAAGTCAGCTTTTTGGGAACATAAAGCATCCTTGCATTTTTTATATCCACTTTCCCTATAAAATGAGGTTTTGATATACGCAGTGCTACAATATCAACATTAAATTTAAAATCAACATTGGCTGTTCCTCCTGTGAATTTAAAAACATCCTCACCAAAAACATTTCCCAGTTTTTCGACTTCAAATTTTGAGTGAATGTCTCCTGTCGCTATCGGTTTTTCTAAATTATTAATGGCGGCAGCTGGAATAGATATTGGAATTCCCTCATAATTTCCTTTAAAATTTTTAACAATAACAGCAGAGTTGATATCATTGTTTCCTAACCCATTTTTAAAATTGTTATTGTATCTTGCTGTAAAATTGCAGTCCGTAACGGTTCCGTCTGGAGAAACCAGTACGTTGTCTTTTATTTGAGCATCGACAATAATTTCGGGATCGCCTTCGGCATTCATATCCCCCATGATACTGCATTGCGCATCAAACGGTTTAGTTATATTAAAATGATTCAGGATTTTAAACAAATGCGGATCTAGCAAATGAGCCGCATTCAGCCATAAAATATGGGTTTTTATGTTGATGCTCATTATTGGATGCTCTTTTTGCAGACCAAAACTTGCTTTAATGTCAAAATCATCCTCACCAATTCCCAGTCCTTCAGTAAGCATATCAATTCTGTTTTTTGCTTTCAAGAATTGTACAGCTAGTTTTCCTTTTACTCTTTTATCTTTTATAAAACTTCCGTGTTTGGTATTAAACGCCATACTTTTGACAAAGACATCAAGAAACAAATCTGTTTGAAAACCATCATCAGTATAGTCGATCTTGCTTTTTAAAGAAGCCACTTCAAAATGGAACAATTTATTTCTTTGCACATTTTGGAAAATAAAAACTACGTTCTTAAAATCCACTTCACCAATCTCGGTTTCTGTATTACTTTTCTGTTTATTGTTTTTTGACTTAGCCTTAAAAATATTAGAATTCGAAACACCGTTTTTGTCTTTGAACAAATCAATTTTAGTATCAATCAATACCACTTTCTCAATATTTACTTTTTTATGCAGTAAGCTCAGCACATTCAGCCGTACTTCTATTTCTCCAGCCTTCAGAACGCTTCGTTTATGAATCGCATATAAACTGTCCTGCAGTTCAACGTTATTTAAAACTACGGTAAAATTGGGAAAACCTATTAAAAATTTGTACCCAATGTTGCCTATGCTGGCATGACCCGAAATATTTTCATTGATTTTCTTATTAATATCAATCATTATACTGTCTTTATTCTTTTCAAAATAAATCCTTAAACCGATAAAAAAAAACAGCAGTAATACCGATACAGAAATAAAAAAAATTTTAATTATCCTGAATGTTTTTGTTTTTAAAAATCTTTTCCCTTTTAGTATAAACTCATCCATACACCATGATTTATTATTGGGTAAATTAAACTGATGTTTATGTTATTTATGACTTTAAATAACTGAATCGAGAAGTAAACATATTCTTTCTTTTCAAAGTTAACATAATATATTTACAAAAACAGGCGTTATATATCAAATGTTTAATTCTTCTACCCTAATTATGATGGCAGTTACATAATGATTTTCATCAAAAAATTGAAATGGCTGTTTTTGCTTTTTTGTATAATTTACGGATGTGAGAATTAAAATTTTGTAGTACTTTTGAAGTAATCAGCCCGAAAAAAAGGGTTTTAATCTAAAACTAAAAAATATGAAATCATTAAAAATCTTATTATTAGGCGCCTTTATAATGTTAGCATCAAACACAATATCGGCACAGAAATGGGGAATTAGAGCAGGTGTCAATTTCTCTGATATCAGCGGAGATGGCTGGGACTCATCAAGCAAAACAGGGCTTTATGCGGGTGTTTACAAAGAAATTCCATTGATAAAAAGCTTGTTGTTTATCCAGCCTGAAGTTCAATACTCTCAGGAAGGGTTTTCTACTAATATTAATGATGTAAAGATAGATTATCTTACAGTGCCAATTTTAGCTAAAATTTATGTTGCTAAATTATTAAGTTTTGAAACTGGTCCTCAATTTGGATTTCTGGTTAACGACAATGATTTTGGCGATGCAAACAGTTTTGTGCCTTCATGGGCTTTCGGAGCATCTTTGAATCTGCCTCTTGGCTTATCCATAAACGCTAGATATGTTTCTGGTTTGGATGACACTTATGATAATCCAACTCTATCAGGAAAAAATCAAGTTATTCAACTAGGTGCCGCTTTTCAATTTTAAAGAAAACTAACTAAATAATTCATTGTTGCTAAAAATGCCTTAAAGTACATGTTGCTTTAAGGCATTTTTTTATGCTCTGTCATTTCCTTTTTATCAATTTTTGGAGCAGAAAGATTAGGTGTTTTCAACAAGCATTGTTCCGCTTTCCGCTTCAATCTTATGTGCCGAACTCCGGCACATAAGGATTTTCACTGCAATCGGGGCTAAATGAAAACATTTTGCGTTTTTATCGACATTTAGAAAAAATTAAATCGTACTAATTCAATCACTTAAGCTAAAGTGCTAAAATATTTTAACAAAAAACTAGGATTTTCAAAAAATATTAACAAATATTTGCACACGAAAAAATAATTAACCCTTTAAAAACGAAGAACAATGTTTGTATTCAAATCATCATTACAAGGCTTCACACCAGTTGGAATTGGTGCAGCACATCTTCGTGGCTTATTTCAATCTTAGAAATTCAATTTTAAACTATATGAAAAAGCCCGAAGCAATTTAGATTCGGGCTTTTTTGATTTTATTCTAGACTCTTCTCAAAAAATTCCCGAACACAGCTCCTTACTTAATCCCAAATGGGATAAGATGCTTTGCCGTTACATTCCCTTTCTGTATTTCAGGATTGGTTATATGTTGCGCTACAAAACAACAACAATATTAAAAATTTATGGGAAATAAATTATCGGGAAGAGACCTAATAAAATTGGGCTTCCCAAAAAACAACAGTATCAATATCGCTTTAGGGCAGATAAGCAGATACCGAAAAAAAGAAAAAAAAGAGTATATCATCAATGAAGCCAAAGATGTTTTGCTACATCCGGAAAAGTATAAAAATGACGGCACTTGGGGCAAAGTAGCCGAAGGCCTTGTTAATCCGGTCGTGGTAAGAATGCATCAGCTGCAGACCACTCGTGCGCCATTCTCGATTTTTGGAGAAAATGAAATCGATGATCAGGCGAAGTTTCAATTGTATGATTCTTTGAAATTGCCAATTTCTGTCGCAGGTGCTTTAATGCCCGATGCACATTCTGGTTATGGACTGCCAATTGGCGGTGTTTTGGCGACGGACAATGCGGTTATTCCGTATGGTGTTGGTGTCGATATTGGATGCCGAATGAGCTTGTCCATATTTGATCTGCCTGCTTCTTTTATCAAAGGAAAAGACCATCAGCTGCAGGCCATTTTAAAAGAGCATACCAAATTTGGAATGAACGAAACACACACTATAAAAGCCGATCATGAAATTTTCAGCAGATCCGAGTTTCAGGACATTCCATTGCTTAAAGCGTTACTTTCCAAAGCTTATAAGCAATTAGGAACCTCAGGAGGCGGAAACCATTTTGTGGAATTTGGAACCGTACAGCTGGACACTGTTCTGCCAGAATGGAAACTGGAAGCGGGCAATTATTTTTGTGTTTTATCACACAGCGGCTCTCGTGGAATGGGAGCCAATATTGCAAAACATTACACGTATCTAGCTACCAAACAATGTCCGCTGCCTAAGAATGTTCAGCATTTGGCCTGGCTCGATTTGAACACGCATGACGGTCAGGAATATTGGCTGGCGATGAATTTAGCCGGAGATTATGCCAAAGCCTGTCATGATGATATTCACCGAAGAGTTGCCAAAGCCATTGGCAAAAGAGTGGTCGTTACAATCGAAAACCATCACAACTTTGCTTGGAAAGAAATGGTAAACGGAAAAGAATGCATTGTTCATAGAAAAGGAGCAACTCCTGCACACGAAGGACAGCTGGGAATTATTCCGGGATCGATGACTGCTCCGGGATTTGTGGTTATGGGAAAAGGAAATCCTGACTCATTAAATTCGGCTTCACACGGAGCGGGACGATTGTTTTCGAGAGCCAAATGCAAAAGCACTTTTACGCCAAGTGAAATCAAAAAAACATTGAAAGACCATGATGTACACCTCATCGGCGGTAATGTTGACGAAGCGCCAATGGCCTACAAAAACATTCACAAAGTCATGGCGCTGCAAACCGAACTAGTCACGGTATTAGGCACGTTTACGCCAAAAATTGTCCGCATGGACCGATAAAATTTAGAGTATGGAAAAAATAATTCAAATAACCGCAGGGCGAGGTCCTGCGGAATGCACTTGGGTGGTTGCCCAAGTGCTTAAAAAAATGTTGGAAGAAGCACAGGCCAGTCAAATTGAAGCTACTGTTTTGCAACGGGAATCTGGAACAGAAAATGGAACTGTTTTAACCGCCTTGATTCTGTTAAAAGGAAAAACTGTAACCGAATTTGTGAACTCTTGGTGTGGCAGCATTCAATGGATTGGACAAAGCAGTTTCAGGAAAATGCACAAAAGGAAAAACTGGTTTATTGGCATTTTCGAAATGGATGCTTTAGCAATACAATCTATTTCCGAAAAAGACATTCAGTATCAAGCCATGCGAAGTTCGGGTGCTGGCGGACAGCATGTAAACAAGGTCAGCTCGGCCGTTCGTGCTACGCATGTTCCCACGGGATTGAGCACTGTCGCTATGGATTCCCGTTCGCAGCACCAAAACAAAAAACTGGCTACCGAAAGATTACTCGAAAAATTCAAGGTTTTTGAATTGGAAATGATCAAGAAACAAGCCAATAATCAATGGGAAAATCAATTGAATGTAGCTAGAGGCAATCCAACGAGAACTTTCACCGGATCTGATTTTAAAAATCAAAAAACAGTCAAGAGCTACAAATCCGAAAGGCAAAAATTAAAACAACAACTGAATCATGATACTGAATAAATCAGGTCAGGATGCTAAATTTTAAAACAAAATGAAAACAGTAGATAAATATATTTTTCAGGCATTGGACAATTATCCATATTGGCTCGAAGGAACCATAGAATCATTGGATTATGCCTTGTCTTATAACGAAAAAGACACTACAGCCCTGTGTTTATACGGTAGAGTGCAATCGGAGCAGTTACAGGATTACGAGGAAGCCAAGCGTTACTTTCAAGAAGCGCTGGCTATCAATCTTCATGCAGTTGCGGTGTATCCGTATTACTTGGATGCGTTGCTTTGGAATGAAGATTATGAGGAAGCTTCGAATTTAATTGATTTTGCCTTGACCATAAAAGGGACAGACAAAGTAGCCATTCAGCTCAAAAAAGTGATGCTTTTAGAAAAACAGCAGGAAGTACTATTGGCTTTAAAACTGCTGAAGGAAATCAAACTTTTGGTAACTGCCAACGATAACTTGCATGAAATAGAAGAAACCGAAAACCGTCTCAAAACCAAAAAGAAATTATTAGCTCCCAAGAAGAAGACAAAGTCTGAAAAAGACACCACTGAAAAAGAGAAGAAAAAGAAAGGCAAACGAAAGTGGTTTTTTCTATAAACAAATCATGGTATTCGCTTTTAAAACTTTAATTGGTAATGTGTCCAAAAAATAAAAAAATGGCACACAGATGACACGGATAAAACGGATTTTGCACCGATTTAAGCTGAATTCTTAAAGGATTTATCAAAGAATCCGTTCTAATCTGTTTTATCCGTGCAATCCGTGGCTAATTGAATTGTTTAGCAAGATGACAAAGCAATATTTGTTTTTTATAAGTGGATGCCCTCTAAACAAATGAGGCTGTCCAAAAAGACAGCCTCATTTTATGTATTTAATAATTTGCTTAATGCACTTTTTGTTTATCGAAAGTGGTATTGAGCACTTTTTTGATTTTATCCAAAGCTCCGTTGAAGGCTTTTTCGATAGAATCAGCGTGTTCTGTAACGGCAATTGGCTGCATATTTGCCGGGCGTGCTTCAATAAGACAGCGCTTGTCTCCAAAACCTGATTTTGCACTGTTTTCATCGCCAAAATGCACTTCAATACGAGTCACTTTATCATCAAAACGAGATAATACTCTTGTGATTTCACTAGAAAAATAAGATTCCAATCTTTCGCTTCCTTCAATATTCTTGTCTGTGTTGATCTGTACTTTCATATATGTTAAATTTATTTATTAGAGGTCATATATGTTATCGCCTTTTATTTATCGGTGTTGTTTACAACAAACTTTTAGTTAAGGGCGATTTCATATGTAATTTTTTTATTGATTTTTAATGCTTATTCTCAAAGTTAAAAATTAATCTCTAAAACAGGACTGTTTTAGCAAAACATTATGAAAGAAAAAAGTTATTTTTTGGTTTAAAGACAGAAGTGCTTTTATAATGAAAAAAGATAACATTATTTTTGTAGTAAAGCGATTTCTTCCTGAATTACAGCAATACAATCCTCTAGTTTTTTTTCTATTTCCCGACTCCAAAAACGGATTACTTTCCAGTTATGTGATTCCAGATAATTATTGACTTCAATGTCTCTTTGAATATTTCGCGCTATTTTTTTGTGCCAATATTCAATATTCGATTTGATGCGGTCTTTTTGGATTTCCCAGTCCTTGCCGTGGAAGAATTCGCTGTCGACAAATATGGCGATTTTGAGTTTTTTGAAGGTTAAATCTGGTTTACCAAAAACCGTTCTATTGTTTTTACGGTAACGGTAACCAAGAGACCACAAAGCTTTGGCCAAGCGTACTTCAGCTTTGGTATTGGTGCTGCGGATGGCAGACATGTTTTTGGAACGTTGCTCTGGATTATGGACATCCATTTTAGTTCAATTTTAGTTGAATATTTTTAAAGAAAAATCTTGAATTAAATTTTTTAATAAATCTTTTTGTTTGTCTTCTTTATGTACGGCGATAAGCAAAGTATTTTCTTTTATTTTGATTACTTTCCCATTTAATAATCTAAAATTATCATTTATAAATATATTTAAATTATCATTTTGAAAATCTTTTTCATAAAATTCAAAACCACAATTATCTACAGAATTAAAATATTTTAAAAATTGATTTCTGAAATGATTTTTAGTGTCATTTCTAAAATAATTTATTTTATTTAAATTGATACTAATATATGATTTTAAAACAAACAAGAAATTAATTCTGTATTGTAAAACAAATAAAGTATCTCTGTCAAAAACTCTGTCTTCAAAGTGAAATGATTTTTTAACCGTTTTGTATTTTTTCAAGAAAGGTTCATCAAAATTATTTTCATCATTCAGATAGCCATAAATAAAGAAATTAGGTGAAATATTATAACCTTCAGTTTCAGCATCACGATATCTAATATTATCGTAAGCTTTATTTTTATTTAATAAATCTATATTAAACTGAATGACATTTTTTGCATATGTAAATTGTTTATATGTTGATAATTTTCCAGCTAAAGCATCTGATTTATAATATTTAGAATCTCCTATATAAAATATATTATCAGTATCTATAATGGATTTATGTTCAAAAATATGATCAATTATCTTCCCATCATTATTGTTTTTTAATTTTTCAATTGAAATATTATTAACCGACTTGTCATAAATTTTATCTGTGAAAAGTTTGTCAATCATATCTTCAAAAACAATATTGTAGTTTCTTACAGAAATAAATTCTTCATTTTTTCTTTTCGGACTACTTAAATCAGTTTTACTAAAGTATAACTCACATAATTGATACATTCTTTTTAAAGTGTCAGCAAAGTATCGATGTTTAATCTTTCGAAGTTTTATTAGTCCTGTTCGTTGAAGTTTTTCAAATTGACTTCCTGTTATTAATTTGTAACTTTTATCAATAGTTACAGGTAAATCATGTTCAATTTTAAAATGATTAAGAATTGAGAAAAAATAACTCAAAAGTTCTTCTTCATCATTTACCTTTTTTTGTTTATTTCTAATGTCAATATAAAGTGGCGAATTATTTGAAATAAGAATTGGTAAAGACGTTCTGATTGTTTTATCCCACTTTGCCTTTTTAGCTTGATTTGAAATGAATTCTATGTGATGATAAAGAATTGTATTTTTATTTCTTTTGTAAAAATTTACAAAACTTAAAACCAAATCTAAATAAGAATATTCTGTTAGACCTAAGTTTGAGTTCAACTCAAAACTTTGACTACTTTCAATAATTATTGTATTTCTGTATCGATTTCTAAATTCTGCTAAGCTGTTATAGAAATAGATTAGAAGCTGTCTTACCCAAGCATAATCTCCATGATGTTTAAATGATATCTTTAAATCTAAATCAAATAATTCTTGAGGTGAGAAATTAAAAGCTTTTCCTTCTTTAATAAAAACTTTCGGCAGAATATATATTAATTCATTTTTAGTGAAGGAATGATAATATCCTACACAATTTACTGTTCCAAACATTCCTTCCTGAATAAAGAATTTTGGATCATCAAACACTTTAAATAAAGTGTCTAAATTGTATTTTTCTCCTTCAATTAAAATTTTCATTCTTTTGGCTCTTCTTTTTCTTCAATTTCAGATTTATGAATATTAACATTTAATATATTTTCAGATAATAATTTAACCACATTCTCTACTCCATTAGAATTAATTGGAAAAAAATCTTCATATGATATATTGCTTCCAATTAATGAAAATATTGAGTCTTCTTCATCTTTGAAAACATCAATCCATAAATAAAACATTGCCTTATTTATAAATTCTTCTAATGATATTTCTTTATCATCAGGTTTAATAAAATAATTCCCAATACATTTATCCGATCCTAAATTACGATTTGACTTTATTTGTGCATTTACATTTTCTATAAAATCAATCCATCGAAAACTTTGTGCTTCATCTATTTTTACAATATAATTATAAGAATCATTATTAGAATTATCTTCATTTTGAGATTTATAATTAATTGGAACATATTCCCATGCCCATCTTCTCTTAAAAGCACTATCCATAGGAAAAAGAGATTGATCAGAAGTATTCATTGAAGCCAGAATATGTAAATTACTTGGTAATTTCATTTTTCCATTTTCAATTCCTCTTTTTTCTTCTGGATTAACTAATTCTTTGTCCAAATGTTCTTTTAATTCTTTTGATGGGGAAATTGAATAATTACTATTTCGATCCAATAATTGAAATAAATCTCCGAAAATTTCTGCACAGTTTCCTCTATTAATTTCTTCAATTGCCAAGTAATAGTCTTTATAAGGATTTTTCCATGCATCTACATAAATTTTTGTAAAAACCTGAGGTACAAATTTATATCTAATATCACCAGTTGTACCATCTGGATTTGTTTCGGAAGAAGGTTTATATCCTCCGATAAAACAAGAATAATCATATTCGGGATGAAAAGTTATTCTTTCTTTTTGATCCTCAGAAACATCTTTAAGTATAGTTTCTATTTTATGTGACTTACCAGTACCTGGAGCTCCATAATAGATTTTTTGTAAAGTTGATTTGTTACCTGTGCTTTTTTGAATTAATGAATAATTATCTCCCACTTTATTTGCTTCAAAATCTCCGTTTGATAATTCATTAATAAATTTTTGAAGATTATTAAATGATAAGGTTCCTGTCTCAACATCGCCCCATTGAGTTGTGAAATATGAGTATGGATATCCTTCTATTTTTAAATTTTCGTCAAAAAATCTTTGCATATTGGACGAACTTAACGTTTCTTTATTTTGTTCACTTTCAAAGACACCAATTAAATTACCCGAACCAAAATATGGTTTTACTTTTATTCCAGTATATTCTATATCATTTATTTTGGAGTCTTTTTCAACAATGTTTTTTGAAATTTTTTCATAACCATATTTATCTAAGAATAGTTTAAATGTTTTAAAAGCAAATTGTTTTAATTCTTTTTCAGAAACAACAGTTTTAATTTCTATATTCTTAGTTTTAGTTGAAGAAATTTGTTTTGGAATATATAAACTAGCAAGTGCTTCTAATTGCAATATTGTTTTAGTCAAAGAATCTTTATCTAAATCTATAATATTATCAGAATAAGGAATTGCTTTCTCATTATTCGCCCAATTGATAAGTTTGCTAATAGTTGTAAACAAAGGCTTTGTTTGTACCGTTGATAGAGCATTAGCAGTAACATCGTTAAAATAAGTATTCCCTAAATCTCGCCATTCACCTTCAACGTAATTTGTATGAACAATAAATGTAGTATGGTTTTCAAGGATGTCAATAATAGTCTTAATAAAGGAATCTAATCCTAGAGTAAAAAATTTTACACTACCTCTTTGTCCAGAATTACTAAATGTTATATAGCCTCCTCTTTCAGAAAGATTTGCAGTGAATTTCGATTCTTCATTTATTCTTTCTAGATAAACTATTAATTCGTCTGATATCATAATAACTGTCTTTTAATTTCATTAAAAATTGTTTGAATTACTGGCACTGACACACTATTCCCAAACTGTTTGTAAGCTTGTACATTAGAATTGTGAATTATAAATTTTTCATCATAACCCTGAAGATTAGCAGCTTCTCGTGGAGTTAATTTTCTTGGATTTTTGTCTTCCTGAGAAATTAAAATTTCACTTCCATCTTTATAATACCTTGCCGAAATAGTATTAGTATGTGAAGAGTCTTTATGAAAGAGTGAAAAACCAAATCCATTCCCTTTTTCAAGATGTTCTTTTTTTCTTCTGATATGCCCTGCATATAACTTATCCGAAATTGTATATTTTTCATCTGGATTGCTTTCAAGAATATCATTAATTCTCGTTTCTTTTATCTCAGATAATTTTTCTCTATCAAAAATTACGTTATCATTTTTATCGATACCAAAAGGGAATTTAAATGTTTTTTCATTTTCAATTAATTTAGCTACAATAAAAATTCTTTCTCGATTTTGAGGAAGACCAAAATTTTTTGAATTTAATATTTCATAATATGTTTCATAACCTAATTCTTTAAGAACACTAATAATAGTTTTAAGCGTATTCCCTTTATCGTGATTTTTTAATCCCTTTACATTTTCTAAAAAAACAACCTTAACGGGTGTTCCATTTTTAATATTCCTATCTAAAATATCTGCTACATCAAAGAATAACGTTCCTCGGGTATCATCAAATCCTTTTCTGTGTCCTGCATTTGAGAAAGGCTGGCATGGAAATCCTCCACATAGAACATCAAATCCGTGTGGTATAAATTTTTTGGTTTCTTCTTTTGTTATGTCTCCAAAAGGTATTTTTCCAAAATTATTGAAATAAGTATTTTTAGCCGGTTCATCCCATTCAGATGAAAAAACACATTCACCATTGACAGCTTGACCGGATATTCTGAATCCTCCAATTCCTGCAAATAAATCAATAAATTCAAAGTCAGGATTCTCTGGTTTTGGAAATGGAACTTCTTTGGAATTATCAAAAAGAGAATATTGCAGGGCTTCTTCGGCCACCACATTAGTTATTTCAATCTGATTATAATTTTGATTTTGAAGAGTCTTCTTGACAAATTTAATAGCGTCTTTTTTAAAGATTTTTCTGTGATTTTCAGAGCTTTGCGTATAATGAGTGTAGCATGCTCTACCATTACTCTCAGGCTCAACCAACTTAGTTTTTAATAGGCTTACATTAATTAAATCAGAATTTATTACATTACTCATTTCTTAAAATTTTTGTCGTTGAAGAATGTCATAAAATCAGTATTAAGAGCGATAATTATTTTCTCTAAAATTTTTACGGTTACATTTCTTTTTCCCGTTTCTACTTTCGTCATATAGGTCCTGTCTACTTCAGCGATATTTGCCAGTGCTTCTTGTGACAAGCCTTTAGCTTTTCTTAATTCTCGAATTCTATCGCCAATTTTAATATTGATATCCATTAATTTTTTAAGTATTGAAGTAAAACAAATCTATCCGAATGTTGCTTTTGGTGCAACGGCTTAAGAGTCACTTATTGTTATTGTTTATAAGTTTTAAAGTCAAAAAAAACGCCAATCTTTCGACTGGCGTTTTGAGAGTTTAAGTGTATTATCTAAGTTACAATCTGATTTAATTATTGAGAAGTAGCAATCAAAATGTTCGATAGGCATCTACTGCGGACAGAAGAATGATTTTGCACTATTTTTTTAGTATTTCATCCTGCACTCTTGCATTATTATCAAAAATGAAGTAGTAAGTACTAATGTTATTGGTATGAACTACCTATATTATTGATTCGAAGTACCAATATTATTAGTGCAACCTACCTCTATTATTGGTTCGAAGTACTAATAGTATTGGTGCAAACTACCTCTATTATTGGTTCGAAGTACCAATACAATTAGTGCAACCTACCTCTGTTATTGGTACGAAGTACCTCTTTTCTATCTGTAATTCCATTTTAAACCAAAAAAAAAGCCAATCTTTCGACTGGCGTTTTGTTTAATCTAGTATGTTTGTTTTAATTTTCTTCTTCTAAGTTTTCAAGCTGTTTTTCTAAAACGATATCGCTTTTAATTCTCTTGACGGTTTCTTTTCTGGTAATCAATAATGGAATAGCAGCTCCTGCTGATAATGCCAAAATGATAAAACAAGCCGAGAGTCCATTGTTTGCTGTTTCAAAAAAAAGCTTAGAATAAACATCCGGATCTTTTTCGGCGGTTAATTTCATAACGCCTACCATGGCTTTATAGGCAAAAAATCCGGGAATCATTGGGATTAATGCCGGAAGCGCAAAGGTCATTGGCGGTGCTTTGCGGTAATGCGCCGCTAATACGCTTAAAAAACCAATAAGACTCGATCCACAAAAAGCGGCAAAAACCAATCCTATTTCGAGTGAAATCATATAAAATTTGAGCAATCCGCCCAGCGCGGCGATGATGTAAATAACGCCTAAGGTTCGGCGGGGAACATTGAACAATACAGCAAAACCTACTCCTGCACAACCTAACCATATTCCTTTTTCTAATAATGCAAAATCCATTTTAGTGTAAATTAAAAATTAATAATGAAACCATCAATCCTAATGCTATTGCAAAAGCGATAACCAGAACATTTACGCCTCTGGTGGTTCCGTTCAAGATGTTTCCGTCAATAAAATCGGAGAAAGAATTAATCATCGGCACTCCAGGAATCAAAAACAAAACGGAAGTGGATAATGCATGTATGAATTCTCCTCCGGGATTTAAAAAAGAATAAACTCCAACCAAGAAAGAAGACGTTAAGGATGCAAAAAAGATGCACAGGTAAAAATTAAATTTGAGTTTCATGGTTTCCTGTCTTACAAAAAGCCCCAAGAAACTGCCTAAAAAACAAAGAATCATTTCGGTTAATCCGCCTCCAAACAATCTGCAAAAGGAGGCTCCCGCCAAGGCAACCAAAAAAAGAACTGCAACTCTTGGATACAAAGCTTTGCGATCCAGTAATTTTAGTTCTTTATTTATACGTTCCAGTGACCATTTTTCTTCTACTATTTTCCAGCTCATGGTACTAATATCGGAGATGAGATTGAAATTAAGATGCATATTGGGCACCCATTTTACGCTGGTGAATGTTTTAATCTGATCTTTATACTTTACGGTAATCATCAAAGCGTGATTGGTAATCATTAAATCCGAATCGCAGCAAAAAGCACCAGCAATTCTGCTGATAGTGACTTTGACACGTTCGGTATTGGCCCCTGAGACGATGAGCAGGGAACCTATTTCCAGGAGCATTTCTCCCAGTTCATATTTGTTTGGTTTTGCAATTTCCATATAAATGCGGTTGTTAATTTTACTCTCAAATTTACGGATTTAACACCTTAAAAGAATGATATACATCATGAAAGCATTAATTTATTGAGATAATAAATAACAAGGTATTTCTAACGATTTCGCTTGGCGCAAAGTGAGAAAAAACACAAAATCAGACATGGATTTATTTTTTTTGGAGCCCGTTTATTGATTTTTTGAGTTTAATTTTAAGATTTGGAAACTCAAAAAACGTCTTCAGAACGACTCAAGTTTGTGAAAAACGCATTTTCCGGTATGTCATTTTAATGAATTATCTTTTTTTTGGCTTAAAAAAGATAATTTAATCTTTTATGATGTATTTGCGGTTTTTACATTATTTCCAATTCCTGACAAGATTGAGGAAAAACTTTGTGATGAATGCTGTAATGAAAATACATAATGAGGCTGCTTCGTTCCCCGCAAAGACATACAGCAAACTTTGGGATAAAATCACTGAATATTTTACAAATGAAACATTTCTTATGAAAACTGCAACCCTAGCCCTGATGGAAGCGAAAAGCCTTTTGAAATAAAATGCCATTTTTCTTGGACAAAAGAGCGACCAGCGGAAGCTCCTTTTTGTCCTTAGAAAAATGGCAATTTTATGAAAAAGCTTGCAGCGTACAGCAGGATTAAGCTCAATATCATTAAATTTAAAGATCCAGATTTTAAAATGATTGCTGATTTTTGATTAACGATTTTTGATTTCAGATGTTACAGACTCTATAAAATCGACAATCTTAATATTCATTAACTCCAAATCTAAAATCATAAATCGTTAATCTTCAATCTAAAATTTCTTAACTTATTGACATTAAGCTCCTAAAAATTAGTACTTATCTTATTTTGGGAATGCTGTAAATCCCATATTATAGAGCGTAAAAGCTTGTATGTCGCAGCTTTCCTGAATGGTTGCCGCCAATGATTTTCCGGCTCCGTGACCTGCGTTGATATCGATTCGGATTAAAACGGGATTGGTTCCTGATTGTTTTTCCTGCAGCTCGGCAGCAAATTTAAAACTGTGTGCCGGAACTACCCTGTCGTCGTGATCGCCCGTTGTGACCATAGTCGCAGGATATTGAACTCCCGATTTTACATTGGCCACCGGCGAATAGGCTTTAATATATTCGAACATTTCTTTACTGTCTGCCGAAGTTCCGTAATCGAAAGCCCAGCCCGCACCCGAGGTAAAGGTGTGGTAGCGCAGCATGTCCATCACGCCTACAGCCGGCAAGGCAACTTTCATTAAATCTGGGCGTTGTGTCATAGTAGCGCCAACCAATAATCCGCCATTGGATCCGCCACGGATGGCAAGAAAACTGGAAGATGTGTATTTTTGGGCAATTAGATATTCGGCCGCAGCGATGAAATCATCAAAGACGTTTTGTTTCTGCATTTTGGTTCCAGCATCGTGCCATTTTTTTCCGTATTCTCCGCCTCCGCGAAGGTTGGCTACTGCATAGATTCCGCCGTTTTCCATCCAAACTGCATTAGAAACACTAAAAGCAGGCGTCAGGCTAATGTTGAATCCGCCGTATCCATAAAGAATGGTTGGATTCTTTCCATCGAGTTTCAGTCCTTTTTTGTGGGTGATTATCATTGGGATTTTCGTCCCGTCTTTGGAAGTATAAAATACTTGGGATGATACATAATCCTCGCTTTTGAAATCTACTTTTGGTTTTTCATAGACCTGCGATTTTCCTGATTTTGGTTCGAAAGAATAAATCGTTCCGGGTGTAATATAATTTGTAAATGAATAATAGAGTGTTTTTTCTTCTTTCTTGCTTCCAAATCCAGTGGCTGTTCCCAATCCCGGCAATTGAATTTCACGCACTAATTTACCCGAATATTCATATTGCTTAACAATCGACACGGCATCTTTCATATAGTTAGCAAAAAAATATCCAGCTCCTGTGGTTGGAGTCAAAACGTTTTCGGTTTCGGGAATTACGTCTTTCCAGTATTCAGGTTTTGGGCTGCTGAAATCGACGCTCACAATTCGTTTGTTAGGAGCATTTAGGTCGGTTTCTATGAACAATTTACTGCCTTCGTTTTCAATTATAGTACTGTCACTGCCAAAATTATCGACAATCGTTACAATAGGACTGTTCGGCTTGGTTAAATCCTGAATATACAATTCGTTTCCATAAGTAGCATTGGATGCTGTGATTACCAGATAATGATTGTCTTCGGTAACATATCCGCCAACATAACGGCGTTTTTGGTCTGCGCCAAAGATAACCTGATCATCTTTTTGAGCTGTTCCCAGTTTATGATAGTACAATTTATGCTGATCAGTTTTGGCCGACAGTTCGCTTCCTTTTGGCTTGTCATAACTGGAGTAATAAAATCCCTCGTTTCCTTTCCAAGACACACCGCTAAACTTGATATCCACCAAGGTGTCTTCGAGCTTTTTGAAATTATTGACATCCATCAAAATTACTTTTCGCCAGTCGCTTCCTCCTTCTGAAATTGAGTAGGCTGCTTTGGAACCGTCTTTGGAGAAATCTACTCCTCCCAATGAAGTTGTTCCCAGTTTTGAAAAAGTATTTGGATCCAAAAAGATTTCTTCTTTGCCTTTAGCATTTTTTCTATACAAAACCGACTGATTCTGCAGTCCGTTGTTTTTGTAATAATAAATAAAATTTCCTTCTTTGAATGGTGCACTTATTTTTTCGTAATTCCAAAGTTTTTCGAGTCTTACTTTTAATGCGTCTCTAAAAGGAATTTGGGATAAATAATCGTAGGTTACTTTGTTCTGCTCTTTCACCCAAGCACCTGTATCGGCAGATTTATCATCTTCGAGCCAACGGTAGGGATCGCTTACTTTGGTGCCAAAATACACATCGGCTGTTTCGCCTTTTGCTGTTTTAGGATAGGTTATTGGAATTGTTTTTTGGGTTTGCCCCAAAGAAACCATTGAAGTAGATACAGCCATCAGAAATAGGATTTTTTTCATTTTGAAGTTAGGTTAAGTACCTAACAAAATAAGGAAAGTTTTTTGAGAAATTAAAGTTAAAAATCAGTTTTAACTTTAAAAAAAATAAAATTCACAGAGAATATGAATGTTTTACTGCAGATACTACAGATATTGATTTTTAAAAAACCATTAAGTAATTAAGAAGCATTAAGTCTAAATGAATCTTAATCCTTAATCGTTTAACATTTCTGAAACCTGTTTTTTAAGAACAAAACATAAAAAAAATTTGTTCTTCTATTTTAAAATTCTTCCAAAATATTAAACCAAAGTACAAATAAAATTCAAACAAAAAACCCACTGAATTCAGTGGGTTTGTATTGTGGAGAATACCGGATTCGAACCGGTCACCTTCCCGATTGTCATCGGGACGTTCTAATTCTTATTCTCTATCAAATTTTCAATATATTTTCTGCTTTTCATCTTTTTAATTTGAAGTTCCCTTTTACAGGCTTCGCTTCTGGTAAGGAATGTTTCAAAATGTTTCAATTCCCAATCTTTTGCAACTTTTGTGTATTTACTTCTGCTATTTAAATGGTCTTGAAGACGTTCAGCAACGTCCTGACAAGAACCAACATAATACTTATTAATCGTAGCTGAATAAATTATGTAAGTATAATACATAGAGATATAAAATATTTGCGATTCTATTTAAAATTCCTCAAAACATTAAACCAAAATACAAATAATAATGAAAACAAAAAACCCACTGAAATCAGTGGGTTTTTTGTAGTGGAGAATATCGGATTCGAACCGACCACCTCTTGCCTGCCAGGCAAGCGCTCTAGCCAAATGAGCTAATCCCCCATGTTTTTATTAAAATCCGAAAGCTTCATTAAAACGGAAACCTGCTTCACAACTAAGTTATTCTCAAAACTAAACCGAACCTTCCCGATGCAATCGGGACACTCTAGCCAAATGAGCTAATCCCCCAGCTTGATGGCGCAAATATAAGATATAATTATAGGAATATGCAAATTTCAAAAAGACTATTCTTCAAATCCAAAAAAATAACATTTTACTTCGGTTACTTTTTTAACTTTACATCAAAATACGCCTTATGCTGACATCTGATAAAAACGGAACACTCTTAACAGTCATCGAAAACAAAATAGCTACAGTGCAGTTTGGACATCCTGCCAGTAATTCTTTTCCAAGGGTATTACTGGATCGATTAACAAATGAGCTTACTTATTTGAGCGACAACCAAGAGGTTTCGGTGATTATTTTAAAAAGTGAAGGAACAGGTGCGTTTTGCGCAGGCGCTTCTTTTGACGAATTGCTGGCGGTAAGCACTCTTGAAGAAGGAACTCGTTTTTTTACAGGATTTGCTAATTTGATTAATGCGATGCGTTCCTGCAAAAAAATAATCATCGGGCGTATTCAGGGCAAAGCTGTGGGCGGAGGTGTTGGCATCATTGCCGCTTGTGACTATGCGATAGCGACTCAAGACAGCAGTATTAAATTATCGGAATTGGCTATCGGAATTGGTCCTTTCGTGATAGAGCCCGCCGTGAGCAGAAAAATTGGCAAAATGGCAATGTCCGAAATAACTTTGGCTGCGCACGAATGGAAAACAGCAGCATGGGCTTTTCAAAAAGGATTATATGCTAAAATTCTGGAAACATCAGAAGATCTTGATATAGAAATAGCTTCTTTCTCCAAAAAACTGGCTAATTACAATCCAGAAGCTCTTACCGAAATAAAAAAAGTATTTTGGGAAGGAACAGCACATTGGGATAAATTACTAAAGGAAAGAGCTTCGATTTCCGGCAGATTAGTCCTTTCTGATTTTACAAAAAACGCTTTAATTAAATAACAAATGACAGCTTTGATCTTATTGCTTCAAAAGGTAAACGTTGAAGAAAAAATTAAAAACGCCCCCAATGACGGTTATCAAATAGGTGTCCTTATTGGCTCCTATCTGCCATTTGTACTATTGGTCTTGTTGGCCTATTGGACTTACCATCGAGCCAAAAACAGAAAAGAATAACCCTAATTAAAATAGCTTTCTTTGAAAAAAATAATTCTTTTTAGTGTTATCCTCTATCTCTTTATTTCCTGCCAGCAACAGGAACAGCCCATAATCTCCTTTTACTATTGGAAAACTATTTTTAGGCTTTCGCCAAAAGAAAAAAACGCCTTGACCGAAAACCAAGTCAAGAGATTGTATATTCGGTATTTTGATATTGACTTAAGTCCGCAAACTCAAAAACCATATCCGAGAACACCAATCCGTTTTGAAGATACTGCCTATAATTTTGAAATCATTCCTGTCGTGTACATCAAAAATAAAGTGATGCTGAACAAAAAATTAGATGTGATGAATTTGGCAGAAAATACTAATAATTTCATTCAGCAAATCAATTTAAAAAACAAAATTAGTATTCAAGAAATCCAAATCGATTGCGATTGGACGCTGGAGAGCAAAGACAATTACTTACGGTTTATTAAAGTTTTTAGAAAGGTTTCCAATAAAAAACTCTCTGCAACCATACGCTTGCATCAGATAAAATATTTCAAAAAAACAAAAATTCCAAATGTCGATCGTGGCGTGCTGATGTATTACAATATGGGCAAAATAGCTCCCGATTCTCTGAATTCGATATACGATCATAACATTGCCAGCCGCTATTTATCGAGCCTTCAAAATTATCCGTTGCCCATAAACATTGCGTTGCCCGTTTATTCGTGGGGAATTCATATAAGAGATGGTAAAATAATTGGTCTTAGAAATAAAATTGATATCAATAATTTAAAAAATAACAATAGTTTTGTTTTTACAAAAAAGAATTGGTTCACTGTTAAAAATTCCAACTTTACAGCAGGTGTTTTTTATAAAGAAAATGACCAATTAAAAATAGAAACCATATCACGAAATGATTTGCTCGAAATGACAAATGATATCGAGGAAAATACAACTCAAAATCCGAAGGAAATAATCTTTTACGATTTAGACGAATTCAATTTAAAAAATTATGATACAGCCATTTTTAAAGAAGTTATTGATTGCTTTTAGTGCTCTCACCCTTTTAGTTTACGGAACTATTTATGCCTGTTCAGA
This sequence comes from Flavobacterium sp. P3_A6, assembly GCF_056403035.1. Classification (NCBI taxonomy): domain Bacteria; kingdom Pseudomonadati; phylum Bacteroidota; class Flavobacteriia; order Flavobacteriales; family Flavobacteriaceae; genus Flavobacterium; species Flavobacterium sp. P3_A6. The sequence goes on along the minus strand of NZ_JBFUGG010000002.1, from coordinate 321,400 downwards.
TGGTGATTGGGGCTGGTCGTTTGATTCTAATTTCACTCCCGAAACTTTTGTCGATAAATCCTATTCGCCACTGTTTTTATCTTCTGATGTTTTTTACGGAATTGGTTTCGATACCGAACATCTTACAAGATTCAACAACGAAAATGTAAAAGACTGGTCAGTCTATCTGGAAGGTAAGATTAACGAAAAAGACCTGAACTTTTTCCTGACGGATTCGAGCAGTGCCGATGTTGCTGATTTATTTATGTTCTACAAAAAAGGAAAGGCAAATAAAACATCTGAAAAATGGAATAAAAAAATAAAATTAGATGATTCTAAAACTAAAGACTTTCTATTCTTTTTGAATGATGCCCAAATAGTTGAAACTTATTCTACCCAACGTTTCGATTCTTGGAATTATGACGAGACTGTAAAAAGACAGGTTCTTTCCGACAGCAAATGGATCAAATCATTAGAACAAAAATATAATGAAACCAAAGATCCTTTCCTAAAAAACAGATATTGGTTTTTGATCATAAAAGCTGATTTTTATAGTGACAAACCAGCAAATGGGATCACTTTCTTCAATCAAACCGAAAAATCGGCACCCAAAAATACTTTATATTACAGAGCATTGGCGTATTTGGCAGGAATTGAATACAGACAAAAAAATTATGCCAAATCCAACTTCCTTTACAGTAAGGTTTTTGACAAATGTCCGACAATGCGTGTAGTTTCAGCCTATTGCTTTCATCCTCAAGAAGAAAAAGATTGGAAACAATCCTTAGGAATGGCTAAAACCGATGAAGAAAAAGCAGCTCTTTGGGCAATACATGGCTATTATAATGACGAAGAAAAAGCCATTGCCGAAATCTACAAACTGCAGCCAAAAAGTCCCCATATTGATTATTTATTGACCCGGTTAATCAATAATCAGGAAAACAAAATAGACCGTTCTTTTAAAGACAAAACCGTTCTTGAAAACAAAAAACGAGCCAAAGACAGCATCCGTAAATCGGCTATTAACTTGGTTACCAAAATTGCTCAATCGGATAAAACTACACAACCGTATTTATGGAATGCGGCAGCAGGCTATCTGGAAACCCTAAACGGAAATTTCAAGCAAGCCGACAAAAACTTTAATGAAGCCGAAAACAAAATGCCAAAAACTCCTTTGGCCATCAGTCAGGTTCGCTTATTGCGATTGGTCAACAACCTCAGCAAAATAGACCTGCTAAATCCTGAAAACGAAAAAACAATCCTTGCCGATTTGTCTTGGCTGTATTTGGAACTGCCTAAAAAACCAATTGATGATTTCCGATATGAAAATGCTGTAGCTTGGAGCCAAAATTATTTAGCCGCATTATACCGCTCACAAAAAAATACGGTAATGACCGAGATTTTCAACCATGAATCCGGTTATTATGACAATGAAAAACAACTGCTGGAAATGAAGGCATTTTTAAGCAAAACCAACAAAACCGAAATCGAAAAAATTGGCGCTTCCATCTATTCCATAAAATTGGCCGACATCAATTATTTTCAAGCTGTCAAAGCCACTTTCGAAAACAAAATCCCCGAGGCCATAGCTTTTATGAAACAATCAGATAAGCTTCAAAATACTGTTTTTTATGGCAATCCATTTCTGGGAAATATCAAAGACTGCCACGATTGCGATCACCAGGCTTCTCAAAAAAAGAAATATACAATGCTAGATTTCCTGACTATTATTCAAAAATTACAGGAGAATGTTGCCAAACAAACCGATATCTATAGCAACAGTGGCATACTCGGAAATGCTTTTTACAACATCACGCATTTTGGCAACGGCCGCTTATTTTATGAAGGAAATATTGCCGGATATGGTTCTACACCAGATTATTTTAGAGATCCAATTCGAAATATGATTACTAATTGTTCTTTGGCGAAAGCCTACTATCAAAAAGCTTTTACAGCCACAAAAAACAATGAGCAAAAAGCAAAAACCCAATACATGATTGCCAAATGCGAACGCAACGATTATTATAACAAAAAATATTATTCGCTCAATTTATCCACTTGGGACATTCAGGACGACAAAACCAATTTTATCGCTTGGCAAGGCTTCAAAAACCTTAAAGCTAATTATTCAAAAACCAAGTACTATAACGAAATCATCAACGAATGCGGGTATTTCAAAACCTATGTTCAAAAATAGATTTAAATATCATTGGACGTGCCACCATAAAGGAAAGGGACCAACTCACTATACTCGTGATTCGGTCCCTTTCCTTTATGCTGTCAGGCTGTCCGCGTTACTTCGGTAACTTGCTTCCATCCTTCACGCAAGCTCACAAAATTTTCAAGTTTAATCAAAATTCCATTACGAATGTGCCATCGCCATACAAACGATACTAATCTTTGCTCCCGGAATTTTCAGTAATGCTTTAGAACAAGCTTCAAGAGTAGCACCAGTCGTTAACACATCATCAATAAGCAGATAATGTTTATTGGTATCTTCTTCACTAAAATCAACATCAAAAACCGTTTCAATTCCTTCGGTTCTTCCCAAAAGATTTTTCTTCGACTGTGTTTTAGAATAAACTTTCCGTATCAGAATGTCATTATTGAATGGGATTTTAAAATTCTCGGACAAAGCCAGTCCAAAATTCGTAACCTGATTATAACCTCTTTCTTTCAATCGCTTTTTATGCAACGGAACTGGAATTATCACATCTATATCTTTTGGAAGCGAGCTGTTATTTAAGTCGGATGCGTACCATTCGCCCAAAAAATTGCCTATTTCTTCATGTCCTTTATATTTCAGATTATGAATAATTTCCTGAACCATCCCTTTTTTATGAAAATACAAAAAAGCCGATGCGTGTTCGACAGGAATCCTGCCATAAAACTTTTTGAAAGCTTCATTTTCTGGATTCAAATGATGGTTCGTCAAAGGCAATTCATGCCGGCAAACTGTGCAAATTATAGATTCATTGGTGCCTATAAATGATTTACAGCCAGCACAAACCTTTGGAAAAAATAAATTAATCAAGGAATTAAGCATAAAAAAATTGATTTATCCATAAAAATAAGAAAACCATATATTCAAACTTCATTTTTTTTCTTTTTTTAATTTCCCTTTTTATATTTTTGCACCACTATGGCAAAACAAGAAGATTTATTTAAGAATGTAGTTTCGCACGCAAAAGAGTACGGATTTATTTTTCCGTCAAGCGAAATATACGATGGTTTAAGTGCAGTCTATGATTATGCACAAAACGGAGTAGAATTAAAAAAGAACATACGCGAATATTGGTGGAAATCGATGGTTCAAATGAACGATAACATCGTAGGGCTGGACGCGGCGATATTGATGCACCCAACAACTTGGAAAGCATCTGGTCACGTTGATGCCTTCAATGATCCATTAATAGACAACAAAGATTCCAAAAGAAGATACAGAGCCGATGTTTTGATTGAAGATTATGCCGAAAAGCTAAATCTAAAAGCAAAAAAAGAAATCGAAAAAGCGAAAGTTCGTTTTGGAGAGGCTTTCAACGAACAGGAATTCATCACAACCAATGCTAGAGTCGTAGAATATCTAGCAAAAGAAAGAGAAATCCTGGAAAGAATGGGTCGTTCTTTGGGAGCTGGTGACCTGGAAGATGTAAAAGCATTAATAGAAGAACTGGAAATTGCCTGTCCGGAATCAGGTTCCAGAAATTGGACCGAAGTGCGTCAATTCAACTTGATGTTTGGTACCAAATTAGGAGCTTCTGCAGATACGGCAATGGATTTATTTTTGCGTCCGGAAACGGCACAAGGTATTTTTGTAAATTYCCTGAACGTTCAAAAATCTGGAAGAATGAAAGTTCCTTTTGGAATTGCACAAACTGGAAAAGCCTTTAGAAACGAAATCGTAGCCAGACAATTCATCTTCCGTATGCGAGAATTTGAACAAATGGAAATGCAGTTTTTTGTACGTCCAGGCGAAGAAATGCAATGGTACGAACATTGGAAAACCACTCGTTTGAACTGGCATTTATCTCTTGGATTAGGAAAAGAAAATTACCGTTTTCATGATCACGAAAAATTGGCACACTATGCCAATGCAGCAGCCGATATTGAATTCAACTTCCCGTTTGGTTTCAAAGAATTGGAAGGTATTCACTCCAGAACCGACTTTGACTTAAAAGCTCACGAACAATATTCAGGCAGAAAATTACAGTATTTTGACCCTGAACTGAATGAAAACTATGTTCCTTATGTGGTAGAAACTTCAGTAGGTTTGGACAGAATGTTCTTGGCGGTTTTCGCTACTTCATTAAAAGAAGAAACACTGGAAGACGGTTCAACCAGAACAGTATTGAAATTACCAGCGGTTCTAGCGCCTACAAAAGCTGCGGTTTTACCATTAGTTAAAAAAGACGGGTTGCCTGAAATTTCCAAAAAAATCATCGATGATTTGAAATGGGATTTCAATGTAGCTTACGATGAAAAAGATGCAGTAGGAAGACGTTATAGAAGGCAAGATGCATTGGGAACTCCTTTCTGTATCACTGTAGATCACCAAACGGTAGAAGATCAAACGGTAACCATCCGTCACAGAGACACAATGAAACAGGATCGTGTTGCTATCTCTGAATTGAAATCTATTATCGAAAATGAAGTTTCGATGAAAAATTGGTTAATGAAAATGTAATCATAACATTACAACATATTTAAAGTGCTTCTCAACCGAGAGGCATTTTTTTTGCTTTGAATAAAAAAATACATACGAATATTAGCGTATATGTTTAGTTTTCAGTAAAATACCATTAAATTTTTATAACCCTTTTTGATTTATTTATAATAAAAAAACATAACTTTGAGTGTTATTATTTTATTATTTGCTAAGATTAGCTTTTTTTTGAAACTAGATTATTCTTTTGAAACTTCTATTTTTAAATAAAACCTTTTTAAAAAAGAATAAAATACAATATTAAAATTAAGTCCCAAAAAAAAATGAATTACACCTACATCATTATTGACGATGATCCTGAAAGTGTTTTGAAAACAAAGGCAATGGCCAGCGAATTTTCAGAATTAAATTTTCTTGGCTCCACTGATAATTATGCAGATGGCGTGAATCTAATTTTAGAGCATATGCCAAGACTCATATTTTTGGAAATAGATCCTAATGATAAAAATAGTAATCTATCCTTACAATTAATAAACGGGTTATTAATGTATCTGAAAGAATTACCAAAAATTGTTATTACGACTAAGAAAAAAGATTTTGCTTTCGACTGTATTAAATATGAAGTTGTAGACTATTTACTAAAACCATTATTAGTGATCGATTTTGTAAAATTGATTCATAAACTGAATAAAATAAACATAGAAGACGAAATAGTTCTTGTTCAAAATCCAAATTCCAAAGAAAAACATAATCTGGGAAGGATTGAATCCAGAAACATTAAAAAATCATTTATCTTATGCGTCAAATCGTATGGTGATTACCGCTACATTGATTCTGACGAAATTTGTTATTTCCAAGCCGATAATAACTCAACAGATATTCATTTGAAAAATGGCGAAATGATAACCGCATTCAAAACTTTGAAACATTTTGAATCAGTTTTGTCCAATCCATTTATAAGAATACACAATAGCTACATTGTAAACCGAAATTATATTTCTAGAATTCACACCGGGAACTCTTTGTGCTACATTAAAAAGACCACTATAAAACTGCCTTTTTCTAAATCTTATAAAACAAATATCGACTTTATTATAAGCGAATTTGCCAATGAAAATTACATTGAAACTTAAAAATAGCCATTTACTCCAAATTGCTATTCATTCACTACCAGACGAACTCCATCTACCATAAACAGCTGTTTTTAAATTGTTTATTGAGGCTTACTGTTTAGTTTTACTAAAGAATTCCAACGCAAACGGAATCAAAAACGTAAAACATAACAACAACATAAAGCCCAGAAATCATGAAAAAAGCTATCTTAACAATCGGATTATTTACATTAGTATTGGCAACAACTTCATTCGCCTCTCCAAACAATTCAACAACATCAGTTACTGATAATACAGTAATCACATCTATCGATGGAACTGGCGGACAATCAAGCGGAGATAACAGAAAAGTAGATTATAACGGCAGATCTGTTAATAAACAAATTATTGAAATTGACGGAACTGGCGGACAATCAAGCGGGGACAACAGAAAAGTAGACTAAAAACCCAAAATATCTTAAAAGGCTGTCAAAAAATTGACAGCCTTTTTTTATATAAAAAGATTTAGTATTTTTGATACGATCCAAAAATATAAATTGAAAAAAAATTACTACATACTATTCCTCTTTTTAGTTATTTTTATAGGTTGCACTAATAAAAAAAAATCTGAAAAAAATATTGTGACTTCTGAAGATAGCTTAACCGTGTATCTATCTCTAGCCAATGACATTACCATATCACAAGAATTAAAACAAAAATACAATCGCAAAGCCTTTTCAATAATTATTAATCAAAAGGATGATTCGATCAATAAAGTAAACCTTTTTAAAGTAGCCAACCGCTATTATAATATGAATGACTGGAAAGGATATTTTGAAACTTCCCAACTTATTTTAGAACGTTCCAATAACAGTCGAGACACAGTAAATACAGCCAAAGCCTATGTCTATTTAGGAGATTACTATGTAAAAAAATCGATTCCAGACAGTGCTTTTTATAGTTATTATAAAGCCGAGAAACTATACCTCAAACTTAATGACAATTATAACATTGCCAAAACACGATTTAGTAAAGCCACCTTGAGATATAATGAAAATGATTTATTCGATAGTGAAATTACTGTTTTTAAAGCTTTGCGGATTATAAAACAACTAAAAGCTAATGATTTACAATATCAGTGTTACAATCTTTTAGGCATTTTATACAATGAAAGGGAAGAATACAATAAATCCTTAGAATTTCACAACAAAGCGCTGGCTATTTTAGATGACAGATCCATACCTGCAGAATTTCAATCCAAAGCAACATCCCTGAACAATATGGGCTATGTATATTTAAACTTAAAGAATTACAGACAAGCTAAAAATTATTTTGAAGAAGGGTTAAAACAACAAAACCTATTTGTAGAAAAACCATCTTTGTACGCTATGCTATTGGATAACTTGGCTTATGCCAAATTTAAGCTTAGAGATACTAAAGAACTCCCCAATCTGTTTTATAAAGCACTAAAAATTAGGGATAGCTTAGATCTTATCTCGGGAGTAATTATCAATAAAACCCATTTATCAGAATACTATGCGTTTCAGAATGACACCGTAAAAGCGATACAATATGCAAAACAAGCACTTGCTTTATCCCGCAGTACCAATCGGTTGAGAAGTATACTGGAAAGCCTCAAACAAATAGGAATTGTTGACCCAAAAAATGCTTCAAAATATTCAAAAGAATACATCCTTCTTAATGACCGCCTGCAAAAAGCAGAGCGGAAAATTGGCGAAAAATTTACCCGTATTGAATATGAAACCGACGAAATTAAAGTAGAAAACACTAATCTCGAAGGTCAGAACAAAAAACTTTTGCTGTTTTTTGGGGTTTTTGTCATTTTAGCACTATTACTGTACATAATTAATAATCAAAAAGTTAAACAAAGAGAATTATTATTCAAACAGCAACAGCAACAGGCCAATGCCGAAATATATAATCTGTTAATTAATCAGCAAAATGCAATCGAAATCAATAGCATTAAAGAAAAAAAAAGAGTAGCGAGGGAATTACACGATGGAGTTCTTGGCAGAATGTTTGGCGTCCGAATCAATTTGGATGGTTTAAATAAAATTACAGATGACTCTGGAATCGAACTGCGGTTAAATTATTTAACCGAACTAAAAAATATTGAACAAGATATCCGCGAAATATCTCATAACCTGAATAGAGAAAAATCAGAATTAATTAATAACTTCGTTGCGATAGTAACTAACTTATTTGAAGAACAAAAGAAAACATTCTCAACAAAATTTATTGCTCATATAGATCCGACTATAAAATGGGATTCTATTGACAATATTATAAAAATTAATTTATACCGCATCCTTCAGGAATCACTTCAAAATTGTAACAAATATGCTAATGCAACAAAAATAAAGGTAGAATTCAGAAAACAAAATGATAATTTAGTTTTAAAGATTAATGACGATGGCTTAGGATTTAACACAAATCGCGCCAAAAAAGGAATAGGTCTCCAGAATATAAAAACGAGAACTATAGAATGTGAAGGAACCCTCGAAATAAAATCAAAAAAAGACGAAGGAACTTCTATAACGATAATAATTCCAATCAAAGAAACTCAAAAAACTATTGCATAATGACAACCGATTCAAAGGCGCAAAAGCTAATTAAAAAAAATATTTTAATTGTAGACGATCATCCCTTTATAATTGACGGATATAAAAATGCTATTACCCGTTATAAACCTGATTTCTATGAATATTCATTTACTCAAGGGAAGGACTGCATGACAGGTTATAACATCATTACAAATCCAGAAATACCACCCTTTGACGTTGCTTTTTTAGATATCAGTATGCCTGTATATGAAGAAAAAGGAATTTATTCCGGTGAAGATTTGGCAAAATTAATTATGAAATACATGCCCGACTGCAAAATAATTTTGCTAACCATGTATACTGAGCTACTCAAAATAAAAAATATAATCGACACTATAAATCCCGCAGGACTAGTAATTAAAAATGATTTAACTTTTGATGAATTACTTTTTGGTTTTGATATAGTACTGAAAGATGAAATTTATTACAGCCATTCTGTAATTAAAATGGCCAATCAAAATAATAAAGATATTGAAGGAATTGACCAATTTGACAAATTAATTTTATTCCACATTTCTAAAGGAACAAAAACTAAAGATATTACTCAATACATCCCTATTTCATTACATGCTATTGAACAGCGAAAAGTCAATCTTAAGCAATTATTTAAAATTGAAGATCGAAGCGATATTGATTTAATTAAGGAAGCAAAGATGAGAGGAATTATTTTATAAACACTTTCAAAAAGATAAAAAGCGACACCATTTCGGTGCGCTTTTATATGTTTTTAACTAGAATTCTAAATCCTTTTATTCTCTTATAGCATCCCAGCCCCTTGCTTTTAAAGGTATTCTGGTATTAGCGCGGGTTACCAAATGTATACCTTCGCTTTCCTGTGTCATGTGACCAATTATGCTAAAGTTAGGATTTCCTTTTATTTTGTCAAAATCTTCCATTGCAATAGTAAAGAGCAATTCATAATCCTCTCCTCCATTGATAGCTACAGTAGTGCTGTCAATATTAAACTCTTCACAAACATTAATAAATTGAGGGTCAATTGGTAATTTATCTTCATACAAGTTACAGCCTACACCGGATTGTTTGCACAAATGCATAATCTCCGAAGATAATCCATCGGATATATCAATCATTGACGTTGGTTTTATTTCTAACGCATGCAATAACGTACGTACATCTTTACGTGCTTCAGGTTTTAATTGGCGCTCAATCAAATAGGTATAAGCATCTAAATCGGGTTGAGAATTTGGATTTACCTGAAAAACCTGTTTCTCTCTTTCCAATACCTGCAATCCCATATAAGCAGCACCAATATCTCCAGTTACTACCAATAAGTCCGTTTGTTTGGCTCCGCTTCTATATACGATTTCATTTTCATCGGCTTCGCCAAGAGCAGTGATGCTAATAATTAATCCTTTTTGAGAAGAAGTAGTATCACCTCCTATTACATCAACTTTATACTCCTGTGCTGCGTGTTCGATTCCTTCATACAATTCTTCCAAAGCTTCCAATGGAAAACGATTAGATACCGCTATAGAAACTGTAATTTGTGTTGGCCTCGCGTTCATCGCACAAATATCGGATACATTGACAACTACCGATTTGTATCCTAAATGTTTTAAGGGGACATAAGCCAAATCAAAATGTACGCCTTCAATCAATAAATCAGTTGAAACAACTACTTTCTTTTCTTTAAAATCCAGCACGGCTGCATCGTCTCCAATTCCTTTTAGTGTAGAAGTCTGAGTGATTTCGAAGTTTTTTGTTAAATGGTCTATCAGGCCAAATTCTCCTAGTTGAGCTATACTTGTGCGTTGCGGGTTTTTATCTTCAATCATGATTATTGAGAAGAACGAAGCAATCGCTTCATTCATTATTATTGATTTTACATTTTTTTTGAGACTGCAAATATACAAAGAAATATTCGCGCTTATTTGAATGGTTTTTTATGATTTTTTTTCGCACCTTTATTAATCAAAACATCATAAAAATGAATACATACGATATTATTACTCTTACCGTCAATCCGGCTTTGGACAAAAGCACTCATTTTAAAGGTTTAGTTGCCGAACAAAAAATTCGTTGTTCAGCACCTCGTTTTGATGCTGGAGGAGGAGGAATCAATGTGTCTAAAGCTATTTCACGTTTGGGAGGAACTTCTTTGGCAATCTTCACATCAGGTGGGCCATTAGGAAAAATGCTGGAAGAATTAATTTCCAAAGAATCCATCGTCTTTCAGGCTATTCCCATCCAAACTTGGACAAGAGAGAGTTTTGTTGCTGTAGATGACAATACTAATTCACAATACCGTTTTGGATTCACTGGCGGAGAAATTACTGAACAAGAAGAAAAAGCTATCCTTAATGCCATTACTAACTTAAAATCAAGATTTATTGTTGCCAGTGGCAGCTTAAATGAAGGTTTATCTGCCGATTTTTATCAAAAAATAGCCCAAATAGCAAAACAATCTGGTGCAAAATTAATAGTGGACACCTCTGGAGAAGCCTTGAAAAAAGTTCTCGAAACGGGAGCTTACCTCATCAAGCCAAATGTTGGCGAATTGGCCAAACTAATCGGTGTCGAACGACTCGAAATGGAAGAAGTAAACGAAGCTGCCAAACAAATCATTTCCAAAGGAGGAGCCGAAATTGTTGTTGTCTCTCTAGGTCCTCAAGGAGCGGTTTTGGTAACCAAAGACAATTATGAATTTGTTCCTGCGCCTAATGTAGCAAAGAAAAGTACCGTTGGCGCTGGAGACAGCATGGTTGGCGGAATGGTGTGGGCGCTTTCACAAAACAAAAGCCTGAAAGAAGTAATCCGTTGGGGCGTTGCCTGTGGATCAGCCGCAACAATGAACGAAGGAACACAGTTGTTTAAAGGCACTGACGCTCAACGGTTATTCGATTGGCTGAAAGATAAATAAATTTTAAATAATCATATTTTTCTAATATTATATTCATAAGGTTAAAGCATTTTAAAATCCAATCAAAACAATTAGTTTTTTAGCTTTTTAAATTCAATAGATAACTATTTTTTTAGGTTTTACTAAAAATAATTATCTGTTGTACAATGATATCATTACTTTTTCATCCTATATTTTAGAATGAATTAACTTACGCCGAATTTAAAAAATTGCATAAATTACTGACTAGTAATACATTAAATCATTAATCCGATAAACCTTTCAAAAATTCCGAATAAAAGCTAAAAAAATTTGATATTGTATGTATTTTTTTATACTTTTAACATGCCCCAAATTATAGAAAATATGAATAATGAATTAACCTACAGTCAGATACAAGACTTAAAAAACAAGATTAAGGCAGGAGCCTTTGATATCGATTTCGAAAAAAACAATTTGATTTGTTTAGGATTTGAACAGCAAACAGCAAAAGAGTTAGTGATGGATGTAATTCGAAGTCACAAGTATGACCTTTTGTATAAAGCGAATGAAAAAAGAGACTATAATGACAGAAACATTATTGCTTTAGGCTTAGCAATAGTTTCTTCCATATCTGTCGCTGTATTAGGAGGCAATAGCGTTTCTATGATTTTGCTTTCTATCGTTCTTGCATGTTTTGCCGGTTATTATGGACACCCTAAAAAAGCAATTCCAGCAATGGTTGGATTTACTATTGGTGCGATTATAATGCCTTTTGCCTGCCAATTTTATTTTAACAGCAGAAATGCTTTTGTAAATATTGAACTTTTAATCCCAATATTTATTTCATTTGGACCAGCTCTTTTGATAAAGTATCTGTTGTCCAAAATAATGTACTCCGAAGATTAATTTTGAATTTTAAAAATAAGTAAACCACTATAGACATTGTGTTCATAGTGGTTTTTTTTTGCCCGCTAAAATCTCTGTTATCAGATATCCATCATCAAATGAACCGCTAATAGTCAACCATTATCTATATTCATTTCATAATTTATAAAAAATAAAATTACTGCTGACAAACTGTTGTCACCAGCCCTGTATACTTTTGAAGAAGTAAAAAATTAAAAATTTTAAAATTATGAAAACATTAGCAGCACAAGTTATTACTCCTGAAGATTTATTGAAACACTGGCAAGGGCATCGCGCTTTGACACGCCGAGTAATTGAACTATTTCCTGAAAAAGATTTCTTTGAATTTTCAATTGGCGGAATGCGTCCATTTTCAAAATTAGCCGATGAACTTCTTGCCATTGCTGCACCAGCTTTGAAAGGAATTGTAAATCGGGAAATTCAGCCTTATACAGAAGCGGCAGAAAAGTTAATTTTCAAAGCACAATATCTTGAAAAATGGGATGAAGCAACGGCAGAAATTAATGAAAATTGGCAGAAATTAACCATCGAAGATTTTAATGAAACCTTTAAATTATTTGGTCAATATGAATTCCCGATTATTCAGAATATTTTATATTTTATTGACAATGAAATACATCACCGCGGTCAGGGATATGTGTATCTGCGTGCGTTAGGCATTGAACCACCTTTTTTCTGGGAAAGATAAAAACTAAAAAAGCTTCTAAAACTAAATTTGTTTTAGAAGCTTTTTTATAAAAGCCTTTGTTTATTCATTTCAAGTAATTCCAGAATTTTGGTTTTTAATCTTTCGGGTTCCAATATAGTAGCATAATCGCCAAACATCAGATACCAGCGCGAAAATCCTTCCAACTTATCACAGGACATGAAAGTCATTTCAATTTTGTCTTCTACTTGTTTTTCAGAAACAAAGCCGTGATATTTTCGTTCGGATGAGAGATAGTTGGCAATTTTTTTATCTACAAGAATCCGAACTTTGATCGTAGAAACAGTTTTGTTTTTATCCAAATATGTTTCCAGCGAATTATGCTCTAATGAAAAAGGAATTTCTGTTTTTTTAATTCCGTGGATACGGTCAGCACGAAACTGGCGATAATCTTTTCGCAAATGACAATACCCTAACATATACCAATTGTTATTGTCATGAAAAACCCCAACAGGTTCAATATTTCGCACTGTAATCCCATCCGATTGAATCGCTTCATACGAAAGAACAACTTGTGTTTTCTCAGCGATACTTTCAAAAAGAGTAGCCAAAGTATTGGGCGATTTATCATTAAATAGCTTCTCTGACGATTGCATTAAAACACTCGATTCAATGCTTGAAAGCCAATCTTTATCATCGCTTCGAAGTACGGCTTTTAGTTTATACATTGCTGTAGCGTAATGATTTCCAAGAGCTGCATCAGTAAATTTCTGCATTAATTTTTCAGCAGCAATAAAACTGCTGGCTTCTTCGCGGGTAAACATTACAGGCGGTAGCCGATAGCCGTCCATTAAAGCATAACCAACGCCAGCTTCACTATAAATAGGAACTCCCGAAGCTTCTAAGGTGCGAATGTCTCGATAAATAGTCCGCAGACTAACTTCGAAACGATTGGCCAATTCCTGTGCTTTTACAATTTTTTTGGATTGCAGTTGAATAAGAATGGCTACAATACGGTCAAATCGTTTTGGGGTTTCGTCAAGCATTTTTATGAGTTACAGAGGTTTTGGGGATAGTGTCTCAAAGATACATCTCAAAAACAGAAAACCCAACAACTTTTCTTACTGAAGATCACTTATTGTTTCTTTTCCAAATTTCTGGATTCCTTGAAGTATGAAAAATGGCAAAAACAGTAACAGTTTTCGTGTTCTCATTTACCAAATAATGAATCAAGAAAGGGAATTTTTCTATTTTCCTGCATCGAATTTCATTGTATTTTATGCTAAATAGATAAGGATCTTTTTTTAAAGAATTGATTTGTCTTTTGGTTTGGGTTTTATAACGTAAACCTAATCCTTTCAATTGCATTTCATACCATTCAAAAGTTTCTTGAATGTCATTCAAAGCGTCAGTGTCTATTTTTAAATGAAAGCGCAAGCTCTAAAGCGTTTTAGAAACTTCATCCCAATCTAAAAGTCTTTCGGGATTTGTTTTTGCTTTTGCCATTCGGTCTAAAACAATTCGTTGGTGTTCCACAGGAATTTCCATATCTTCATTCCAAATGGCATCATTAACTTTTAATCGGTCTTTCGGCGAAAGTTGCTTAACAGCTTCAATCAATTGATTGACACTCAAATCGATGTTTAATTTTATAGTTTCCATAAAAACAAAGTTAGTGAAAAAATAATTTTATCCTCCATTAACTCCAAATTTTCTAAATGCCTGAACTGTTTGATAGATTCCATAGGAAACGAATATTTTTCCTAAGATAAAAAAGGAAAAAGGGAAAAAGTAATTTTCTGTTTTTTCAATTGGTGGTTTTAAAAAAGAAAAAGGATTTATAAATTTTATATAATTAATATAGAAATCCTCTTGTTTTGGAATTAAGTAAAAACATTTTTCTTGAAAGATGTAAGTTAACAAATGTAAAATATAGAACAGAAAACTCCATTTTATGATAAACTGCAGTCCTTTTGTCCAATCTAAACCAAAATAATTAGAATCTTCATTAAAATACAGAATCATTGAATCTTTCCAATTTAATTTATTTTGATCTACTTCTTTTTTAAATGCATTTAGTTCATATGCTTTAAAACGTAAATAATCTATTTGATTATGAGAATTAGTTAATTCTCGTTTTATGGCTCTTAAAGTTTTTCTATCCCAATTCTCTAGCACTTTTTCATTTGACTTATTTAAGTCATCAAAATAAGCAACTTTTTCAAAAGAGACTTGATGTAATTTCATTTTATTTGCTTCAAAAGAATCAAAAGAAACCTTTCTTTCAAAAAAGCTATGAGATATTTCAAAAGAATTAATTTTTGAATTATCAAACAAAACATATTTTTTAAATTCACAAGCAACAAATCCTAATTTTGAATTAGTCAAATTTTTACATTTCTCAAACCAAGTCGTACTTAAGAAATCACATTTATCAAAACTACATTTACCGATAAAATTTGAATTTGAAAAAGAAACTTTTGAAAAAGTATTATTATAAAATTTTGTATGTTGATAAACTGTTTTGGAAGATTTTAAATATTGGAAATTATATTTAAACGAGGTATTTTCAAAAGTTGTTTTGTCCTTAAAGTTATTACCTGAAAAATATGCATTATAAAAATTAGAGTTGTTAAATGTTATTGCATCTATTCCTTTTCCGCCAACTTCGTTGCCAATAAACTCAAATTTTCCTTGAATATGTTCAATGTTTTGAATTAATAAATTATCCGAGATAATGAGATTGCTTATATAGAAATTTGTAGATAATTTTGGTTTCGGTTCATCAATAGTATATCCTTTATCATAATAAAATTTAAGGCACTTTAACTCGAACTTATTGTAATAACCATTAATATTTAATGATATTATGCTTTTTGTATTTTTGAAAGATATTTCATTTAGGGTGCATCCAATAAATTCTACTTCACAATCAAAACTACAATTATCAAATTTAAAATTATATTCAGGATTTGAGATATGCTCAAAAATGAGTTTTTCACATTTAAATATTCTGTTTTCTAATGGAGCTGATAATCCTTGTACATCAAAGAGTACGGTTATAATATCATTAGGAAAATCTATTTCTATCCTATTCTCAATTAAATCATCTAGACTAATAATCTTATCACTCATTTTAATAACTATTTGGTATCCAAAAATAAACAAAAAAACCTGACAATTTTCATCATCAGGTTTTCTCTATATTCTAAAAGACGCACAACCGTACATCTCTACAAATTTAATCATTCAGCTTCAATACCGCCATAAATGCTTCCTGCGGAATCTCAACATTTCCTACCTGGCGCATACGTTTTTTACCTTTTTTCTGTTTTTCAAGCAATTTACGTTTACGGGAAATATCACCGCCGTAACATTTGGCAGTAACGTCTTTACGTAACGCTTTAATCGTTTCACGCGCAATGATTTTGGCACCAATCGCCGCTTGAATCGGAATATCAAATTGTTGTCTCGGAATCAATTCACGCAATTTCTCGGTCATTTTCTTTCCGATGTTATATGCATTGTCTTCGTGAATCAACGCAGAAAGAGCATCAACCGTTTGACCATTCAATAAAACATCCAACCGAACCAATTTTGAAGTTCGCATTCCAATTGGAGAATAATCAAATGAAGCATATCCTTTTGAAACCGTTTTCAATCTATCGTAAAAATCGAATACAATCTCTGCCAAAGGCATATCAAAATTCAATTCTACACGTTCCGTTGTCAAATACGTTTGATTCGTAATTTGACCACGTTTTTCGATACATAAACTCATTACGTTTCCAACAAAATCGGATTTGGTAATGATAGTCGCTTTAATATAAGGCTCTTCAACTCGGTCCAAACGAGAAGGTTCAGGTAAATCTGATGGATTGTTAACTACAAAAGCATCTTCTGGGTGCTTTTTGGTGTAAGCCAAATACGAAACGTTAGGAACCGTAGTAATTACAGTCATATCAAATTCACGTTCCAATCGCTCTTGAATAATCTCCATGTGCAGCATTCCCAAGAATCCGCAACGGAAACCAAATCCTAAGGCGGCAGAACTTTCAGGAACAAATACAAGTGAAGCATCGTTCAATTGCAGTTTTTCCATCGAAGAACGCAAATCCTCATAATCTTCAGTATCTACAGGATAAATCCCGGCAAATACCATTGGCTTTACATCTTCAAAACCAGTAATCATATTAGTGGTAGGCGTTTTGGCATCCGTAATAGTATCACCCACTTTTACTTCTTTGGCTTCTTTAATTCCCGAAATCAAATACCCAACATCTCCTGTCGAAATTACATTTTTAGGAACTTGATTCAATTTCAATGTTCCAACTTCATCGGCAAAATATTCATTGCCAGTAGCCATAAATTTAATTTTTTGGCCTTTTTTAATTTCCCCGTTTTTCACACGGAAAATTACTTCGATACCACGAAACGGATTGTAATGCGAGTCAAATATCAAAGCCTGAAGAGGTTCATCTTTAGTTCCTTTTGGAGCCGGAATCTTTTCTATAATTGCCGCCAAAATATTCTCAACACCAAAACCAGTTTTACCCGAAGCATGAATAATATCTTCCAGCTTACATCCAAGCAAATCAATAATATCATCACTTACTTCCTCTGGATTGGCGCTTGGTAAATCAACTTTGTTCAAAACCGGAATAATTTCCAAATCATTCTCCAAAGYCAAATACAAGTTAGAAATCGTTTGTGCCTGAATACTTTGCGCAGCATCCACAATCAGCAAAGCTCCTTCGCAAGCCGCAATAGAACGAGAAACTTCATAAGAGAAATCCACGTGACCCGGAGTATCGATCAGGTTCAAGATATATTCTTCGCCTTTATACGTATATTCCATTTGTATGGCGTGACTCTTGATCGTAATACCACGTTCACGTTCCAAGTCCATATTGTCCAGCAATTGCGCCTTTTCTTCACGAGCCGTTACCGTTTGAGTTGCCCCCAATAATCGATCCGCCAATGTACTTTTACCATGGTCAATATGTGCAATAATGCAAAAATTCCTAATATGTTTCATGTATAATGATGTCTAACTTATGTTATTCCGAACAGCCACTGGCTGTTCTCCTCTTAATATCAAATCTCACGCAAACGCCGTAAAGCGACAATTAATCTGCAAATATACTCTAAATTCAACAGTTTCAAAGTTTCAAAATAGGAAACTCAAGCATTTCCCTAAAGTCTTTTCAAATTGTAATACATATACCCCTTAATTAGTTACCATATTATTCAAAATCACATCCTTACCTATCTAATGTCATTAAGTCTTTTATCCTTTCGCTGAAAAAATGTAATTTTGCAAAAAATTTAAAGGACGATGATTAAGATTGGCAGCATTATATTACCCGAATTCCCCCTACTGTTAGCACCTATGGAAGATGTGAGCGATCCTCCATTCCGCAGATTGTGCAAAACACACGGTGCCGATTTAATGTACTCCGAATTTATTTCTTCCGAAGGCCTAATCCGTGATGCCATCAAAAGCCGAATGAAATTAGACATCTTCGATTATGAAAGACCCGTAGGAATCCAAATTTTTGGCGGGGACGAAGAAGCGATGGCTTTATCGTCCAAAATCGTTTCTACCGTAAACCCCGATTTAATTGACATCAATTTTGGCTGTCCTGTCAAAAAAGTAGTTTGCAAAGGAGCCGGTGCCGGAGTTTTGAAAGATGTTGATTTAATGATTCGCTTGACACAAGCCGTTATCGACAGCACGCATTTACCAGTAACCGTAAAAACGCGTTTGGGCTGGGACGACAGCTCCATAAATATAGACGAAGTTGCCGAACGTTTGCAGGACATTGGCGTAGCTGCTTTGAGCATCCACGCTAGAACCCGTGCCCAAATGTACAAAGGCCATTCCGACTGGTCACATATTGCCCGCGTCAAAAACAATCCGAGAATCACAATGCCTATTTTTGGAAACGGAGATATTGATTCTCCCGAAAAAGCATTGCATTATAAAAACGAATATGGCATCGACGGAATAATGATTGGTCGCGCCGCCATTGGTTATCCTTGGATTTTTAACGAAATCAAACATTATTTCAAAACAGGAGAACACCTGGCAAAACCTACCGTTGCCGACAGAGTCGAAGCTGTTCGAAACCACCTTACTTGGGCAATGGAATGGAAAGGAGAACGCTTAGGCATCGTTGAAACTCGTCCGCATTACACCAATTATTTCAAAGGAATTCATTCTTTCAAAACCCACAAACAAAAATTAGTAACCCTAGACCGTCCCGAAGAATTATTTGCTCATTTGAATGAAATCGAAGAGGCTTATGCAGGTTATGAGGTTGTTTAAAAATATTTCCCGTAGAGATGCACTGCAGTCATCTCTACGGGAAATATTTTTTCTAATCCAACAACTTCTTACTCACTCTACTACTCGCAATTAGCGAAGCGATAAAACCAAGAGTCACAATTGTTGCCATAACAATCAATACATTTTCAAGTGTAAAAATAACTGGATAAGCAAGTGTTGGGGTTATCATTATCAGTTGATACTGTTGTTGTAGCAACACAACTACAACACCTAATAATAGCCCAATAATTCCACCAAAAACACTTAGCAAAGTTCCTTGAAGCAAAAATATATTCCGCAAATCTTTGATATCAGTTCCGAGATTAAAAAGGGTTTTTAAGTTTCCTTTTTTATCCAAAATCATCATGATAAGGGCGCCAATCAAATTAAAAAGCGCCACAACAATTACCAAAGTAAATATCAAATACACTGCTATGTTTTCTGTATTCAGCATTTTATATAAGGACTCATTTAACTGTTCCTTATTTTTTACTGTAATTTTATTTTTAAAAATCGACTGCAGTTTTTGAACAACTGCACTTTCATCAGCATCTTTTTTTAATTTGATTTCAAGATGGGAAATCTGATTGGTCTTGTACTCCATTAATTCCTGTGCCAAACCTAAATCGGAAAACACATATTTAGAATCCAAATCTTCACTAATCGCATAAATCCCAACCGGAAAAACATCAGCTTTATTAAAAGCTTGTTCAGGATTTTCAATTGCTCCTTTACCTGGTTTTGGAACAAAAACCTCAAAAGCGTTATTGTAATCGAGCAACCCCATCGAGAACTTTTGAGCAATACCATAACCCACCACCACTTGATAAGTATCAAGTTTCAGCCATTGCCCATTGTATAATTTTTTATTAAAATCGCTGACAGTGTTAAAAGCAGAATCAACACCTTTCAAATAAGTAACCTCTTGTTTACCATTAAAAGTAAAGAGCACTCTTTCTTCAATAACTTTAGAATAGGAAGCAACACCTTCAGTTCTCCTAATCTCTTTTTCCTGTTTTGGCACAATAAAAAAAGATTTACCAAGCGTACTGCTCACTTTAAGATCAGGGTCAATATCACTAGTAAAAGAAAGACTGAATTCCTTCAGTCCAGTAAAAACCGAGAGTACCACAAACAGCGCCATTGCTCCCACAATAACTCCCATACTTGCAATACCATTAATAATATTGATAGCATTATTTTTGCTTTTGCTAAAAATATATCGTTTGGCTATGTAAAGAGGAAAATTCAAATTTTATTGAAATCTGCGTTTATCCAACAAATCTCTATTCTCTATCGGATTTTCTTTATTCGCCAAAGCATTATCAATCTTCTCTATATAATCCAAAGAATCATCAATAAAGAAAACCAAGTTTGGCACTTTACGCAATTGTAAACGCACTCTTTGCGATAAATCGTGCTTAATTAAAGTAGAATTAGTTTTAATCGCCACCAACGTTTCCGCCGCTTTTTCTTGTGGAAAAATACTTAAATGCACCGTCGCCACAGACAAATCTGTAGTCACCGTAACTTTGGATACTGAAATTATTAAATTCGTAATTCCATTTTTTCTCACTTCACCTTGCAGAATATCAACCAAATCTTTTTGGATAACCCCGCCTATTTTTTTCTGTCTATTTGTTTCCATAGTGCAAAAATACTATTTTTTTGAGAGACCAACCCACAAAGTCACAAACTCATAAAGTTTTTTATATTTGTTCTTGTATTTAGAAGCGAAAAATTAGGCTTTTCAGCAAGCAAAGTTCCTGCTGTCCATTATATCTTTTTATCCCGAAAAAAAATCGGGATAAAAAGGATGCCATTTCCATCAGGGCTATGAAGAAACATGATGCATTTTTGGAAACATTTTATAAAGAGAAACACAAATAATGAGAAAAATAGAACACATTGGCATCGCCGTGAAGAATTTGGAAGTATCCAATATATTATTCGAAAAACTCTTTGGCGCACCAGCCTACAAGCAGGAAGAAGTCGCCAGCGAAGGCGTAAAAACATCCTTCTTTATGAATGGTCCCAACAAAATTGAACTCCTCGAAGCCACCAGTCCAGAAAGCCCAATCGCCAAGTTTCTTGAAAAAAAAGGAGAAGGCATCCATCACATCGCTTTTGATGTAGAAGACATCTTTTCTGAAATCAAACGCCTCAAATCCGAAGGATTCACAGTCCTAAACGAAACCCCAAAAAAGGGAGCCGACAATAAATTGGTCGCTTTTTTGCATCCAAAAGGCACAAATGGCGTTTTAATTGAATTATGTCAGGAAATAAAATAAAATTTAGTCAATTCATAATCAGTTCTTTTCAAAACAGATTAACATAAACCACTAAACAATTCAAAATCTACCCCAAAAATACTTGCGGTAATAAAATAATTGTAGTAATATTGCAAACTCTTAACCGGTCCTATAGCTCAGCTGGTTAGAGCACCTGACTCATAATCAGGTGGTCCCTGGTTCGAGCCCAGGTGGGACCACAAACCGCACTAATTTAGTGCGGTTTTTTTATTTAAAGCTCTTATTTTACCGGGATTTACGTTTTTTTGATCAAGTGCAAAAGTTAGTTTTAACTTTTTTGAAAACATAGAACTATCAAAAAAAAATATTTTACAATACTAAACGACAAATTTATTTAAAATACATTTTTGTAAGTTTTTACTTTACGATTAAAACATACGATTGATTTACCGTAAAATTTTGCATTTAATCGCAATTTATTTCCTTCCAATATAAAAAAAACATACTTTTGCATTAAAGGTTATTCAAAAAAAATCATAATACCACATCCCCAAAATGAAGACAATTTTAAATAAAACTTTACAAAAAGGAAGCATTCTGCTTTTTTGCCTTTATGGATATGTTGCGCATGCAGATGACCCAGAACCACCAATAGACCCACCGCCAACAGAAGACGCTCCAATAAACGAGAATATCTTAATACTAATCTTCATAGCTGTTCTATTTGGAATATACATTATATATAATCACAAACTAAACAAAAAAAGACCAATTTAAAATTGGTCTTTTTTTGTTTATAATCTCATTTTTTCTGTTCTATTTGCTCACATACAGCCTAGAAACATATTTTCCAATTACATCAAATTCCAAATTAACAGCAGTCCCCACAGCAAACGAATTAAAATTAGTATGTTCGTATGTATAAGGTATGATAGCCACACTAAAATTATTCTTGCCAGAATCCACCACAGTCAAACTAACTCCGTTTACTGTAATAGAACCTTTCTCAATAGTAATATTTTGCAAATCGGCATCATACTCAAAAGTATAAAACCAGCTTCCATTAGTTTCCTCAACTGCAATACAAGTTCCTGTTTGATCCACATGACCTTGCACAATATGTCCGTCCAAACGGTCTCCAAGCTTCATCGCTCTTTCGAGATTGACACTATCTCCAACTTTCCAATTGGATATATTGGTTTTTTTGATAGTTTCCCCAATAGCAGTAACCGTGTAATGATTACCAGCTATAGCAACAACTGTTAAGCATATTCCATTATGAGCCACGCTTTGATCAATTTTTAATTCGTTTGCCAATGCCGAATCTATAGTGATATGAATATTATTCTGCTCTTTTTTAACTTCTTGGACTTTGCCAAGCGTTTCAATTATTCCTGTAAACATTTCTTATTTTATTTTACTAAATTTGCAGTTCAAAATTAGCAATAAATAACTAGAGAACATTATGAAAAAAGCAGAAAATATAATCGTAGGAATTTCAATAGGAGATTTAAACGGTATTGGAAGCGAAGTGATTCTAAAAACATTCGAAGATACCAGAATGTTAGAATTATGCACTCCCGTTATTTTTGCCAATGTAAAAATTCTATCTTTCATCAGAAAAAATTTTGAATCAATAGTTCCTTTACACGGTATAGACAAACTGGATCAAATTGTAATTGGCAAAGTCAATGTTTTAAATCTTTGGAGAGAAGGAGTTGATTTAAACCTTGGAACTAATGATGAAAAAATAGGGCAATATGCCATCAAATCATTTGTTGCCGCTACCAAAGCGTTAAAAGATGGAGAAATTGATGTATTGGTGACCGCCCCAATAAATAAGTACAACATTCAATCCGAAGATTTTAAATTCCCAGGACACACAGACTATCTAAATCAAGAATTAGAAGGTGATGCATTAATGCTAATGGTACAAGACAACCTAAGAGTTGGCTTATTAACTGATCATATCCCAATTAACGAAGTAGCTTCACATTTAACAGAAGAATTAATTTTCAAAAAAATTGAAACCGTCAATAAAACTTTAATTCAGGATTTTAGCATTAACAAACCCAAAATTGCAGTACTCGGTCTTAATCCTCATTGCGGTGACGGAGGTGTTATAGGAAATGAAGATGACGCCATTTTAAAGCCTGCCTTGAAAAAATTATTTGAAAAAGGGACTCTCGTTTTTGGTCCTTTTGCAGCAGATGGCTTCTTTGGAAGCAATCAATATGAAAATTATGATGCCGTTATAGCCACATATCACGATCAGGGATTGATTCCCTTTAAAACATTATCTTTTGGAAATGGCGTAAATTATACAGCAGGACTCAATAAAATAAGAACTTCACCAGATCACGGAACTGCATACGACATAGCAGGGAAAAATAAAGCCGATCACAACTCTTTTAAAGAAGCTGTTTATCTTGCAATTGATGTATATAATTCGAGAAATCAATATGCAGAAATTAGCCAAAAGCCTCTAAAAACAAAAGAAAAACAGTTATAAACAAAAAAAGGTGAATAACATTATTAGATTTCCATTTATTTTATATCTTTGCACTCCCGAAGTTTAGGGCAAATTGTTGTTGAAATGAGCAAGACAAAAGAATATACAATTCCTTTCGTAGGATTGAAGCTAGGGAAACACAAATTTGAGTATCAAATAAGTAATGAGTTCTTTGAAATCTTTGATTATAATGAATTTCAAAATTCAGACATCAAAGTAAATGTAGTTTTAGACAAAAAAAGCAACCTGTTAGAACTAAGTTTCAAACACGAAGGAACCGTTAATGTTCCTTGTGACCTTACAAGTGAGGATTTTGATTTACCAATAAAAGGAAAATTAAAACTTATTGTTCGATTTGGAGAAACTTTTAATAACGACAATGAAGAGTTGCTAATACTTCCTTTTGGGGAATTTGAAATAGACATCGCTCAATATATTTATGAGATGATAATTCTCTCAGTTCCATTAAAAAGAATACATCCTGGAATAAAGGATGGCAGTTTAAACACAGAAGCTTTGAAAAAACTGAAAGAATTGACAATTAAAGAGCAAAAAAAAGAAAAAAAAGAAGAAGAAAACATAGACCCGCGCTGGGACAAATTAAAGCAACTATTAACGGATAAATAATATAGTAAAATGGCACATCCTAAGAGAAAAATCTCAAAAACTAGAAGAGACAAAAGAAGAACACATTACAAAGCTACTGTAGCTCAAATCGCTACGTGTCCAATTACTGGAGAAGCACATTTATACCACAGAGCTTACTGGCATGAAGGGAAAATGTACTACAGAGGACAAGTTGTTATCGATAAATCTGTCGTAGCTCTTGCTTAATACGTTTTTGTAAACAATACTAGAACTCTCACCTCGTGAGAGTTTTTTTTGTTGTTTATAATTTACCTCCCCAAATAAGAAAAACTTAACACAATTAGTTTAGTTTTTTTATTGTAATTTTAGAGACTTTTAAAAATTTTGCAAATGGCAGCATTTGACAATAAATAATCGCATATAATGAGTACAATTACAGCCGCAATTACCGCAGTTGGTGGTTATGTTCCGGACTTTGTTCTTTCCAACAAAGTTTTAGAAACGATGGTCGACACAAATGATGAATGGATAACCACACGCACAGGAATTAAAGAAAGAAGAATACTAAAAGATGCTGATAAAGGAACTTCTTTTCTTGCTATAAAAGCTGCACAAGATTTAATCGCTAAATCAAATATTGATCCTCTTGAAATAGATTTGGTTTTAATGGCAACTGCAACTGCAGATATGCCAGTAGCGGCAACTGGTGTTTATGTAGCCACTGCAATAGGCGCTACCAATGCATTCGCTTACGATCTACAAGCCGCGTGTTCAAGTTTCCTTTATGGGATGTCAACTGCCGCAGCTTACATCCAATCCGGAAGATATAAAAAAGTACTCTTGATAGGTGCTGATAAAATGTCATCTATTGTTGATTACAAAGACCGATCTACCTGTATTATTTTTGGTGACGGTGCAGGCGCAGTATTATTTGAGCCTAACTACGAAGGATACGGATTGCAGGACGAATACTTAAGAAGTGATGCTATTGGTCGTGATTTCTTGAAAATACCTGCTGGCGGATCTATTCTGCCAACAAGTATAGATACAGTAAATGACAACAAGCACAACATCATACAAGACGGAAAAACTGTTTTCAAATATGCCGTTACCAATATGGCCGATGCAAGCGAATTGATCTTGAAGAGAAACAATTTAACCAATGAAGATGTAAATTGGTTAGTGCCTCATCAGGCAAACAAACGCATCATCGACGCAACTGCCCACAGAATGAACTTGGAAGATGCCAAAGTATTGATGAATATTGAAAAATATGGAAATACTACTTCAGCAACATTACCTTTAGTATTATACGATTTTGAACACCTTTTCAAAAAAGGAGACACTATCATTTTTGCTGCTTTTGGCGGTGGTTTTACTTGGGGATCTATTTACTTAACTTGGGCTTACGATAAAAAATAAATTAAACTAAAAAGAACTTAATTATGGATTTAAAAGAAATTCAAAATCTAATTAAATTTGTAGCAAATTCAGGTGTTGCAGAAGTAAAATTAGAAATGGACGATGTAAAAATCACCATCCGAACTACTTTAGAAGGAAACGTTACCGAAGCAACTTATGTTCAACAATTGCCTGCTCAAAACGCTCTTCCGCAAGCTGCCGCTCCACAGCAGATTGCTCCTGTAGCCGCTACCCCTGTAGCCGAACCAGTTGAAAAAAACAATTACATCACTATAAAATCACCAATCATTGGTACTTTTTACAGAAAGCCTTCTCCAGATAAGCCAATGTTTGTTGAAGTTGGTAAATCCATTGCTAAAGGAGATGTTCTTTGCGTAATTGAAGCAATGAAATTATTCAACGAAATTGAATCAGAAGTATCTGGTAAAATCGTAAAAATATTGGTAGACGATATGTCTCCTGTAGAATTTGACCAACCTTTATTCTTAGTAGATCCATCTTAAATAAATTAAAAAAATAAACAGATTCCAAATTCCAAAACAAATCTTGGATTTGGGATTTGGAATTTAATTTTTGGAATTTAATTTTAAAAAAATATGTTTAAAAAAATACTAATAGCAAATAGAGGAGAAATTGCACTTCGTGTCATCCGTACTTGTAGAGAAATGGGTATCAAAACGGTAGCAGTTTATTCTACTGCCGATGCGGAAAGCCTGCATGTAAAATTTGCTGATGAAGCTGTTTGCATTGGACCTCCACCAAGCAACCTGTCTTATTTAAAGATGTCAAATATTATTGCAGCTGCAGAAATCACAAATGCAGATGCAATTCATCCTGGTTACGGTTTCTTATCTGAAAACGCAAAATTTTCTAAAATCTGCCAAGAACACAACATAAAATTCATAGGTGCATCTCCTGAAATGATTGACAGAATGGGAGATAAAGCTTCTGCAAAAGCTACCATGATCGAAGCTGGAGTTCCATGTGTACCAGGTTCAGTTGGAATTTTAGAATCCTTTGAGCAAGCTGCAGAATTAGCCAATCAATTTGGATATCCTGTGATGCTAAAAGCAACTGCTGGTGGTGGTGGAAAAGGAATGAGAGCTGTTTGGGCTCCCGAAGATTTATTAAAAGCTTGGGAAGGTGCTCGTCAGGAATCGGCGGCTGCTTTTGGAAATGACGGAATGTATCTTGAAAAATTAATTGAAGAGCCTCGTCATATCGAAATCCAAGTTGTTGGTGATTCATACGGTAAAGCTTGTCACCTTTCTGAAAGAGACTGTTCTGTTCAACGCCGTCACCAAAAATTGACTGAAGAAACTCCTTCTCCTTTTATGACCGACGAATTGCGTACTAAAATGGGAGAAGCTGCTGTGAAAGCAGCAGAATATATAAAATACGAAGGTGCTGGAACTGTTGAGTTTTTGGTCGACAAACACAGAAACTTCTACTTCATGGAAATGAATACTCGTATCCAAGTAGAACACCCTATTACGGAACAAGTAGTAGATTATGACTTGATTCGTGAGCAAATTTTAGTAGCTGCAGGTGTGCCAATTTCAGGAAGAAATTACCTTCCGCAATTGCATGCTATCGAATGCCGTATCAATGCTGAAGACCCGTTTAACGATTTCAGACCATCTCCAGGAAAAATCACTACATTACATATGCCAGGCGGTCACGGAGTTCGTTTGGATACTCACGTATATTCAGGTTATACTATTCCGCCAAATTACGATTCTATGATTGCTAAATTAATTACTACAGCCCAAACTCGTGAAGAAGCTATTAGTAAAATGAGAAGAGCATTAGACGAATTTGTAATCGAAGGAATCAAAACAACTATTCCGTTCCATAGACAATTGATGGACGATCCTAAATATATTGAAGGCGATTATACAACTGCTTTCATGGATACTTTCAAAATGATTCCTATAGAATAATTTTAAAGGCTGTCAATATTTAGACAGCCTTTTTTCATTTATCAAGTTAACCCTTTCGGAATTTAAAATTCTGAAAGGGTTTCTTTTTTCCTTATTTTTTTAAAGTAAACAATATTTATGTATATTTTTTATACAGGTATTGATGAAATTACACACTTTCCTCCTCTTTTAAATTTTGGCACATTTCAAAAAAAACGTTTAACCATAAGGCTTTATTAGCTTTGGCACACCTCTTTTCTTTAATGGCATAATATTTTCATTATCTAAAGCGTAAACAACAATTTAATAATCAAAATTAACATTATGAAAAATTTATTTTTATCAGCCGCAATTGCTTTAGGAAGCTTAACTTCATTTGCTTCGACTACAGTTCCTTCTATTATTGTAAAAAACATTTGTATTGGAGACGAATACACCGAAATTAAAATAGAAGAAGTTCCTACCGCTGTAACTGATGCTCTTAAAAAAGCATATCCAGACGCAGTAATCGCTAAAGCATACAAAAACGAAAAAACAGAATACAAATTAGATGTTACTGTTGGCGGGAAAACTGAGAGCCTTTTTGCAAATGCAGATGGAACTTGGATTAAAAAATAATCCTGCTAATCTTTTTTAAACTTTAATAAACAATACTAAATAAACTCATTATGAAAAATTTATTTTTATCAGCCGCAATAGTTTTGGGAGGTTTAACTTCATTTGCTTCAACTTCTTCAATTTCAAGTACAATCGTAAAAACAATTTCTGTTCAGGAAGAATACACTGAAATAAAATTAGAAGAAGTCCCTACTGCTGTAACTGATGCTCTTAAAAAAGCATATCCAACTGGGATCCTTTCTAAAGCATATAAAAATGCAAAATCAGAATACAAATTAGAAGTTACTGTTGGTGACAAAGTAGGTGCTCTGTATGCAAATGCAGATGGAACCTGGATCAAAAAATAATTAACAAATTATAATTATGAAAAAGTTAATCTTATCCGCAGTAATAATTCTAGGAGCAATGTCTCTGCAGGCAACTAATACTGTAGATTCAGTTTCGATGATTCAGTCTTTAAATGTTCAAGATGAATTTACCGAAATAAGTGCAGACGCAATTCCTGCAGCCGTAAAATCAACTCTTGAAAAGTCATTTTCAGGCACAAAATTAGAAAAAGCGTACAAAAACGAAAAGAATGAGTACAAGCTGGAAATTACCAAAAATGATAAAAAGTATACAATATTTACGGATGCATCCGGAAACATCATGAAAAAATAAAATTAACATCATGAAAATGCTAATCTTAACAGTGGCTATTGCTCTAGGATGCATAACAATTTATGCTAATAGCAATGCAAATTCTGAAAATATTAAAACTGAATCAAATATTCATACTAAATACACAGAAGTTAGCGTGAATGCAGTCCCTGCAACAGTAAAAGCAACTTTAGAAACAGCATCCACGCACGCTAAGCTTGTCAAAGCGTATGTGAACCATAAAAAAGAGTACAAACTAGAATTATCAGTTGGCAACCAGAAATCTACTGTTTATACAGATGTTAATGGCAACTGGTAAATAATAATTGGGGGAATTAGATTTATGTTTTTGACGAAAAAGGGATTGTTGTACAACAATCCCTTTTTTTTTGCATAATTTTATGAAAATCCAAGTTTATTAATGTTATTTTAGCTGAAAAGGCCTAAAAAACAGATGTCAAAGATATTACTGATAGAAGATGATATTTCATTTTGCAAATTATTAGAAAAATTTCTAATAAAGAAAGCATATCATGTGACCATTGCTTTTTCTGCAGCCGAAGCCAGATTAGCTATCAAAAAAGAATCATTCAACCTGATTCTGATGGACATCCGTTTGCCGGATTTTGACGGTATTGGACTAATGGCAGAATTTAAAAATTCAAATCCAGAAATACCCGTTATACTCATGACAGGATATTCGGATGTGAATACTGCCGTAAAAGCCATTAAAAATGGTGCTGCCGATTATATTTCTAAACCTTTTAATCCTGACGAGGTTTTATTGGTAATTACAAATGCCATGCCGCTTCCTCAAGAAGAAACTCCAGCCAAAGAAAAGAAAGTCAATAAAAAACAAACAGTTCCTGAAAATGAATTTGTAAAAGGAATTTCTGTGGCTTCAAAAAAATTATTGGATCATATTCAATTGGTAAGCCCAACGGATATGTCGGTTTTAATTATTGGCGAAAGCGGCACAGGAAAAGAAATTATAGCAAAAAGCATCCACCAGCAAAGCAACAGAAAGAACAACAATTTTATAGCTGTTGATTGTGGAGCAATCCCAAAAGAATTGGCCACAAGCGAATTTTTCGGACATTTAAAAGGATCTTTTACGGGGGCTATCAACGATAAAATAGGCTATTTTGAAGCAGCTAACGGAGGAACCCTTTTTTTAGATGAAATTGGAAATCTTTCATATGAAAATCAAATACAGTTACTGAGAGCGCTTCAGGAGCGAAAAATAAAGCCCATAGGGAGCAACAAAGAAATTAATGTCGATATCCGAATCGTTACAGCAACTAATGAAGACTTGCGGGAAGCTGTTAAAAACGGAGATTTCAGAGAGGATTTATACCATAGAATCAATGAGTTTTCCATACTCTCGCCTTCGTTAACAG
This sequence comes from Flavobacterium sp. P3_A6, assembly GCF_056403035.1. Lineage (NCBI taxonomy): Bacteria > Pseudomonadati > Bacteroidota > Flavobacteriia > Flavobacteriales > Flavobacteriaceae > Flavobacterium > Flavobacterium sp. P3_A6. The sequence continues at coordinate 290,944 of NZ_JBFUGG010000002.1, read as the reverse complement.
ACAGAGAAGAAGACTTAATGGTTTTTGCTGATTATTTTCTTGAAAAAGCCAATCAGCAGCTCAATAAGGAAATCATCGGATTTTCACCCGAAGTTATTGCTATTTTTCAAAAATACAATTGGCCGGGGAATTTGCGAGAACTGCAAAATTGTGTAAAACGAGCGACGCTTTTAACTCGCGGTTATTATATTGAAAGCGATGTTTTGCCCGTCGAATTTTTTCAAACACAAATAAAACAGAATTCCACCGATACTTTTTCTTTATCAGAAAATGAAAAAGGCACCATTATTAATGCCTTATCAAGAACACAAAATAACAAATCTGAAGCAGCCAAACTGCTTAAAATTACCAGAAAAACACTTTATAATAAATTGAAGCAGTATAATATAGATTAAAACGTTGGGTGTAATTCATAAAATCTTAATCAAACACATAGAAACATAGATTTTATGAATAAAAAAGAACACAAAAAGAAATACATTTCTTCCACATAGCTTACTTTGTGAATTTGAAATAAGTGAAACGCCTTTTAAGATTAGAAAATCTATGTGTCTATGTGTCAAAAATTATACTCAACAGCTTAAATTATTTCTTTATTTATCTCCTTAAAAAGCAAGCCCATTTTTGTTTTTAAAGAATCCATAAGATTTTCCAAATCAGAATTTTTCAAATCCTCTTTCTCTAATTCTTTTAGGATTTCACCAATTTCATACGCTTCAATTTGCCTGAACATTGGCGCGATTCTGTGTGCAATAGCATTAATTTTTTCTGTGTCTTTTTCTTTTATGGCATTTTTCAAAAAAACTAGATTGTCTTCACTGCTTTGAATAAACTGCTTTAAAAAAACATATAAAGCTTTATTGTCATTTGCTAAAAACTGTTTTAAAGTTTCTAAAGAATATAATTTTGAAGGTATTATTTCATCGGTTTTATTAAAATCAACTGTTGGGAGTTCCTTATTTTCTATAATATGCTGAATCGTTTCCAGCAATATTTTTGGCGAATATGGTTTTTTGATCACGGTTGTAAATCCAGCCTTGATACAAGTAAAGTAATCCAAATCTGCACGGCCGGTAAGCGCAATTATTGGCTGATTTTTATAGGTTGATTTTTTTTGAGTTTTTAATTTTTCAACAAACAAGAATCCATCCACTACAGGCATTTGGATATCGGTAATTATAAAATCAAAATTGGTGTTTTCAATTGCTTTTAAAGCTTTAACAGCATTATCAAAAGACAGGACATGATGCTTTTCCTGCATTAAAACACCGCTTGTTAAATTCAGCAGATTGATATCATCGTCAATTACAATAAAAGTATATTTTTCAGTATTTAAAAAGATTGGTTTTTCAATTTCGGGAACTGTATTTATGCTGGTATCATAGACTAACGGGAGCTCGATTATAAAAGTGCTTCCCTTACCAAACTCACTTTCCAATTTTAAATTTCCTCCTAAAATGGAGATAATCTTTTGACAAATAGCCAATCCTAAACCTGTCCCGCCGTATTTTTTTTCGATACTTTCGTTCGCTTGAGCAAATTCTTCGAAGACAATTTTTTGGTTTTGCTTTTCAATCCCAATTCCTGAATCTTGAATAGAAATAATAAAAAAGTCATCTTCAATTGCTTTATTAGCATTGATTTTAATATATCCTTCTTCGGTAAACTTATAGGCATTCCCGATGATATTGCTCAAAATTTGTTTCAGTCGAAACGGGTCGCCAACTATTCTGCTACGCAGTCGCTCATCGATATTAATAACAAGATCAATGTTTTTTTCCTTATAAACAGTCTGAATGTTTTTGGCCACTTCATCTATGGCTTCTGGCAATAAAAAAGGAACTTTTTCTATTGTAATTTTTCCAGCTTCAATTTGTGAAAAATCCAATAAATCCTGAACCAACTGTGTAATATATTTTGAAGAGTTCTTGATGTTTTTAACGAAATAAGATTGTTTTGCGTTGACATCAGAATTGCCTAAAAGCTCCGTATAGCCAACAATCGTGCTCAAAGGCGTTTTTAAATCATGACTCACTGTCGAGATAAGCTGTTCTCTGCTTTTTAACAGATTTTTGGTTTTGAAATTGGCGATTTCCAATTGCTTTTTATACAGTTGCGATTTCGAATAATCACTCACAATCAAAATCGAAAAAACCAAAGTCAATATCAAGCCGATAATTGCCGACGCCATAACAACTTCATTGACTTTTTTAAGTGATTTTTCTTTTAGTGTATTGTTTTTTATCGAGTTAATAATGATTTCGCGTTCAATGATCCGAAGTACTTTTCGAAGCTGTTCTGAGATGGCAATTTCATTTTTGAGGAGTTTGTTTTCTTCAAAATTTAATGATTCTTTTTTCTTCTCAGCTTTTAGTTTTACTGATGTCAAAAGCTTTTTCGAATTGGCTAAAATAGAATCTGAAGCTTTTTTACTGAGTGTATTTGTACTGTCATCCGGAATGTTCTGATTGAGATAATCAACGTATTTTCGAAGGACATTTCGCTGATAGCTTCCTAATTCATCTGGATTTTTGGCAAAATCTTTAAGAACAAGTTTTCGAAGCTTAAACTCCATTCTGGTAATTTCATTAATCGCATTATCTACCGAAACTTCATCTTCGGCTTTGTTTTTTATGGTTTTTAATTTTTGAATATTTTTAGTTTTTTCGGACAATAAATATGTCACACTGTCCAGCAAAGTTTTTTGATATTGCGTGGTGACAATTTGTTTTAGTGTATCAATTCTTAATTTTAAAGAATCGGTTTCTATAAGATAGCTTTTAAAATCTTTTTCAGAATTCGTCTGAATTGTTTTGCGGGCTAAACTTTCTGTTTTATAAATATTTGAGAAAAGTTTGCTGACTTTTAAAATCTTAGATTTTTCGAAAGCAATTTTATCTTCCAGTTTGCTGTAAACAACATTTTCAGAATATAAAATCCAACCAACGGTAATTACTAATCCTAATAATGCAAGGTAACCTAAAAGTACTTTAATGGGCGTATAACTTTTTTTGCTCTCCATAAATTATATAACGCTGTTTAGGGAGTTTTAGTCCTTGAGTGCAATCGTAAATCATAACAAAGAAGCCCTATTTTTATCTTTAGCCCTGATCGAAACGGCATCTCCCGATTTAGAAAAACAAGGCTTTTTTGCCTTAGTTTTTGTTAATCGGGAATATAGTGAAGAGCAGGAATCCTATAACCAAAAAAGCCTAATCATACCTGCTCCTAAATATAAATAATAAAAGTTAAGGATTTTAGATTTATATCAAAAAAAGAAGCCGTCTCAATTTTAGACGGCTTCTGCAGTATTATGCTTTTTTGATTTATTAAGCTCCGATCTTCTTAACGATATCGGTTGGAATTCCTCCTTTATTGACCATAAGTGAAGTCGTTTTGTATTTTACAAAATTCTTGCTCACGTACAAATAGCCTTTATAATCGTTTGCAGTTCCCCAAGAATTTTTTACAATATAGTATTCTTTACCCATTTGGTCTTTGGCAATACCCACAATGTGCATAGCGTGATCATCGGTTGTTTGGTAATTATCGAATGCTTTTTGACGAATTTCTTCGGTGATTTCCAATTCTGGTTTTGGACCGTTGAACATATTTTCTTTTTCTTCGGCGGTCATTTCGTCAAATTTTTTGGTTGGAACGTAAGCCACACCATTTTTCCAGCTAAAGCTTTTCTCACTCACATCTGACGCCCAAGCTACAGTATAACCGTTTTTTAAAGCGTTGTCTATGATAGCCGTCATGTCATTCATTTTGATGTTATAAACCAAATCAAATGACCAGTTATCCGGAACCATCATCATAGTTTTGGAATAATAAGGCTGATTCGCATAAGAAGCAAACTCAACATATTCGTCTGGATTGATTCCTACCACTTCCTTTGCAAAAGTCTGCGGCGTATAACTTTTTCCTTTGTAGGTGAAGTTTTCTGGAACCTGCCCCAAGTAAGAATCAATTACAGCAGCATATGCTTTTTCCCAGTTTGGAGTTAATTCTCCGTTTGGATTTTTCACTACAGCAACCAATACCGCTTCTGTTAATGAAGCCATTTCGGCAAACTTATTTTTAGAGGTGCCATAGTTTAAACCCGTGTATACAGATTGAGGCACAGCTCCGTATTTTTTATACATATTGATTACATCATGCAGTTCTCCTCCATCTCCCAAAGTTACTGCTCCATGCATGCGCACATAGTTTTTCCCTTTTTCAACATAAGCATTACGAGCAGAGAAAACCTGCGATAATTCTACCGGCTGTTTCCCTATTCTAATCATTTCTGATTCTAAAAAAGAATTAGTAGAATAACTCCAGCAAGTTCCCGAAGAACCTTGATTTTTGACAGAAGTATTTTCTAAATTGATAACATCTGTAAATTTAAAACTTTCGGCACTTTTTGCGCTAGCGTTAACTTTCAACGAGTTGACCAACCCGTCTTGAGCATTCACAGTATTCATTCCAACTACTAAAGCTGTTGCAATAAAAAACGATTTGATAGGTAATTTATACATTTTTAATATTAGGTTAAGTTTGCAATATGTAACAAAAAATTAAAAATTGTTACGAAACTGTTGCTAAATTATTAATTAATTTGAAAGCTACAAGGTTTCCTTAAGCCATTTGTAAAACTCTTTTTGCCAGATTTGAGCATTTTGGGGATGTAAAACCCAGTGATTTTCTTCCGGAAAATAAAGGAATCTGCTTTTAATTCCTCTCATTTGAGCTGCCTGAAAAGCTTCTTGCCCTTGTCCTATCGGTACTCTAAAATCAATTCCTCCTTGGATAATCAAAATAGGCGTGTTCCAGTTTTGTACATAATTTATAGGATTAAATTGAGTATAGGCTTTTTGAGCTACAGCATTGTCCTTTTCCCAGTAAGGTCCACCAAAATCCCAATTGTTGAAGAAAACTTCTTCGGTGGTTCCAAACATGCTTTGCGTGTTGAAAACTCCATCATGAGCAATGAATGTTTTGAATCTATTATTGTGAATTCCCGCTAAATAAAAGACAGAATACCCACCATAGCTGGCGCCAACACAACCCAAACGGGTTTTGTCTACATAGTTTTCCTTGCTCACATCATCTATAGCCGACAGATAATCGTTCATTACTTGTCCGCCCCAATCTTTACTGATCTGTTCATTCCATTCTACTCCGTGACCTTGCATACCACGACGATTTGGGGCTACAACAACATATCCATTTGCAGCCATTAATTGAAAGTTCCATCTAAAAGAGTAGGATTGAGTCAAAGGAGCTTGCGGTCCGCCTTGACAAAATAAAAGCGTAGGGTATTTTTTGGAAGCATCAAAATTAGGAGGAAAAGCAACCCATACCATCATTTTTTTTCCATCGGTAGTGGAAACATAACGTCTTTCAATTTTCCCCATCTGCAATGAAGCATAAGTAGCTGTATTCACATTAGACAATTGTTTCCAAGTATTTTTCTTTAAATTATATGAAAAAATTTCGACCGCATGATTCATATCGCTTCTAGTCAAGATGAAATCATCTCCTGAAAAACCAACCATATCATTTACATCAAAATCACCATTTGTAATTTGGTGAACCTGAACTGCAATTTTAGTCAAACCAGGAAAATTCACTTCAAATAATTGTTTTGTGCCATCTATTGGAGCAATAAAATAAATTTTTCGCCCGTCTTTCGACCACATAAAACTGTCCACAGTTCCGTCCCAGTTTGCCGTTAAATTCATTTTCATGCCTTTGAAACTAACAATTAAATCATTTTTATCTGATTCATATCCGTCACGTTTCATCTGCAGCCAAGTCAAATCTCCAGAAGGAGAAAATTGCGGTGCAGTGTCATAACCAGCATTTCCCTCTGATCTATTAATCGTTTTTCCAGATTCTAAATTGTACTCATATATATTAGTATCAGTAGAAAGCGCATATTCAGTTCCCGCTTTTTTCTTGCACACGTATACAATGCTTTTGCCGTCTGGCGACCAAATATAATCTTCATCACCTCCAAAAGGCTTTTGCGGACTGTCGAAATTTTCACCCTTTAGGATATCAATTCCTTCTGAACCTTCTTTATTTTCTTTGTAAAAAACGTGATTAAATTTCCCTTCGTTCCAAGTATCCCAATGGCGATAATCTAAGCCGTTATAGATTTGAACATTGGATTTGTCTAAATCAGGGTAGTAATCTTTCCCTAATACTTTATCAATTTTTACTTCTTGATTGTAAACCAAATATTTTCCGTCTGGAGAGATATTTTTATCAGCCAAAACTTCTTTGGCATCAATGATTTCTACTGTTGCTCCGCCATTAATAGCTACTCTATAATATTTGGAATTGGATTGGTTTTCCTCGATCGAAGGAGTTGATACTTTATAAACAACATTCTTGCCGTCTTTTGAAATTCCTAAAGGAGTAATTCGTCCTAATTTCCAAAGTAATTCGGGAGTCATTACATTTTGAGCACTCGCTGTTAAACTCATCATTGTTAGCATTAAAAAGAGTATTTTTTTCATAATTCTTGAAAATATATGTTCAGTTTTCAAATATAGCAATATAATTATCAATTAGAACAAGTCGCTATACTTAAAAATAACTTAAAAGAATTGAAACATTTTAATACTAAAAAAGAACATAAAAAATTACTGCTTATGGAATATTTGAACAGTAATTAGGGAAATAAAAAGGCATAATACCAATATAATTATACTGACAATAAATATTTTTTTTAAAAATGATTTTTCAAATTTTCCCACTTGAGAATCTGCCATCATCGCAGCATTAATTTCTAAAAATGGTTCAGTAGTCTGTAAATACTTCATCCATCCGCCATTCTGATAAATCTGCCTGCCCAAATCTGTTAAATCACATCGAAAACCTTGGTTGCTTTCCAATAATACAATCCCCTTCTTAACTAAAATATCGGCAAAGGCTTTAGAGTTTTTCAAATTAAAACCATATTCGTCCTTGAAATTAATCCGCATCATATATTGGGATTTCGATGTATATAACAGCTTCATATTTATTTCTATGAGCTCATCAATATTGTCAAACATAACAAACTATTTTAATTCAATTTTTATTTCTGTTCTTTAGGGTCTCTTCAAATAAAAATCCTTTTTGCAAACCACTTTTATGTCACAATTATAATGCCAAATCACCGCTCATTTGAAATAATAATACATTTCAAAAAGCAATGCCTTCCAAGGATATTAAATGGAGAACATTCAAAGACTAAAAAATTTATTTAATTTTATAAAAAAAACAAATGCAACTAAGCTATTGGGAATTAAAAAATTGGTTTAGCCAGATAGATTACACTATTATTGGCAGTGGCATTGTTGGATTGCATTCGGCATTGCGCTTGCGCGAAAAATATCCAGCCAGTAAAATATTAATTATAGAAAAAGGAATGTTACCGCAAGGAGCCAGTACTAAAAATGCAGGATTTGCCTGTTTTGGAAGTATTTCTGAAATTATAGACGATTTAAAATCGCATACCGAAGAAGAAGTTATTCAGCTCATTAAAAAAAGATGGAGCGGACTCCAATTATTAAGAAAAAATCTTGGCGATAACACAATAGACTTCAAGCCTTATGGCGGTTATGAATTGTTTTTAAAAGAAGATGAAAGCAGTTTTTCGGAATGTTCCAACAAACTGCCTTTTATAAACGAGATTCTAAAACCGCTTTTTAAAACTGATGTTTTTGCCAAAGAGGTAGATCGTTTTGGTTTTGGAAATATCCACGAATATTTAATTTTTAATCCTTTTGAAGCTCAGATCGACACTGGAAATATGATGCAGGCCTTATTAAAACAAGCCATCGAACAAGATATTTTAATTTTGAACCAGCAAACGCTCACTTCCTATATAGATAACGAAAACAATGTCGAAGTAGCCTTAGACGACTTTAGTTTCACCACAAAAAAATTATTATTTGCTACTAACGGTTTTGCCAATGCATTGACCAATGGTGCTGTAAAACCAGCCAGAGGACAGGTTCTCATCACAAAACCGATTCCAAATTTAGATATAAAAGGGACATTTCATTTGGATAAAGGCTATTATTATTTTAGAAATATAGGAAATCGAATACTCCTTGGCGGAGGCCGAAATCTGGATTTTGAAGCCGAAAACACAACCGAATTCGGCCAGACAGAAATTGTACAAAAAAAATTGGAAGACTTATTAAAAAAAGTAATTTTGCCTAACCAAGAAATTCAGATTGAACACCGCTGGAGCGGCATTATGGGAATTGGCAACAGCAAAAACCCGATAGTCCAACAATTATCTGAAAACGTGTATTGCGGCGTTCGACTTGGCGGCATGGGAGTAGCAATAGGAAGTTTAATAGGAACCGAATTAGCAGATTTAGTATAAAAAATGGCAACCAAAATAACACCAAAAAAAACAACAAAAAAACCCGTTAAAAAGAAACAAGGAGGCTTGATATCCAAAGTAAAATGGTTCTTGTTGAAAGTGTTATTATGGTTTTTTGGACTCTCAATAGCTTCTGTCGTACTTTTTAAATTTGTGCCCGTCCCTTTTACTCCTTTAATGGTGATCCGTTATTTCGAAAATAATGCAGCTGACAAAGAAAATCATTTCAGCCACAATTGGGAACCCATCGAAAAAATCTCCATGAATTTGCAAAAAGCCGTAATTGCCAGCGAAGACGGAACCTTTTTGACGCATAATGGTTTTGATTTTATTGCAATGCAAAAAGCCTACAAAAGCAATGAAAGAGGCCGAAAAGTAAGAGGAGGAAGCACTATATCACAACAAACCGCCAAAAACGTTTTCCTTTGGCAAGGACGCAGTTACCTCCGAAAAGGCCTCGAAGCTTACTTTACCGTTTTAATAGAACTTATTTGGGGGAAAAAACGCATCATGGAAGTCTACCTCAACAGTATCGAAATGGGCGATGGCGTGTATGGAGCTTATGCCGCAACCGAGCATTGGTATCGCAGAGACGCATCGAGCTTAACGATGCAGCAGGCCGCCGGAATCGCAGCTATCTTACCCAATCCCAGAAAATATAAAGCAACCAGTTCCTCATCCTACATCAACAATAGAAAAACAAAAATTGTTCGGATTATGAGGCACATCGGAAAGATTGAATATTAACACATAATAATTTTAACCGCAAGGGACGCAAAGCTTTGCGTCCCTTGCGGTTAATAAAGAATTAGAATTTAAACGCAATTCCCAGAACACCGTTGATTCCAATATTTGGAATTCCTGCCGTTGCCAAGCGGGACAAATGCGGAATATAGGTTTTGTTAAGTAAATTATTCCCGTTTAAGTTTACATCAAAAGCAGTTTTCCCGAGCTTTACTTTACCTCCAAAACCAATGTTCAGCAACGTGTACCCATCTGAAGAAATATCATATCCGCTAACATTGTCTTGACTAAAAGTCGTAGAAACATTGAATGTTGCAAAACTCTCTTCTATCCATTTGCCTAATTTAAAATCAGTTTTTATCGTATTATTCCAATTGTTTGCCGGAATTTGAGGCAAATAGCCACCATCCTGCAGTTTTCCGGTAACGGTTTCAAAACTGGTTTCAATATGCAGCCAATCCAATGGATGCGGGTGAATGTGCAGAGCGGCTTCTCCTCCGTATAAATTGGCATTGTTCTGAATATAATTATAAACTTTAAAACCGTCAATTTCAGCACTGCTTGGCGACGAATAAATATAATCGTTTATATGATTGTAAAATCCGCTCACGCTGAATTCAAAGTGAGTGCTTTTATATTCCAAATCCAAATCGGTTTGCAGGTTTTGCTCAGTTTTTAAATTGGAATTTCCTATTTCATACCTAAAAGTTCCTTCATGAACCCCATTGGATGATAATTCAGCCAAAGTTGGCGCTCTGAAACCTGTTGCTGCATTCAGCCGAAAAGTCAAATCTTTTGCAAAATTGGTTTTGTATCCCAATGAGGCATTGAAACTGTCATATTTTTTATCAAGTGCTTCAAAATACCCTTCTTCATCAGCAATTCCATGTTCATCAGAAACTAAATGCCTATTATCGAACCGAATTCCTGCCTGCAAAGAATTAGAACCCCAACCATACATCGCTGTAGCAAAAACCCCGAAATCATTGGTTACGGCATTTGGAATCAAATATTCCTCACCCAGATTGTTATTATCCTGAGACATTCCCTGAACACCAACAATCGTTTCTACTTTGCCAATTGCCGGCAAATAGTATTTGATATTATAATCGAAAGTGTTTAAAATCATGTGCAAAACCGCAACATTGCTGTCTTCAAACTCATTACGGTCATTCCTGATATAACCCAAATTCATATCTAATTTTGAATTGTTAAAAAACAAAGTGTTATTCAAAGAGAACAGGTTATTGTAAACTCCTTGTTTAGGAAAGGCAGTTTTCTTTGTKGTTGTTTGATCTGTGATGCCTTCTTCTGGAATTCCAAGATCCAGATTATTATAATTGTATCTCAACACACTGGAAAATTTTGTATTGCTGTATCCAATTGCTGCTTTGAAATCCATTTCCTGAAAACGCGTATTGGTCACGCGGTCACCATCTGGAATTTTGTAATCAGAGTGGGTGCTGTAGGCTCCTCGGATCAAATATTTCCAATTATCGGTTGAAGCTTTCAAACCCAAAGTAGTATTGCTTCCAAGAGTATTTGAAAATAATCTTTGCCCAAAATCTCCCTGAAAAGTATTGGCCAGAGCAAATTTTTCTGGATTAAAAAACAAAACTCCACCCAACGCATCCGAACCATACAGCAAAGAAGCCGGTCCTTTTATTACCTCAACATTTTCGACACCAGCATCATTTAATCCCAAACCGTGTTCATCACCAAACTGCTGATTTTCCAGTCGGATTCCCTGACTGTAAACCAAAACTCGATTACCGCTTAATCCTCGGATTACCGGTTTCCCTATTGATGTTCCTGTAGAAACCTGAGATACTCCCGGAATAGTAGCTAATCCTTCTATCAAAGTAGCACTCCCCTTTTCCTGCATCGATTTGATACTTTCCCGATCTACTTTCATTACATTTTGAGACTGTAACTTGGAGAAAGGAGTGGAGACAATAACCTCATCCATTTGAAAAGCTATTTCATCCATAACGATGTCCAGCGTTTGGGTATTTTGAATTTTGGCGATTTTTTTGTTTTGAGTTGCAAAACCTACGTATGAAAATACAAGAGTTTCCTCCCCGTTTGGAAGTTCAGTTAAAGTATACACTCCGTTTTCATCGGTTTTAACTGATTTATGCGATTCTGTCGCATAAACAATAACTCCTTTTAAAGGATTGTTTTTAGAATCAGTTACTTTTCCTGTGATTGAATTTTGTGCTTGCAAGAAAGTGGTAAGCCCTAGAAATAAGGCCACTATATATAGTTTCATATATGTAAAATTTATTTGTATTGAAAAATATGCATAACTTGAAACGAATAGCATTTGCTTTGCATAATAGCACTACTATAAGCCACAGATGACACAGATTAATGCGTGTGCATTAGGCAGACTAAGCCAAAATATTAACAATAACAATTAGGCCGTGTTTCCAAAAACTGACTGTGCTGGCTTTTTAGCCCTGATGGGAGCGGTATCCCAGCTCGTTTTTTTACGAGATGGAATATAGCGGACAGCAGGAACGATGCTTGCTGACAAAGCCTGTTCTTTCGCTTCAAATGATTTTGACCTGTTTACTTTAATTGAAATAAACAGCTTCGGTTACATATAATTTGGGGGACCGCGGTGGGAATACAAACTGCCTGAAAACGAAAAAACAGCTTCGGCATCTGCAAAGAAATAAGGTATATTATAATTCCCAACGTAGAATACATAGGAATATTTTATTGGGGTTGTAAAACTGCTAAATCCAAATTGGCAAACATAACAATGGTCAAAACTGTGATGCTGATGGGTAAACTCTGCACTTGAATTATAGGTATGATGACATTTTTTTTCAGAAAATTTTTCCTGTAAGTGCCCAATACTATCAATAGACTGAAACAGTATTGAGAACAATACCGCAATAGCCAAAGAAAGATTAAGTATGAGCTGTTTTCTTTTCATCGACACAAAGGTAATAAAACAAAAAAACTACAGCCGTTTAAAGCTGTAGTTTTTGTAATTATTAAATTTTTAAAGGATTACACCAATTTTGCTGCAATTAAGTATTCTGCAATTTGAATGGTATTTGTTGCTGCTCCTTTTCTTAAATTATCGGCAACAATCCACATATTCAATGTGTTGTCTTGGCTTTCGTCGCGACGAATGCGCCCTACGAAAACATCATTTTTACCTTCAGCGTATCTCGGCATCGGATAGGTGAAAGTCTCTAAATTATCCTGAACTACAATTCCAGCAGTTTGACTCAAAATAGTTCTTACCTCGTTTACATCGAAATCATTGCTGAACTCGACGTTTACAGCCTCGCTATGTCCACCTACTACAGGCACACGAACAGCAGTAGCAGTAACTTTAATACTGTCATCGCTTAAGATTTTTTTGGTTTCTTTAACCAGTTTCATCTCTTCTTTAGTATATCCGTTATCTTCAAAACTATCGCATTGCGGAATACAGTTACGGTTGATTTTGTATTTGTAAACCATATCACCTTCTATTCCAGCTACTTCATTTTCGAATTGCTGTACTGCTTTTACACCAGTTCCGGTGATAGATTGATATGTAGAAACAATCACGCGTTTTACATTGTATTTTTTGTGTAATGGTGCCAATGCCAATACCATTTGAATAGTAGAACAGTTTGGGTTTGCAATAATTTTGTCTTCTTTTGTCAATTGACTAGCATTGATTTCCGGAACCACTAATTTTTTAGTTGGATCCATTCTCCAAGCAGATGAATTATCGATAACTGTAGTTCCTGCTTCCGCAAATTTTGGAGCCCAGTCTAATGAAGTTTGTCCTCCTGCAGAGAATAAAGCAATATCAGCTTTCATATCCACAGCTGTCTGCAATCCTACTACGGTATGTTTTTGCCCTTTAAATTCTATTACTTTACCTACTGATCTTTCAGAAGCAACTAGTATTAATTCTGTGTATGGAAAATTTCTTTCTTCCAATACTTTCAACATGATTTCGCCAACCATCCCGGTAGCTCCTACAACTGCTATTTTCATTCTATATATTTTAATTGTGTATTTCTATTTTGGAGTACAAAAGTAAGCAATCTTAAAAAAATAACAAGCGTGTTCACAAAAATTAACAAATTGTTACAAATCAAACAACAAAGAAAAACCACCCTTTTTCAGAGTGGTTTAGTTAGAATATATAGTGTAAAAGCGGTAATTTTTTGAGTTACTGAGATTCTAAGAATCTAAATTGAATCCCGAGTACTTATTTCTTTAGCAAGTCCCTAATTTCTGTAAGCAATTCTTCTTGAGTTGGACCAGCTGGTGCTACAGGAGCAGCTTCGTCTTTTTTTCTTGCCTTTTCGGCAGCTCTTAACACAACAAAAATAAAGAATGAGATAATTACAAAATTGATGATGGCCTGAACTAGGTTTCCGTATGTTATTACGGCAGCACCAGCAGTTTTTGCCGCAGCTAAAGTTTCATAACTATTACCGTCAAGAGTGATGAATTTTTGGGTAAAATCTATTCCACCAGTTAATAAACCAATGATAGGCATAATAACATCATCAACGGCAGAGCCAACAATTTTACCAAAAGCACCACCAATAACAACCGCAGTAGCTAAACTTAATACGTCTCCTTTCATTAAGGAAGCTTTGAAATCTTTGAAGAATCCCATATTTTTTTGGTTTTAGGTTATTTTTAATGTGAAAATACTAACGAATATAATCATTTTATTTTAAAAATAATTCTTATTCTCGGTAAAAAACTCGCTTAACACGTTGTGATATACTGGTAAGTATTTCATACGGAATCGTTTTCAATTGCTCGGCCATATAAGTTACCGTCGGGCTTTCGCCAAAAATCATTACAGAATCCCCTTCTTTGCAGTCAATCTCAGTTACATCAACCATTAGCATATCCATACAGACACTTCCAAGAATACTTGCTTTTTTATTTTTTATTGTTACAAATCCCACACCATTTCCCCAGCTTCTGGCAATTCCATCGGCATACCCAATAGGAATTGTGGCAATCTTTGTTTGCCTGTTTGCCATAAATCGTCTGCCGTAACCTACACTTTCTCCGGATTGTATGGTTCTGATTTGAGAAATAATAGATTTTAAGGTTCCCACGTTTTCAAGATATTTTTGCTCGTCCGGGTCATTGGAAACTCCATAAAGACCAATCCCTAGACGGACCATATCATATTGTGCCTGCGGAAAATTACTGATTCCCGAAGTATTCAAAATATGGCGAATAGGAGTAATCTCCAATTCATTCATTAATTGAGAAGATAATCTTTCGAATAAACTAATTTGATACTGTACAAAATCGTTGTGCTGCAAATCATCGCTTGTAGCCAAATGAGACAGAACACTCTTTACTTTGACGGTTTGGTTTCCTTTCAAAGTAGTTATTAAATCATCGATTGTATTGGCTTCAAAACCCAGACGATGCATTCCTGTATCCATTTTTATATGAATAGGAAAGTCTTTTAGTTTCTTCTGTTCGGCAATTTTCAAAAAAGCATTCAATCCTTTTAAACTATAAATTTCAGGTTCCAATTGGTGCTGAATGATAGCCGGAAAGCTAGTGTTTTCGGGATTCAAAACCATAATGGGTAATTTTATGCCTGCCATTTTTAAAGAAATTCCTTCATCCGCGAAAGCCACTCCCAAATAATCTACTTTGTGATGTTCCAATAATTTTGCAATTTCAAATCCTCCGCTTCCATAGCCAAAAGCTTTTACCATCGCCATCATTTTGGTTGTGGGCTTAAGTTTTGATTTAAAGAAATTAAAATTATGGCTTATCGCATTCAAATTGATTTCAAGAACTGTTTCGTGTGTTTTCTCGGCAAACGCTGACACTATTTCTTCAAACTGAAAAGACCTCGCTCCTTTTATCAGAATGGTTTCATTTTCAAAACTCAATGATTCCAAATGAGCTAAAAATTCATTGGTGCCTTTATAAAAAGAGGCGTTGAGAAACTTTGTTTTCAATGTGGAAATCGTTTCACCAATTCCTATAAAACGGCTAATGTCATTAGAAATAATCAACTCCGCAACTTTAGAATACAAAACTTCATTGGACAATCCGCTTTGAAAAATATCTGAAAGAATTACTGTTTTTTTCTGATGCTGTTTTTGACTTTCGAGAAAATCCAAGGCAATTTTTAAAGACTGAAAATCGGAACTGTAACTGTCATCAATCAAACTGCAATTATTGATTCCTTTTTTTACCTGCAAACGCATTTCTATGGGATACAGCAATTCTATTCTATTCTGAATCGTTTTGGCATCGTATTCCATATATAATAAAACCAAAAGACAGGATATAACATTTTCGACCGAAGCATCATCCACAAAAGGAATTTTCAAGTTCGAAACACTTCCTTTATAAGTATATTCAATACCTATGCTTTCGTGTGTATGCTCTTTTTTGGAAACAAAAACTGTTGCAGTTGTATCTGTAAAAGACCAAGAAATAGCTTTAGTTTTTGAACTAATAAATTGTTCTACGCTATCATTCTTTTGATAAATCACTACTTCCGAATCTTTGAAAAGCAACATCTTTTCTTTGATTTTTTCTTCTAGATTTTCAAAACCTTCATCGTGTGCCGAACCTATATTAGTTAAGATTCCAATTGTTGGCTGAATGATTTTCTGAAGTTTCTCCATTTCAGAAACGGTCGAAATTCCCGCTTCAAAAATACCCAGATTATGCTGTTCATTAATTGCAAGCACCGATAACGGAACGCCAACCTGAGAATTATAGCTTTTCGGGCTTCGGATAATATTATAATCGGGACTCAACAGGAAATTAAGCCATTCTTTTACGATTGTTTTGCCGTTACTTCCTGTAACTCCAATAATTGGAAACGAAAAAAGACTTCGGTAATACGACGCAGTTTTCTGTAAAGCTACAAGAGTATTCTCTACAATTAAAAAATTGGCTTTCCCTTTAAGTCCCTCAGGAATATGGGTAACTACAAAATTACGAACGCCTTTTCCAATTAAATCTTTAAGGTATATATGTGCATCGTTATGAGCTCCAGTTAATGCAAAAAAGAGTGTTTTTTCATTGTTCTGCAGGGAACGGCTGTCGATTGAAATAGTGTCAATTTCTAAATCATTAGTATTTCCAATTTCTTTAGCATTCAGAACTGAAGCGATTTTTTTTAGGGATAAATTCATTTTGAATTTGAAAAATATAAAATTAAATAATTGAGATAATTAGTTTAGTAGTTTTTAATCCCATTCTTTAATTTCTGCTAATAAATCATTATGTTCAATAACTCGACCGTTGATTGAATCCGCTATTTTTCGGGTTTGTAAGTCCATGGTAGTCCATTTTACATCAAAGTTAAAAAAAATAGCAATGGAATAGTCCTTATTTTGCAGTTTTATTAAAGTTAAGAATCCCTTTGGAATCATTACTAGAATTTTAGATTTTTCACTCCTTTTGATTTTCATTAAAAAAGAATTAATCGGTGATTAATTTAAATTTTACAGGTTGAAAAAATATATCGGAATTTTTCTCAAAATAAATTCCATTTTCTTTTTTATCTAATTTTACTTGATAATTATGAATTATGGCAGTTTGTGCAATCACATTTACTTGGTAAGCATCACCAATTTTGTTTGCTTCGGATATATCCTGAACAATACCATTAATCACAACCGATTTAGGAATAACTGCAATGTTATTTAATTTAAAACTAACTACATATCCTCTCTCACTATTCCTGTTATAACTTTTATACGTTTGGTTTTTAATATCTAAAAGTTGTCTGGAGCAGGAAAAAAGAAAAAAAATTCCGAAAGAAAACAATAAAAAGACGGCTTTTGGAATACTATTCTTCATACTTTTAGAGTTTTATACACACAAATCTAACTTAAATTAAACGATTGAAAAAATAATGAAATTAAAATATATTATTATAACATTGTTTCTAGGATTGGTCTTTACAGCTTGTAGCAAGGATTCTGATTCTGACTCTAATGAAACCACAGCTACCAAGCCAGACGAGATTAACAACTTTGTTTGGAAAGCTATGAATTCTTGGTATTACTGGCAACCCAATGTTGCCGATTTGTCTGACAGCAAAATCGCTTCTACCGCAGTCTATAACAATTTTATTAACGGGAAAACTCCCGATGCGCTTTTTTATTCACTCCTATATCAAAGAGGAACTGTTGATAAATTTTCTTGGATTGAAAATAGTAATGAGATAGTGCATGCTTCAAAAATTGCAGAAGTCGAAAAAAAAGGTGGTTTTAGTTATGCAATTTATCCTAAAGATGCATCCAATATAAATATGGTAGCCTTAATTAACTACATTGTACCTGACTCACCATCAGCTTTGGCTGGATTGAAAAGAGGCGACGTTATTACAAAAATAAATGGAAGCCAGCTTACTTCAAGTAATTATGACCAACTAGAAAACACACAACTCACAATTACTTTGGCAGCAAGCGTGCAATTTACAAGCAGTAGTATGGTAACCACAGACAAAGCAGGAACTGTGACTATAGCAAAAGCCGAAATTGACGAAAACCCAGTTGCTTATTACGAAAAGAAAGTTTATGGAGGAAAGAACATTGGTTATTTGGTTTTTAATGCTTTCAAATCAAATTATAATGATGAACTCAATTTGGCTTTCGCTAAAATGCAATCGGATGGAATTAACGAATTGGTTTTAGATTTAAGATACAATGGAGGCGGCTCATTAGAAACGGCAGTAGCTCTGGCACAAATGATTAACGGGAGTTTTACCAATAAACCATATATTTATTTAGACTTCAATGATAAACACAATAGTGATGATGGCTATGAAAATCTTTCCGAAAAAGTAAAAATTTTCAACTTAGTTGATAATCAACCAACTTTTCAGAGAGAAGAAAGTATAAACAGCCTCGCTTTGACAAAAATATATGTGCTGGTAAGTTTTCAAACCGCTTCTGCGAGTGAGCTTACCATACAATGCCTAAAAAAATACATTAACGTAATCACAATAGGTGAAGAAACCGTTGGCAAATTTGTAGGCTCAAACACACTATATGATTCTCCTGCTTATGGTTATACGTCCTATGTCAATCGAAGCACCAAACACAAATGGCAATTGCAACCCATTACATTTTCATATTATAACAAAGACAAAGACGCAAATCCAGCGAATATTAAACCTGATTACGAAATCAATCCTTATAGCACTTTCTTAAATCTGGTTGAATTTGGAAACGTAAAAGATCCTTGTTTAAAGAAAGCCATCGAATTAATTACGGGCCAAACTATGCGAACTACAGCAAAAACCACCGACCTCTCTTTGTCTTTAAAAATTGGCAACCTTACTGCATTCAACCCTACAAATACTGCCAAAGGGTTGTATATTGAGGATTTTAAAAGGCTGAAAAACAATAAATAGCACGAAATTAAATTTAGAAAATGAATTACCCCGAGCAGAGCCTTGAGAAATTCAACTGATTAAAAATAAACCCTTTCAAAATTTAAACATTTGAAAGGGTTTGTTATTTTACTTCTGCTCCTCATCTTTGCGCATCGCATGATAATAAGCAGCACGGCTTAACGGCTCATATTCCTCAGTTTCTCCAAGCATTACTAGTTTGTCATTATCAGTCTTGCGAAAACTATAGTGGGCTAAATTCCCTGTTCGGGTGCACACCGCATGCACTTTAGTAACATATTCAGCTGTAGCCATAAGTGCAGGCATTGGGCCAAAAGGATTTCCCTTAAAATCCATATCCAAACCGGCAACAATCACACGAATCCCCTGATTGGCAAGGTCATTGCAAACCGTAACAATTTCGTCATCAAAAAACTGCGCTTCGTCAATCCCGACTACATCACAGCCTTGTGCCAAAATAGCAATATTAGCTGCTGCTGGAACGGGTGTAGAACGAATCTCGTTGCTATCGTGGGACACGACCATTTCATCATGATAACGGGTGTCTATAGCGGGTTTAAAAATCTCTACTTTTTGCTTAGCAAATTGAGCCCGCTTCAATCTACGGATGAGTTCTTCGGTCTTTCCCGAAAACATGGATCCGCAGATGACCTCAATCCATCCAAACTGCTCTTTATGATTTACTGTGTTTTCGAGAAACATTTTGTATTTTTCTGCCTTAAAAAATGAATAGTTTTTATTACTTTGTAACGGTAATAAATCAATTGGGGTAAACTTCTATTTTACCTCGTTTCAAAAGTAGATAATTTTTATCAATTCGAAAATTTGAGAGGTCTTATTTCAATAATAAAATTGAAAAAGAAATTTAATCCGCTTCATCCATTACCAATAAAGA
The DNA here is from genome assembly GCF_056403035.1 of Flavobacterium sp. P3_A6. Lineage (NCBI taxonomy): Bacteria > Pseudomonadati > Bacteroidota > Flavobacteriia > Flavobacteriales > Flavobacteriaceae > Flavobacterium > Flavobacterium sp. P3_A6. The sequence goes on along the minus strand of NZ_JBFUGG010000002.1, from coordinate 271,525 downwards.
ACAATTTTATATAAAGCCACATATTCATTATAATTTCAAAAGTTATGCAAAAAAAACTAGAAGCCGATTTAATCAGCATTGCTCATAGAATTTTACAACTTAAAAATAAATCTGACATTAATCAGCTTTATTTGGAAACACAAAAATTATATGAAAAATTAGCTGTTTTACGATTTGTTGAAGAGTATTTTGGAGAACCCAAACCTACTATTGGCCAAGCTGAAGTTGTAGAGAAAATGAAAGAATTTTTTGAGAGCATAGCCGTTCCTGAATTTCAAAAGCCTGCAGTAATTATTAACACAGCGATAAATGAAACTCCAGTAATTGAAACTATTGATCAAGAAGTAAAAGTAGAAGAAAACAAAATTGAACCAGAAGCAGTCCTTACTGCAACCGAGGAACTTCCTATTTCAATAATTCCTGAACCTTTAGCAGTGGCAGAAGAATCAGGAAAAATTATTACTGAAAAATTAGAAGCAGAGACACCAATTGAAAAACCATTGTTTATTTTAGAAGAAACAGAAATTGAACCAATTGCCGAACCAATCGAGTCTGTAAAACCAGAAGAAACGCCAAAGAAAAAAGATGTTGTTCAAATTTCTTTTGACGATCTTCTAGGCGGAAAATATACTGACCCTGATTTTGTAAAAGTTTCAGCATCGGATAAAAAACAAGAGCCGGAAACCATCAAAACAACTCCCTCTTTTGAGCTCGAAAAAGAACCAATTTTAGCTGCTCCTCAAACCAGTTTCGAAAAAGAAGAGCCCAAATCAATTACTTTGAATGACAAACTGGCAAAAGAAATCAATATTGGGCTGAATGACCGAATCGCATTTGTCAAACATTTATTTGGCGGAAGTAATGAGGATTATAACCGTGTTCTCAACCAATTGATAACATTTGATACTTTTATGGAAACTAAAACTTTCATCGACGAATTAGTGAAGCCGGATTATAATAACTGGGAAGGAAAAGAAGAATATGAACACCGTTTTATGGAAATCATAGAGAAAAAATTCTTGTCGTTTTAAAAGAATTAAATCAGTTATTCTATTTTATTAAATCCTTTCTTTAAGCAAGAAAAATGTCAAAATTATATATCGTACCAACTCCTATCGGCAACCTCGAAGACATGACTTTTCGAGCCATTAGGATTCTTAAAGAAGTAGATTTAATTCTAGCCGAAGACACCAGAACCAGCGGTAAATTGCTCAAGCATTTTGAGATTGGCACACACATGCACAGCCATCACATGCACAACGAACACAAAACAATCGAGAATGTAATTTCCAGATTGAAAGCCGGCGAAAACATCGCCTTAATTTCGGATGCAGGAACTCCAGCCATTTCGGATCCGGGATTTTTACTGACCCGAGCCTGCATAGAAAACGGAATTGCAGTAGAATGTTTGCCTGGTGCTACAGCTTTTGTACCTGCTCTTGTCAATAGCGGATTACCGAATGATAAATTTGTCTTTGAAGGTTTTTTGCCTGAAAAAAAAGGAAGACAAACGAGATACCTAGAACTTGCAGAAGAAACCCGCACGATGGTACTGTATGTTTCCCCGCATAAATTAGTCAAAACTTTAGCCGAATTTATTACTTATTTTGGCGAAGACCGCATCATTTGTGTCTGCAGAGAATTATCCAAACTGCACGAAGAAAATGTACGCGGTACGGCTCGCGAAGTGCTGACTCATTTTGAAAAGACAGCTCCCCGAGGTGAAATTGTCGTAGTCGTTGCCGGAAAAACAATTATAAAAGAAGCCAAGAAAAATAAATTTCAAAAAGAAGAAGAAGAATAAATACAAAAACATGAATATCAATACCTTTTTAGACAAACTAAAACAAACTCCAGCAGCGATAACATTCGCAGAAACGATCGCAACAATAGAAGAAAATTACACGTTTACTCCAACAGCGTTTAAAAATGGAGAGCAACACAATGCCAACGGAGAAAATTCAGGTTCCTGCAAATTATTTGCTTTTGCTCAATTGCAAAATTTATCTCAAGCGGAAACTTTAGCCTGTTTTGGAGCTTATTATTTTGAAGAAGTTTTGGGTGACCCCAATGGAACTAATCATCAAAACATCCGCAATTTTATGAAAACAGGTTGGGACGGAATTCAATTTGAAGGAGAAGCATTAATTTTGAAATAGTTCTATTTCATAAATGTAAAAAATTAGACACTAAAACCTCCATAAAAAAATGCGCTGGACCCTAAAGCCAAAACCTGCTGATGAAAAAATAAAGCACTTAGCCCAAGCTTTGAATATAGAAGAATTTGTCGCTGCTTTATTAATACAAAGAGGCATTGAAACTTTTGAACAGGCCAAACAATTTTTTCGCCCAACGTTAAGCGATTTACATGATCCTTACCTAATGAAGGATATGGACAAAGCGGTAGAACGCATCGAAAAAGCTATCGCAAACCAAGAGAACATTCTTGTATTTGGTGATTATGATGTCGATGGGACAACTTCTGTTTCATTGGTTTCGTCTTATTTGAAGAGCTATTATCCCAACATTGCCACTTATATTCCCGATCGTTATGATGAGGGTTACGGAATCTCTTTCAAAGGAATTGATTTCGCCGATGACAATGGCTTTTCGTTAATTATTGCTTTGGATTGCGGCATAAAATCCATCGATCATGTCGCTTACGCAAAAGAGCGAAACATTGATTTCATCATTTGTGATCATCACAGACCTGGAGCTATTTTACCAGAAGCCATTGCGGTTCTTGACCCAAAACGCGAAGACTGCAGCTATCCTTATGATGAATTATGCGGTTGTGGCGTAGGCTTCAAGCTTATTCAGGCTTTGGGTAGCAATAGAAATCAAACCATTGAAGATTTAGTATTGTATCTTGATTTGGTAGCTACCGCAATAGCCGCCGACATCGTACCCATGACTGGTGAAAATCGTGTATTGGCTTATTTTGGCTTACAGGTTATTAATACAGAACCAAGGCCCGGAATTAAAGCATTAATACATCAGATAAAGAAGAAAACACTCGATATTACCGATGTGGTTTTTATAATAGCGCCTAGAATCAATGCAGCAGGCCGCATCAAACATGGAAATCATGCAGTCGAATTATTAACCGAATTTGATTTTGAGCAAGCACAGCAATTTGCCTCCGAAATTGAACAATATAATTCTGATCGAAAAGATTTAGACAAACAAATCACTAAAGAAGCGCTCCAGCAAATTACCCAAAATCAGGAAGAGAAAAACTTCACATCAGTAGTTTTTCAAGAAGATTGGCACAAAGGAGTTATTGGAATTGTGGCTTCTCGGTTGATAGAAACCTATTATCGCCCCACATTAGTTTTTACAAAAAGTGGGGATAAATATGCCGCTTCGGCACGATCTGTAAAAGGATTTGATGTGTACAATGCTTTGGAAGCCTGTTCTGAGCATTTAGAGCAGTTTGGCGGACATATGTATGCAGCAGGAATGACTTTGGCAGCCGAAAATTATCAAAATTTCAAAAATGCATTTGAAAAAACGGTGCAGGAAACCATTCATCCCGATCAATTAACTCCGGAAATATCGATTGATGCCGAAATTAATTTTGAAGACATATCCCCAAAACTAATTCGGATCCTAAAACAATTTGAGCCATTTGGCCCATTAAATATGACCCCAGTTTTTTTAACCAAAAAAATAAAAGACACAGGTTATGCCAAAACACTAGGAACTGAAGATGAGCATTTAAAGCTATTTGTAAAACAAAATGACTCCGAAGGCCTTACTGCCATTGGCTTTGGATTAGGAAAGAAAAAAGAGTTAACGTGCAATCAAAAAGAATTTGATGCCGTATATTGCATCGATGAGAATGAATGGAATGATAAAGTGAGCATTCAATTACGATTGAAAGATATTAAATAGAAAAGATTATGAGTAAGAAAGTAAAAGATCCTTACGCAGCCTTGCGTTATAGAGAGTTTAATGTGTTTTTGTTATTGCGATTTGCTATGGTTTTTGCCTGGTCAATGCAATTTATCATCATAGAATGGGAAGTGTATAGTTTAACCAAAAGTGCACTCTCGTTAGGAATTATTGGATTAATGGAAGTGATTCCAGCCATTGGAATGGCATTGTTTGCAGGTCACATAGTGGATCAAAAAGAAAAAAAGGGAATGCTTCTTAAATGTATTTTAGGTTTTTCAATAATTAGTTTTGGTTTGTTTTTGCTGACTTGGCCAAGAATTGTGAGTAGTTGGTCTACTAATACTGTTTTGTATTCCATTTATTTTTTAGTCTTTTTAGGAGGCTTGGTCCGCTCTTTTCTTGGACCAACCATCTTTTCTCTTTTAGCGCTGATTGTTCCTAAAAAAGCCTATCCCAATGCAGCCACTTGGAGTAGTTCGGTATGGCAAATTGGCGCTGTTGTAGGGCCTGCTGTAGCTGGATTTTCGATTACCTGGATAGGAGTACATTGGTCAATGTGTTCCATTTTTGCCTGCTCCATTTTAGCATTATTAACTTTAACGCAAATTTCGGCTAAGCCTATCTTGAATCCAAAAATTGGCGAACCTATAATGGAAAGTCTAAAAGAAGGAGTGAAATTTGTGTTTACCAATAAATCTATTTTGGGAGCTTTGACACTGGATATGGTGGCCGTTCTTTTTGGAGGTGCAGTGGCACTTTTACCTATTTTCGCCCAGGATATTTTAAAAGTTGGGCCAGAAGGTTTTGGTATTTTACGTGCTGCACCAGCTGTTGGATCTTTATTGACAATGTTTGTTTCTGCACATCTTCCCTTTTATAAAAATGCAGGAATAAAATTGCTGTCGGCTATTTTTGCTTTTGGTGTATGTATTATTGTTTTTGGGCTTTCGCCTTGGTTCTGGCTGTCTGTATTTGCCTTGTTTTTCAGTGGTGTTGCCGATGGAATTTCAGTGGTGATCCGCCAAACGATTTTACAGCTCAAAACACCAGATCATATGAGAGGCAGAGTTTCGGCAGTGAATTCCATTTTTGTAGGCTCTTCTAACGAGTTGGGGGCTTTTGAAAGCGGATTGACGGCAAAACTAATGGGAGCAGTTTCGGCAGTTGTTTTTGGAGGAAGCATGACGCTATTGGTAGTGATTTTTACTGGAATCAAATTACCTGGATTTAGAACGCTTGATTTGCAGAAAGACCTGGAAGAGCACGAAAATCATGGGTAACAACTATTACATAAGTAAATAATTACGATATTTATTCTATTTAATAGTATCAAACCCTTAATAACAAAGGGGCCGTCTTTCTTATTAACACATCAAATATTGTTTCCGTATTTGACCTTCTATTGTATTAAAAAAAATTTACGCAAGATATAAAAATGGGGTTTTTATGTACCTTAAAATAGTATTTACAGTATGAGTAACCAATTTTTGAATTTCCTTTCCCAATATACTTCGGATATATAATCACAACACTTTCTTTGGTCTATTTATCCATTTACATTTACTTCTCAAAATTAATTGAAATATCACTAAAAGTAGGTATTGTAATTTGATATTTATTATAAGACATTTGCGCACGATAGGAATATTTGCACGCATAAATATACTTTTATTTCCTGTTAAATATAGATTGTATAGGCTATAAAAATTTGTAGCAATTTATAAAATGAATAGAATAAGCTTAAAACTGTCTTTTTTTGTGTTCTTGGTGACATTTACTTTAAAATCGCAAACAATAATGACAATCGATCAAGTAAATGAAATTGCTATGGTACAATCCAATAGAATGAAAATGATTTACAATAATTTTTCTCGAAGCAATATTGAGAGTAGCTTTTATAAAATTTCACTATTACCGAAAATTTCAAGCTCAATTACTTTTCCCTACCAAAGATCAATTTCAGAAGTTATTCAATCAGACGGGAGTCAAAAATTTATTGAACGAAACTACTTAAATTCTACTCTAAATTTCACAATTTCTCAGGCATTGCCTTTTACTGGCGGATCTTTAAGCTTGACAAGTTCAATTAACGGTTCAAGAAATTTCAATAATAATATTAATAGTTTCTCAAGTAATTGGATTAGCATTTCATATAATCAAACAATTAATGGTTTTAACAGCTTTAAATGGAATAGACAACTTAATTATTTGAATATAAAAAAAGACTCAATAGATTTTTTGAAGGAAAAAATAAAATTAAAATACGAAGTATCAAAACTTTACCTTGATACACAGTTAATTCAAATGAAAATTGAACTTTTGAAAGAAAATATAGACAAAACGGAGAAAAATCTAATAGAGATAGAACAAAAGTTTAAATATGGAAGAACGATAAAGATTGAAGTAGAGCAAACAAAAATAATTTTGGAACAATTAAAAAGCCAACTCAACATAAATTCTATGGAGTTTTTATCAGGAATCAAATCTTTAAAAAGTTTAATGAATTATGAAAATGATTTTTCTTTAAAGGCAATTGATCAAGGTGATTACCCTATTGATAAAAAAGAATTGAAATTTTCAATTAAAAACAATGGATTCGATCTAGAAAAAACAATTAAATTATTGGAAAGCGAATCAAATATTGAAAAAGTAAAAAAGGAAGGAGCAATTTCGGTAAACCTGCAATTAGGAATGGGATTGAATTCTACAGCCAATGATTTTGCAAATTTATACGACACTCCTGCACAAAGTCAATTTGTGACAATAGGAACTAAAATTCCAATCTTGGATTGGGGGGCTGCACGAAAGAAGAAGGCTTTAGCTAATCTAGAAAAAGATTATGTTGAATTTACCTATATAGAGAATGAAAAGAAAATTGATAGCGAAATAGAAGATCTATCAAATTACAAATTATCTCTGATCTTACAAAAAAAATCGCTATTTGAACAATTAAGACTATCCAAAACTATAGATGAAATGTTCGAAGAACTCCTTAGACTTGGAAGAAAAACAACAGTAGAGTACAAAATTCAGTTAGTAGAAACATTTAATATAAAACTTGAATATCAAAAAGCAACAAATGATTTGTATTTACTGAAACTCCGAATAAATGAGATTAATTTAATTCTTTAACAATTCTAAATTTTAAACTATGATTGGCACAATGAAACAAAAAAAGAAACAGATCAGTGATCTGGCAATGGATTTAGAAGTAATAAATCCCATTGAAAGTAAAACCGTTTTAGGAGGCGACTGGTATAATACCTGGTGGGACAATGGAGATGGTATAACAATCGAATATGGTGGTGGCGGCGGATGGTATGATCCATTTGGTGGTACTGTTGATTATTCTGATGATTCCTACGGGAATGCTAACCAAGGTTGGGATTATGGATCTGGTGGCGGTGGCTATTCGAGCGACACAGGCGGTCATGGCTTGCCAAATCTACCAGCAACTGTTCCGCTACAGCTTAGCACACTAGGATCATGTGTAAGTTATACAATATCATTCGTATCAAATTATTTGGGTTATACTACGAATCCTCTTACAACTGCAGCACATGTTGACGCAATAGATGGGTTATTACCCGGAACAGCATGGAACCAAGGACTAACCCCTAATCAAGCAACTTGGGCGATTCAAGGCTATTTTAATACAGCTCAAGTAAACAATGTTACCCAAGTAAATGCTGCATTAGATGCAAATCATGCCGTAATTGCAAACTATATTACTGATAAACCAACTCCTGAGAACCACAATACAACAACTGCGCATGAAGTGGTTATAGTAGAATACAATGATTGGAATTATAGGATTGCAAATAGTTTAACCGGTAACTATGACTGGATTCCCAAAGATTCAATAAGTTTTAGCAATGGTGTCTATGAAATTACAGGTGTTCATCAATGAGAATGAAATTAATACTTACAGCTATTTGCTTGCAAGTAGCTGTATTTTGCTTTTCACAAACCGAGGAGCAAAAACAGATGATGTATGAGCAAATCAATATGGATTCTAGCGGGAAAGGTATAATGCAGAAAATTGAACCCATAAAAGATAAAGAGGCTCTTTTTGAAAACTCAAAAGTATTTCCTGTATATCATGTTGAACTTGATAATAACGATAAACCAATATTGATTCAAAACAAGGATAGTTACTTAGTTTTTTATATTGGTCGTTTGTATGTTTTTTTTAATAATGATAAATATATGTTATTCGAAAACAGGCCTGAAATCAAAAATATCACTGAATTAATTGAAAACAAAAAAGAGTTTTCAATTGTATATTTTACAAACTATACTTATTTGGGTGAAATTTTCAACATATTGATTACAGATAAGACATTTAGCTTTGTTTTAGAAAAAGATAAAAAGTATTCAAGCCTTCAAGATTATATAGATTTCAAATATGGTTCTTTTGAAAAATACAAAGAAAATGACATAATAGAGAAAAAAAGAAATAATCTCACTTTAAAGGATCTTAATGAAGCACGCTACGTTAGGTACTTTTGGTATGAAAAACGCTGCCCTAAAGATACTACCTTAATTTTAAAAAAATTAATTGATCAAATTAAGGCAGCAACATCAGGATTTAGTAAAAGTCAAGAAGTAAAACTAATAGGTCGGATAAGAGATAAACTGAATCCAACAGAGTATTTTTATAATAAATTCTCTAAAATGTATGATACAGATTCGAAGTTAAAAGCATCGTTAACCAAAAACAAAAAAGAGGAGGTTACTGAAAAAACAATGCTTTTTAAAGGCAATTATAATTTCTATATATATGAAATAAATATTGTACAAGATCTATTAGAAATTTTGACCGATAAACAATTTCAGGACTACAAAAACTATATAGATCTATTTTTCCCTATTGTTTATGACGATGATAATTTGTTCATAACCGAAAGATATGCATATGGTATTGAAACATTTAAAAAAGAAATGAAAATTAAAGTAAAAAATAATTATAAGTTAAAGGAAGAATATAATAAATATGTTGAAAAGAATTTCATTATTTATGATTGTMCATTAGATAAATCTATAAAACCAAAAATAATAATTAGATAAAACCAAAAAACACGAAATCATTTTATATGCTGTGCAGAAAACTTAAGCTAATTTAATTTTCGATTTCCTACCATTGTAACAAATGATTTTTTTGTAGGAAAAAGATATAACAAATATATACTTCGGAAAGAAAATTAATTAGATTAAACGATTTATAAAAAGAGAAAAGATATTTAAACAAAATTCTATCCGCTTGTAGTTGACTATTTTATAAAACTGGAGAGAAATGAAAATAAAATAATGAAGTACATATTAATAGATAATTTTCTAAATAATTATTTTCCTGACATTGAAGGGGGCATTTTATTTGGTAGTTATGTTGATAATCCGACTCAGGCAAATGATATTGATTTACTGTTGGTCAGTAATAAATTTTCATATGCATCAAAGGAATCTTTTTACTTTGAGGGTATTAAAATTAATACCATTAAGTTTAATATTACTGAAGTTTTCAGCATTTTGGCTAAACATTATCAACAAGGTGATTTTTACAGATTAGTATTGTCAAAGGGCATTGTAATAGTAGACAAAAACAAAGATTTACAATTTGTAAGAAACTATATAATCAGTTCTTATCCAAAACAAAAACAAGATGTTTTGGCTTTTAGCCTTAATGAAACACTTTACAATTTATCTGAGTACAAAGGATTTTTAAGCACCTCAATTTCACAAATTGAGTTTCATGTTATAATTGCAAAAATAGTTTCAATTTTAATGGATTATTTTCTTTTTTTAAATGGAATATATCATTTTAAATCAGAAAAAATAAAAAGCAGACATTTCAACATATATTTTCCTACTGAATCCAAAAAAATCTTGAAATTAATTTCAATAACACACAAAAACAATCAAAAAAAATGTCTTTTAGAATTAAACTCCTTTATTAATGAGTATCATATACCTCTGGAAAATAAATATTCTAATGATTTAATTTTTGATGATTATCTACAGCCTGATCTTATCTTATTTGTAGAAAACTTATTCAGTTTTCAAGAATTAAAAGAAATTATTGCAAAAATAAAAGCTGAGAATATTAAACTTCAATTCTATGTCTATCAAGTCGATGAGGATCATCAGGAAAAAAAAGGATGCTATATTGTTTTTGACAACAGAAAATTAGAATTTGAAACTGAAAAACAAAAATGGTTAGTTTTTTTCCAGAATATGTTTTCAAAACATCAATATAGTTTCCCGTATAACAACATTTTTTGCTATCCTGAAATAAAATTTATTGGAAAGAAAAATGAAAAAACAGTAAATCAATTTCTAACTAATTTTACGAATGCAATTAACAGCAATGATTCAACAAAAGAAGCTTTTTTAGGGAGTTTATTACCCCCTTATCTTTCAAAAATTAATGCAAAAATGGAAGATGTTTATAATTTTTATCTTGGAAAACTTAATTCGAAAACACATTCCTCAAATTATCTTACTCAGAAAAGAAAAGAAACCGAATACAAGTTTTTAGAAGCTAATTCAAAAAATGAAAAAACATTACTGACAATTTTAAAAAAAACTGAGACGATAGACTTGAACCTAAATTTTAAAACTATTCCTCATGAACAACCTATTTGGTTTCATATTCAAGTCATAGACAGATTACTAAGCATACTACTAAAAAATGATTTTGAAAAATTATTTTACATCTATTGTTTTAAAAAATTACATGAGTAGATTCCCAAATTACAGACAGTTAGATGGCAAAGATTGTGGTCCTACCTGTATTCAGATTATTGCTAAATTTTATGGAAAGTTTATTTCCTTACAAGAAATTAGAGAACTTTCTTCAATCTCCAAAGAAGGTTTATCATTATATGAACTTGGTTTAACATCAGAAAGATTAGGGTTAAAGTCACTGCCGGTAAAAGCGACATTATCAAATTTAGATAATAAAATACCATTTCCATGTATTGCACATTGGGGCAATAAACACTATATAGTCATTTATAAAACTACAGCAAAACACATTTATGTATCTGATCCTCTTTTAGGTTTAGTAAAATATACCAAAGAAGAATTTGAAAAACGATGGATTGGTGTGAACAATGAAAAATCAGGAAAAGGTATATTATTGTTATTGGAACCCACAGATCAATTTAACGATATTAAACCATCTTCAAATCCATCTAAAATTTACGCTTTTAATTATTTCATTAGTCATTTACAACCATACCGGAAGCAAACGATTCAGTTGCTTCTTACGATGTTAGTACTCACTTTAGTTCAAGCTATTTTACCATTCATTACTCAGTCTATTGTCGATACTGGGATAACAGCAAAAGATTACAATTTTATAGTTTTGCTTCTTATTGCAAATGTAGTATTAGTCATTAGTGTTAGTATAGGCAACTGGATAAGGCAATCCATAAACATCCATATTTCGTCAAGGATTAAAATATCTATTCTTTCAAACTACATTATAAAATTACTAAAACTCCCACTTGGGTATTTTGAAAACAAATTAGTTGGCGATATTTTTCAAAGGGCATTGGATTATGATCGAATGGAAAATTTTATTATGAATTCTGCTTTTAGCATTGTACTTGCCTTCTTTAACCTTACTATATTTGGAATAATACTATGCATATATCAGCCAATTTTACTTTTAGTTTTTCTTATAGGTGCAGTATTGTATATTACATGGACTTTGTTTTTTTGGAATGTTAGAAAAAAAATGGATTTTGAATTTTTTGCACTCAAAGCAAAAAATAACAGCCATTGGATAGAGCTTTTAACACATATAGAGGAAATTAAAAATAACAACTATGAACAAGGTAAAAGATGGTCTTGGGAAAAAGTTCAGGTAAAATTATATCATATCAATCTTAAAATTTTAAAAATCAACCAAATTGATTCCGTAGGAAGTAATCTAATTAGTACTTTATCCGACATTGCCTTAACTTTTTTAGCCGTTTATTTTGTTATTGAGGGTGAAATAACTCTTGGAATGATGATTGCTGTTCAATACATTTTGGGACAACTCAAAGGTCCACTTATGACGATAATTCAATTTATTTCCTCCTATCAAACTGCATATATTAGTTTTATCAGAATAAATGAATCCAGTAATATTCCAGATGAACAGTTAGAAGAAAATATTTACCATCGTTCATTACCTGAAAATAAATCTTTAGTCTTAAAAAATATTTATTTCAATTATAATAATTCACCTAAATACACTTTAAACAATATAAATTTATCAATACCCGAGGGAAAAATTACTGCAATTGTTGGAGCAAGCGGAAGCGGGAAAAGTACATTGTTAAAAATACTATCAAGATTATATAAGGCTACATCAGGGGACTATTTCATAGGAAGCGCAAATATGGCTTCTATTGATTTAGGGGTCTGGCGAGACAAATTAGGAGTTGTRAATCAAAATTCAGATGTATTTAAAGAAAGTATAAAGGATAATATTATTTTAGGAAATGAATACAATATAGATAAATTCTATGAGGTAATAAAAAGAGTTAATTTATTAGATGAAATTGAAAGTATGCCTGCTGGATTTAACACTTTAATGGGAGAAAATGGGAGAGGGCTAAGTGAAGGTCAAAAACAAAGAATAATGATTGCCAGAGCATTATACAAGAATCCTGATTATCTGTTTTTAGATGAGGCAACTAATTCACTGGATTCTATCAATGAAAGTATATTGATAAAAAATCTTAACGAAATTTTTGAAGGTAAAACAGTAATAATAGTGGCTCACCGATTGGGAACTATAAGAAATGCAGATAATATTGTAGTACTTGATAAAGGTAATATCGTAGAGATTGGTACTGAAAAAGATTTACTAGCAAGAAAAGGATTTTATTATAGATTAATACAAAACCAAATGATTCTGGAAGCAAATGAACAATCAAATTAAACATTCTGAAGAATTTACAGATACCATAAATCAATTTCCTAAATTCAATTCTATTTTATTTTATTCTCTCTTAGCGATAATATGTATTACAATATTTTTATTGTCAATTATTAAATCGCCAGAAATAATTATAGGAGAAGCAAAAGTTACAGCAGAAAATCCACCTATTGAAATAGTAGCTCAAAATTCAGGGCGAATAATAATGAAACAGTTTATTTCACATAAATATTTAAAAAAAGGTGATTTCTTAGCTGTGATTGAAAATTCAGCCAATGAAGAAGAAATTTCTAAACTCAAAATTGTCCTGAATAAATTTCAAAGTAATCTTTTCGATTTAAGAGAAGAAAATCTCAATTTTGCGATGGATTACAGATTGGGCGAAATAGAAGAATATTATCTCAATCTTTTAAATGTCCTTTATTCATTACAAAAAGCTAAAATGCCCAACGAATTTGATGCTAAAAAAACGGTCTTAATTCAGCAGTCTAGGAAATACCTTGAGATGCTGAGCCAGAGACAAAGTATTAAAAGAATTAAGAAAACTGATATCCTACTTTTAAAAAACAAAGTGGAGGAAGACTCTATTCTTTTTTCTAAAGGGCTAATAATAAAAACTGAATATGAACAAAGCAACCATAATTATTTACGGGAAAAAGAAAATTTGAAAAACTATGAAGCGAAAGATATTGAAAATAGTTTTAACATTAACGATAATAAACAAAATGAAAATTTATTAGACTATCAAAGAAATGCGAATATTTCTGATTTAGAAATGAAATTGATAAATTCATATCAGCAACTCCTACAAGCGATAAATCTTTGGGAATCAAAATATGTCCTTAAAGTACCACAAGATGGAGAGGTTGACATGATGCAATTTATCACTTCATATCAAACAATAAAACAAGGTGACCCCATTTTTAGTGTATTGCCAAGAGATAATAAAGTCTTAGGTCATTTAATAGTACCGCCCCATGGAGCAGGAAAAATTAAAAGAGGGCAATCTGTAATTATAAAATTGATTACCTATCCTTACCAAGAGTTTGGAAAACTTATTGGTAAAGTAAAATCAATATCTTTAATCCCTACACAAAATTATTATCTTATAATTGTTGATTTACCACAAGGTCTAAAAAGTGACAACAATCAAATGCTATCCTTTTCGAAAAATATGATTGGGACTGCAGAAATAGTTACAGCAAAAAGGAGTTTGCTTTCTAAATTATTTGACAAAATAATTTCTGCATTTGATGAAAAACCAAAAGAAAAGTCTGAAAAAGAAAATTCAAAAAAGTAATATCCTTAAAAAATGAATATGATTAAAAAAGTCATATGGTGAAAATGAATGAAATTTATTCAAATTTTTTCACTTCGAATGTTTCTCCGTCAAAAACTCCATAGGTAAAATAACTAATCCAATCGCCGAGATTGACATATTCTGAATTTTCTCCTACTGATTTAATCATTGGCAGATGACGGTGTCCAAATACAAAATAGTTATAATGCTTAGTTTCCAGTTTTCGCTTGGCATAAAGTATGAGCCACTCGTTTTCATCCCCTAGAAATTTGACATCAGCATCGCCAGAAATCAGTTTGTTTTTCACAGAAAGATATTGTGCCAATTTCATTCCAAGATCCGGATGAAGCCAACGGTACAGCCATTTTGAAAACGGATTAGTAAATACTTTTTTCATCCGTTTGTATCCTTTGTCACCAGGTCCTTTACCATCACCATGACCAATTAAAAAGGTTTTATCTCCAAAAGTAAATTCTTTGTTATCATGATAAACTGGAATATTCAACTCAGTTTCAAAATAATCAGCCATCCATAAATCATGGTTTCCCACAAAGAAATAAATAGGAATTCCGCTGTCGCGAATTTCGGCTAGTTTGCCTAAAACACGAACAAATCCTTTAGGAACAACAGTCTTATATTCGAACCAAAAATCAAATAAATCACCTAAAAGAAATATTGCTTCGGCATCGTCTTTTACTTCGTTTAGCCAAGCGACAAACTTTTGCTCTCTAGGAAAACTCAATTCGGGAGTTGGTGCACCAAAATGCTGATCGGAAGCGAAATAAATTTTTTTATTATTTGATAATTGCATGAACTCCATTATTAATTATTGATTATCACTTGCAAACCATTCAGCAAATGAAGATTCGGTTTCTTGCAATTTTAAAGAGAAAAGTTTAATGTTTTCGGGTAATCGGCGAATAATTCTTTGAGAAAAATCGACTACCATGTTTTCGCTTGTAGGCTGGTAATCAACTAAAATTACGTGATGATCACGAGATTTTAGTTCCTTTGCCAATTCAATATGAGGAGTTGTTTCATTGAAAACAGTAGCATGATCAAACTGATCGACAATCTCTTCTTTTACAATTTTTTTCAGATCTGAAAAATCAATGACCATGCCAAACTTTACATTATTGCGGTCGGTGATTGGTTTTCCAATAACAGTAACAGATAATTTATAACTGTGGCCATGCACATTTTTACACTTTCCATCGTAACCATACAAAGCGTGGCCTGTTTCAAAATTAAACTGCTTGGTAATTCTAATATTGCTCATTGAAGATCTATTTTGGGTGCAAATTTAATGAATTCACATGAGAAATGCCCATTAAAAAGCGGGTTTCGGTCTTCTAAAGCCCTAGCCCTGATGGAAGCGGCATCCTTTTTATAAAGCAATTTTTCTTTGCTTTATAAAAAGATATAGCGGACAGCAGGAAATAGCTCCTAATAATTGGCAAAATATTTCGATTACAGTAAATATAATTGTTATTTTGTAGAATCAAATTTTAGCTGATTATGTTCAAAAAACATTTTAAATATATTCCTTTTTTGCTTCTGATTTTTTTTATAAGCTGTGCCAAAAGGGGCTCCATTACAGGTGGTTTGAAAGACACTATTGCGCCTACATTAAAATCCAGTTATCCTGAAAATTATTCTGTTAAGTTTACTGGAAATAAAATCAAACTTACTTTTGACGAAAATATCAAGCTTAAAAATCTTAATAAGCAGCTGATTATTTCGCCTCCGATGAAGAATGAATTACTTGTCCTTCCTACAACGCCCACGAAAACATTGACCATTACCATAAATGATACTTTAGCGCCTGATACTACTTATAGCCTGAATTTTGGTCAAAGTATTGCCGATAATAATGAGGGAAATCCATATAATCAATTTAAATATGTGTTTTCAACTGGTGATTATATCGATTCATTAGCTCTTGGAGGAAGGGTAAAAGATGCGCATGAGAAAGAAGTAGCCTCATTTGTTTCGATTATGCTTTATGAAGCGAATGAAAAATTTAATGATTCTACGATTTATAAAGAAAATCCCCGTTACATTACCAATACATTGGATAGCTTGAAAACGTTTCGTTTGGAAAATTTAAAAGCCGGGAAATACTTTCTGGTTGCTATGAAAGATAATAACAGTAATAATAAATTCAATCCAAAATCGGATTTAATTGGCTTTAACAAACAAATTATTACCATACCTAATGACACCGTTTTTGAATTGGAATTGTTTAAAGAAACACTTCCTTTTAAAGCTAATAAGCCAAGCCAAGCTTCTGGAAACCGATTAATCGTAGGTTATGAAGGAAATCCCGGAAGGAATGGCGAATTGACCAAACTCACTTTGAAAAATCAAAATGAAATAATTCCTGCCATAATTACTAAAATGAGTAAAAAAGACTCTTTGCAGGTTTGGTATAAACCGCTGAAAACTGATTCGCTTTCACTAAATATTACAAAAGGCAAATACTCAAAAAATTATGCTATTAAAATTAAAAAACAGAAAAACGACACTTTAAGCATCAAAGCATTGCAAGCTGGGTCTTTGAATTTTAGAGACCGATTTACGCTAGAATCCAGCCTTCCTTTGGTGGGTTTTGATAAATCTAAAATGACGCTTATCAACAAAGATTCGGTTGCAGTTCCATTTACTACAGCATATGATGTGTTTACTCAGGAGTTATATATTGATTTTAAAATCGAAGAAGCGCAAAAATATAATTTCAAGATGATGCCTGGCGCTGTAACCGACTTTTTTGAAAAAAAGAATGACACTTTATCTTTTAAAACAGAGACTAGAAATTTTTCTGATTATGGGAGTATGATTCTCTCCTTAAAAAATGTGAACCGTTTTCCTGTTATTATTGAATTGACAAATGACAAAGGAGATATAGTAAAAGCCAGTGAATATACCGAAGGTAAAACAGAAATCGAATTTAATTTGCTTGAGCCAAGTGTATATGGCATTCGAGCCATTTATGATGACAATAAAAACAAGGAATGGGACACCGGAAATTATCTCGAAAAACGACAAACCGAAGAAGTCGTTTATTATTCTAAAGAAATAAACCTTCATGCTAATTTTGATATGCATGAAACCTTCGATTTAAGTATTCCTTATACTCCCGAACCGAAAAAGAAGAAGCCTAAAGAAAAAGACAAAGGCAAATCCAAAATGAGTTCATTTTAGAACAAATGAATCCCGATCCCTTAAAAAATTGAATTTTTTTCGAGCTGAAATTAGTTCCGCTTTATTCAATTCGACAATAAAAACACCTTTAGACTCCACAGGTTCCAGCATGTAATCTCCCAAGAAATTAATCGATTGGGAATGTCCATTGTGCTGAAATTTATTATCGTCTTCACCAATTCTATTAACTCCGACAACATAGCACATGTTTTCTATTGAACGCGCTTTCAGTAAAGCATCCCAAGCATTTATCCTGATTTTTGGCCAATTGGCAACATAAATCAACACATCATAATCTTCTGCATTTCGGGCAAAAACAGGGAAACGCAAATCATAACAAATCAAAGGGCAAATCTTCCAGCCTTTATATTCAATAATTAATTTTTTATTACCGGCAGTATAGATTTCGTCTTCCCCTGCCAGCGTAAACAAGTGTTTTTTGTCATAAAACTGAATTTCCCCCGAAGGAAAAACAAAAACCAGCCGGTTGTAGAAATTCCCATTCTCGGTAATAACTAGACTTCCTGTAATGGCTGTGTCTTTGGCTTTTGCCAAATGTATGAGCCAAGTTATTGTTTCGCCTTGCATCTTTTCTGCAACATTTTGTGGATTCATCGTAAATCCTGAAGTGAACATTTCGGGAAGTACAATCAAATCTACATTATCAGTAATGCCATTAATTTTTTTTTCGAAATGATTTCGGTTTTCTTTTGGGCTTTCCCATAATAAAGAGGATTGAATAAGTGCAATTTTCATTCTATAAAATTAGTGAAAATTGATACATTGATGACACGAAATTGATTTAACAGATTCAAATGTTTGGCTCAATAAAAAAACGCATCCAAATTAATGAATGCGTTTTTGATATAATAATTATTTGAAATACTATTTCAAACTTGCTGACAAATATTCTCTGTTCATACGAGCGATGTTCTCCAAAGAAATTCCTTTAGGACATTCTACCTCACAAGCTCCAGTATTGGTACAGTTACCAAAACCTTCTTCGTCCATTTGACGCACCATGTTCAAAACACGTGCTGTAGCTTCTACTCTACCTTGTGGTAATAATGCATATTGAGAAACTTTTGCTCCAACAAAAAGCATAGCAGAACCATTTTTACAAGTAGCCACACAAGCACCGCAACCGATACAAGCTGCTGCTTCAAAAGCTTTGTCAGCATCATCTTTAGGAACTGGAGTTGCATTGGCATCGATAGTATTTCCAGAAGTATTTACCGAAACGAAACCACCTGCTTGCTGAATTCTATCAAAAGAAGTTCTGTCTACAATCAAATCCTTAATTACAGGGAAAGCTGCAGAACGCCAAGGTTCGATAACGATTGTATCCCCGTCATTAAACATTCTCATGTGCAATTGACAAGTCGTGATTCCAGTATCTGGTCCGTGTGCACGTCCATTGATGTATAAAGAACACATTCCACAAATTCCTTCGCGGCAATCGTGGTCAAAAGCGATTGGTTCTTTTCTTTCGTTTACTAATTGTTCGTTCAATTGGTCTAACATTTCCAAAAATGAACTTGCCGTAGAAACATCATTCAATTTATATGTTTCCATTTTTCCTTTTTCTTTGGAGTTTTTTTGACGCCAAATCTGAAGGCTTATATTGATATTTTTTGCTGCACTCATGTTTTTTTATTTTTTGGTGATTAGCTGTTAGTTATTAGTGATTAGCATTCCAATTTTGCGGAAAAAGCATTTATCATTTTACTTTCTTCTTCTATTAAAAAATTTAATTTTTCAAAAGAGTTCCTGTCAGTAATAAAATCAAGTTCTTTCACAAAAAGTAATTGTGTCTCTAATTCATATAGAGAACCTCTCGAAATGTTTAAAAAATGATTCAATGATTTATCTCCATTTCTTCCATATCCTTCTGCAATATTTGAAGAAATTGAAACTGCTGCTCTTTTTACCTGACTTGTCAAAGCATATATTTCTTTGGATGGAAATTGTTTGGCTATTTTATAGGTTAAAATCACTATTTGAATCCCCTTTTGCCAAATTAATAAATCTTTGTATGAACTTTCCCATCTAAAATACTCTTTACTAATTACTATTCACTAGTTACTAATCACTATTTATAATTTCTAGCTGCTATTTTAATAAACTCGTAATTCAATTCTTCTTTGTGAAGCTCTTCATTTTTAATGTCGTATCCTTTGTATTCCCAAGCGCCAACAAATTTGAAGTTTTCGTCATCACGTAGAGTTTCCCCTTCAGCATCTTGGTATTCTTCACGGAAGTGACCTCCACAAGATTCTTTACGCTGCAATGCATCCATAGCCATTAATTGTCCTAATTCGATGAAATCGGCAACACGAAGTGCTTTTTCTAATTCGGGATTCAATTCATCTGAACTGCCAGGAACATAAACTTCTTTGAAGAATTCTTCTTTTAAAGCTGCAATTTCTTCAATAGCCTCTGTTAAACCTTTTTCATTACGACCCATACCCACTTTATTCCACATAATATGACCTAAACGTTTGTGGAAGTGATCCACTGTTTTTGATCCATTATTAGACAAGAATTTATTGATCGTATCTTTTACATTTTTCTCAGCTTCAACGAATTCAGGCAAATCTGTAGAGATTTTTCCAGTACGAATATCATCAGCCAAATAATCAGAAACTGTATAAGGCAATACAAAGTATCCATCAGCCAATCCCTGCATCAAAGCCGAAGCTCCCAAACGATTCGCTCCGTGGTCAGAGAAGTTGGCTTCTCCTGCAACGAAACAGCCTGGAATAGTAGATTGTAAGTTATAATCAACCCAAACACCACCCATTGTATAGTGAACCGCAGGATAAATTTTCATTGGAGTTTCATAAGGATTCTCATCAGTGATTTTTTGGTACATAGTAAACAAGTTACCGTATTTTTCCTCTAACCATTTCTTTCCTAATGTAAGAATTTCTTCTTGAGTAGGATTGTGATTTCCTTTTGCGTAAGCTGTTTGTCTTCCTTTAGATTGAACCTCTGTAGCAAAATCTAAGTAAACACCTTCGTTAGTGTCGTTAGCCTCAATTCCGTGACCAGCGTCACAAACTTCTTTTCCAGCTCTTGAAGCCACATCACGAGGAACTAAGTTACCAAATGCTGGATATTTTCTTTCTAAGTAGTAATCTCTATCTTCTTCAGCAATTTGTGTTGGTTTCAATTTACCTGCACGAATCGCTTCTGCATCTTCTTTTTTCTTTGGAACCCAAATACGTCCAGAGTTTCTTAACGACTCAGACATCAATGTCAATTTAGATTGATTGGTTCCGTGAACTGGAATACAAGTTGGGTGAATTTGTACATAACAAGGATTTGCGAACAAAGCTCCTTGTTTGTGAATTTTCCAGCCAGCAGTAACATTTGATCCCATTGCATTGGTAGAAAGGAAATAAACGTTTCCGTATCCTCCTGTCGCAATAATTACCGCGTGAGCAGAATGTCTTTCTATTTCTCCGGTAATCAAGTTACGGGCAATAATTCCGCGGGCTTTCCCATCAACTTTTACCAATTCCAACATTTCGTGGCGATTGTACATATCGATTTTTCCTAAACCGATTTGTCTTGATAAAGAAGAATAAGCTCCTAATAATAACTGTTGTCCTGTTTGTCCAGCAGCATAAAAAGTACGCTGTACTTGTGTTCCTCCAAAAGAACGGTTATCTAACATTCCTCCGTAGTCACGAGCAAAAGGAACTCCCTGAGCAACACATTGGTCGATGATGTTCCCAGAAACTTCAGCTAAACGGTGTACATTTGCTTCACGTGCTCTGTAATCTCCTCCTTTGATTGTATCATAAAACAAACGGAAAGTACTGTCTCCGTCATTTTGATAATTTTTTGCGGCATTAATTCCTCCTTGTGCCGCGATTGAGTGCGCACGACGCGGAGAATCTTGGTAACAAAATGCTTTAACATTATAACCCATTTCGGCAAAAGATGCAGCTGCCGAAGCACCTGCTAATCCTGTTCCTACAACGATAATATCTATTTTTGGTCGGTTATTTGGAGCGACTAACCTTAAGTGATCTTTATAATCAGTCCATTTTTGTGAAATGTGACCTTCTGGTATTTTAGAATCTAGTTTCATATATGTGAAATTTTGTTTGTCTTTGGTCATATATGTTATCGCCATTTATTAATCGGTGTCCGCTTTCGCAAAACTATTGCCGATGGCGATTTCATTATAGATCGATATTAATTATTAAAATGATGAAATAACGCAATGAAAATAAATCCAAAAGGAACTATAATTGCAAATGCATAACAGATTTTATGCAATGACTTCCCTATTTTGTTATCGAATCCTACAGATTGCAAAGAAGAAGTAAAACCATGCCAAAGGTGCAATGCCAATAAAACGAAAGCAACACTGTATAACCCTGTACGAACCGGGCTTTCAAATTTAGCCACTAATTCATGATAATATCTAGTTTCATCAATAACATTTGACTCCACATATTTGTAAACCATTTCGTGAACCCAGAAATCATAAAAATGTAATCCTAAAAAAGCCAACACAACCAGACCGGAAATAATCATATTTCTAGAAGCCCAAGATGAGTTTGCTGCACCGTCAAACTTTACGTAAGCAACAGGTCTTGCATTCCTGTTTTTCAACTCTAGAACGAATCCCATAACGAAGTGAAAAACTACTCCAGCAACCAAAACAGGCTGCATAACAAATTGTATTAAAGGGTTGTAACCCATAAAATGTGACATCGCATTAAATGAATCGGCACTAAAAACCGATACGAAATTAATAAAGAAGTGAAGCGATAGAAACATAATCAGAAAAAGTCCTGAAAGCGCCATAGCTACTTTTTTAGCTATAGACGACTTCAATATTGCAGATTTTGCCATAATGATATAAATATTATATTTTTTTAAAAAGTCGAACAAATTTAGGGTAATTGGGAAAGAATAACAACCAAATATGCAATTTTACTTCGCAATTTATAATCATTTTAAAGTACTTAAAAAATACTTATTAAATACGTACAAAAATACTTAGTTTAGTTCTTTTTATAACAAAATGCAATCGATTACATATATAAAATAATATAGTTTCTCAAATTAGATGATAAAAATCAGGTCTCAAATTAAAAATAAGCTTTAAAATTATTTTCCAAATTATATTTCATTGACAAAAGACAGAAAAACTAACAATCTAACAATACAAAACAAGATTTACAGGTTATTCCCTAAAAATTAAAAAATAGCCATTTTATAGCCCCCAAAGTATTGCATTTCCCCAAAGCTATTTTAACTTTACACCTTTAAATTTTATTCATGAAAACTGGAATTGACGCTATTGCATTTGATGTTGCCAAATTGCATTTACCCATAAAAACATTAGCTTTAGCTAGAAATATAGAACCCGAAAAACTCGAAAAAGGATTAGGATTATTAAAAATGACTTTGCCTGACGCTCATCAGGATACCGTGGTGTTTGGCGCAAATGCTTTAACAAAATTAATCCAGGACAATGACATTAAATTAGACGAAATTGCCCGAATATATGTTGGAACCGAAAGCGCTATTGACAATTCAAAACCTATAAGTTCTTTCTTGATTTCCCTGATGGAACAAAAATTCGGAGTGAGCTCTTTATCCGAATGCGATGTGGTAGATTTTACTTTTGCCTGTATCGGCGGTGTAGATGCCATGCAGAACTGTCTTGATTTTGTTCAGCTTAATCCAACAAAAAAAGCGATTGTTGTCACTACCGATTTTGCCAAATACGACTTAAATTCAACTGGAGAATATACGCAAGGTGCTGGCGCTGTTGCCATGTTAATTACTGCCAACCCACGAATCATCACTTTCGAAAATCAATGGGGCGTAAGCACAAAAGGCGTTTTTGATTTCTTCAAACCTTACAGGGCAATCTCAAAACACGAAATCACAGGAAACTCAAACAATGAATCTTGGTTTGACAATTTAGAAAGCGAAATCGAAATCCACAAGGATCAGCCTGTTTTTGACGGTCAATATTCGAACCAATGTTATATGGATCGAACCAGAGAGGCTTATTTTTCATTCAAAAAATTAAAAACCACTCCAGAAACGCTTTACAATACTTGGAAAAGCATTGTGATGCATTTGCCTTATGCTTTTCAAGGCCGAAGAATGCTTTCTGAAATTTATGCTTTGGACGCTGCAGCTCGAATTGTTTCTGGTGAAGAAACAGTTTCGGAATACCAAAATAAACTGAAAGAAATCAGCAGATCGGATGATTACAAAACGTTTGTTTCCGAAAAATTACTGCCTGCAGAATTGGCATCTTCTTTAATCGGAAACTTATATACCGGTTCTATTTTCATGGGATTGCTTTCCACTCTGGCACATTTTTATGATACCAAAAAAGAAATTGCTTCTGAAAAATTCGGTTTTCTGGCCTACGGAAGCGGTTCCAAATCCAAGGTTTTTGAAGGAACCATTCAACCCGAATGGAAATCGGCCATAGCTAATGTTTCCCTTTTTGAAACGCTGGAAAAAAGTTTTGAAATTGATTTTGAAACTTATGAAAAACTGCACAAAAAAGAGCAGAAACAAAGCATCCAAGAGCCAAAAAACGAATGGATTCTGGATCGAATAGAAACAGAACTCCCGAATTTAATCGGAGCCCGTTATTACAAATGGATTGATTAATACTGTCATTGACAATACAAAAGAGCCACGAACGGATTTATATCTTTCGTGGCTCTTTTCTTTTTTAGAATAATGGCAAAAGATCTCCCTTTATCCTAATGTCATTAAGCTTTGTTTTTCTCGCGAAGAAGCAAAGACGCAAAGTTTAAAACCGATTTCTTTGCGACTTTGCTTCTTTACGAGGTTTAATTTTGAAAATATTGGCAAGAAATCCATAACTTAATACGGGACCAAATACTTCCTAAAACACCCATTTTTTCTGCTTCAAAAAAATTAACACCCAAACTCTTGTCTTTATTAAAAGTCCGTTATAAAAACCTTAAAAAAATCACTAAAAACTCCAATTTCGTTATAAAAGTTTCTATTTTTGAAGATTCAATACCCAAAAACATTTTCATATGAAATATCATCAAATTGACCGTACTCTTTTTATAAAAAACAGAGCAAAATTCATGGCTGAAATGAAGCCCAATAGTGTAGCTGTTTTTAATTCTAATGATATTTATCCTGTTTCTGCGGACAGCACCTTGCCATTTGCACAACACCGCGATATCTTTTATTTATCGGGAGTTGACCAAGAAGAAAGTATCTTATTGCTTTTCCCAGATGCTCCATATGAAAACCAAAAAGAAATTTTATTCCTAAAAGAAACCAGCGAGCATATTGCCATTTGGGAAGGCGAAAAATTGACCAAAGAGCGTGCTTTTGAAGTTTCGGGAATTAAAACAGTGTATTGGCTGCAGGATTTTGAAAAAGTCTTGAACGAAATGATGACCTATTCTGACATCATGTACATCAATACCAACGAACATTACCGTGCATCTGTTGAAACCGAAACCCGCGAAGCCCGTTTTATAAAATGGTGGAAAGAAAAATACCCGGCGCATCAAGTAGCAAAAAGCAACCCAATATTGCAGCGCATCCGTTCTATTAAAGAATCCGAAGAATTGGATTTGATCCAAAATGCCTGTAATATTACCGAAAAGGGTTTCCGAAGATTATTATCATTCGTAAAGCCAAATGTAACCGAATACGAAATCGAAGCCGAATTGATTCACGAATTCATTCTCAATCGTTCGAAAGGTTTTGCCTATACTCCAATTATTGCTTCGGGAAATAATGCCAATGTGCTGCATTATATCGAAAACAACCAACCATGCAAGGCAGGTGATTTAATTTTATTGGACGTTGCTGCCGAATATGCTAATTATTCTAGTGATTTAACACGAACGATTCCTGTTTCTGGACGTTATTCCAATAGACAAAAAGCAGTTTACGATGCTGTTTTAAGGGTTAAAAACGAGGCCACCAAAATGCTTACTCCGGGGACACTTTGGAAACAATACCATATAGAAGTGGGTAAAATAATGACCTCAGAATTGCTTGGTTTAGGTTTAATCGACAAAGCCGATGTTCAAAATGAAAATCCAGAATGGCCTGCTTACAAAAAATATTTCATGCACGGAACATCACACCACATGGGTTTGGACACGCACGATTACGGATTACTACACGAACCAATGAAAGCAAATATGGTTTTTACTGTTGAGCCCGGAATTTACATTCCTGCCGAAGGTTTCGGAATCCGTTTGGAAGATAATGTCGTTATTCAGGAAACTGGCGAGCCTTTCAACTTGATGAGAAACATCCCGATTGAAGTCGAAGAAATCGAAAGTTTGATGAATTCGTAAATCTCATTAAATACAATCAATAAACGGCTTTCAGTAATGGAAGCCGTTTTTATTTGGGCGCGCCCCAACCTTCGTAAACTTTGGTTGGGTCGGGCTATTCACTGCAAGTCCTCGTCCCGTCTCGTCTCGTCTTAAGGACGAGACGAGACGGGACTGCGGGCTTTCCGTTGCTATCCCTCACGCAGAAAACAACAAATTTTCGTCTTCGCTTGTAACATTCCAAATCCGCATCCGACTTATCATAAAAACAAAAAATTAGAAATCATGCAAGCACACGAAATAGATTATCAGATTTTTGGAGAAGAAATGCAGTATGTAGAAATAGAATTGGATCCACAGGAAATCGTAATTGCCGAAGCTGGCAGTTTCATGATGATGGAAAACAATATCAAAATGGAAACCATATTTGGAGACGGATCCGCGCAGCAATCAAGTTCGGGTTTATTTGGTCAGCTTTTGAATGCCGGAAAAAGAGTTCTTACCGGAGAAAGCCTGTTCATGACGGCATTTCTAAACCAAGGCTATACCAAAAGCAAAGTTTCATTTGCCTCTCCATATCCTGGAAAAATTCTTCCAATTGATTTAACCCAATTCCAAGGTAAATTCATCTGCCAAAAAAGCTCTTTTTTATGTGCAGCCAAAGGCGTTTCGGTTGGAATCGAATTCTCTCAAAAACTCGGTCGCGGTCTCTTTGGAGGCGAAGGTTTCATCATGCAGAAAATTGAAGGCGACGGAATGGCATTTGTACATTCGGGAGGAACAATGGCAAAAAAAGAATTAGCTCCTGGCGAAGTCTTAAAAGTGGATACTGGCTGTATCATTGGTTTTACCAAAGATGTTGATTATGATATTGAATTCATCGGCGGAATTAAGAATTCTATTTTTGGAGGAGAAGGCTTGTTTTACGCAACCCTTCGTGGTCCCGGAACCGTTTACATACAATCATTGCCTTTCTCTAGATTGGCGGACAGAATCATCGCTTCGGCACCAAGATCAGGCGGCAACAGCCGTGAAGAAGGAAGTTTACTCGGTGGTTTAGGAAATCTTTTAGATGGCGATAATCGTTTTTAATTTTTTAAATAATTAAACGGCTTTCAAAAATGTGAGCCGTTTTTTTTAAATACAATATGAATGTCTTTTCCGCATTGCCATCCGAAAATTTTAATGAGTAATAATAGAATGCCTTGTTACCTTTTGAATATATTTAGTCAAGCATAATTCAGCATTAATTAATAGTATACGGTTTTAGATTTTGTACTTCTGCAAGAATATCAATACTTCTAGACCATGCTAAAATATAATCTAATTCTTTTTAAATTAAGCACGCAACCGATTGTTCTTTTAAATACATTTGAAAAAATAAACTTATTTATCTTAAAATTAAAAAATATAAACTAAAACAGTATGAAAAAAATTATCACTTTAATACTGATCTTTTTATGCTTTAACAGCTTTGCACAAAACGCTAATAAAAAATGGATTGATGTTAACTATGCCAATGATACGCAGGTATATCACAATCTGGACATTCATATTCCAAATGCAGAAAAAGCTTCATATAAGGTCATTGTAATTATTTATGGCAGCGCATGGTTTGCCAATAATATGAAAGCTATGGCATTTCAATCTATGGGAAAACCTCTATTAGACGCTGGTTTTGCGGTAATTTCCATAAATCACAGATCAAGTTCTGATGCTAAATATCCTGCTCAAATAAACGATGTAAAAGCAGCTATTAGGTTTATAAGGGCTAATGCAAAAAAATATAATTTAGATTCCTCATTTATTGGTATTACAGGTTTTTCTTCTGGTGGACATTTAGCTTCTTTAGCTGGAACTACCAACGGTATTACAAATTATACTGTAGGTAAAAAAACAATAAATTTAGAAGGAAATTTGGGAGAGAATACTTCGGTGAGCAGTAAAGTAGATGCTGTTGTTGATTGGTTTGGTCCTGTAAATTTAGCATTAATGGAAGCTTGTGAAAAGCCAAAAGATGAAAAGTCACCAGAAGCTGCAATTATTGGAGGCAAACCTGCTGATAATTTAGACATGATTAGTTTGCTTAGTCCCACTACTTTTATTGATAAAACTGATCCTGATTTTTTGATAATACATGGTAATGCAGACACTATTGTGCCCTATTGTCAAAGTGAACTTTTTGCAAAAGCTTTAAAAGAAAAAGGAATTTTAGCTGATTTTATTACTGTCCCAAACGGACAACACGGGCCTGTAACATTTAATGAAACTACTTTTAAAAAAATGACGGATTTCTTTTTGAAGGAAGCCGAGAAAAAATAACTGTATAGCTCAGCTAACTTGTCTAATAACTGGTTTTTGATATTTGGAGCAGAAGATTAAGCATTTTTCACAAGCATCCTCCCGCTTTCCATTGCAATCTTGTGGGCTGAACCCCAGCCCACAAGGATTTTCACTTCAATCGGGGCTAAACATCAACATTCTGCTTTTTCGGAAGATTTAAAAAAGTAAATAATTAAGAAATAACTAATGGCTTTCAGGAATGGGAGCCGTTTTTATTTTAAGGGAACTTGCATTTGAGGTAATGGCTCACAAAGTGTTTTGTTTACAATTTTTTCTCTCATTAATTTCTTTTTATTAAAATGTCTAGATATGTTTTGAATAATTTCTGTGTAATTATCTGTCCCATCTTCTCTTTGATGGTAAAAAACCTTTATTGATATACAATTCGGATGTTCAAAAATTGTATTAAGCATAGTTCTATCTGACAAGCCACAAGAATGTCCCATTATATAAACTTGAAATTTTTGATCACTTTCTACAAAATCTAAAAGATTTTTATAGTTAGAATTTTGTAAATACTGAAATGACTTAAAGTTCTTTAAATATTCATTATCATCTATATTTTCAATCATTTTATAATCGTCATCCATTTCATCTCCAAAACCAAAATTGACAAGATTTGCTGAATTCTTTAATTTACCGTGAATATAATTTAGTTGTTTATTAAATGCAAACACATTATAATATTGCTCAACCACTTTCGTATAGTTAAAGCTTAAAAAATATGTTGTCAAGCCATTCTTCTCTCCAATTTTTTCCAAAAATTCTCTAACATATAAATGATCTCCTGATTTAAATTCTTTCAAGTAACGGTTTTCATCAAACCTATTTATAAATTCTGGTAAAAGAACATCTATAAAGGGATTATTTCTGTGCAACCTAAAATCATATTGCTCTTCAACTTTTTCTTTTAAATATCTTTCTAAAAGATTTCTGACTTGTTCAAATTCTTTATTTAAAATTATCGTTTGTTGCTTCTTTTCTGCAATTGTTAAAGTACCCAATTTCACAATTGTTTTTAACTCTCTATAGTATTCATTTTCAACATCAACCCAATTTTCAATAATTGTTTGATCACAAATAATTTTAAAAAATGAATTTTTAAAATCAACTACAAAATAACCATAGCCTATTTCTTTATTTCTTAAAACAAATTTTTTTAACTCCTTGTATGAATCTATCTTATCAATAGCATCATAATCCATCGTATTATACATTCCGCCTAACTCACAAGTTATTTCAACAAAATTATCTTTATAATCTATCTTCTTACTTCCATTTGTATAGCAAGCTTTTTTCCAAAAATCATCAATAAAATGACAATACGAAGTTGGCAATCCATGAGCCAAATCAAATCCGTTTCCAATAATTACAAGTCGATTCATAATTTATAAAATGCTTTACTCAAATATAGTATTTAGGAATTTAAAAATTTAATTTTGCATTTGTAAACTATCAACATAATCCTCACTCTTTTGGAAACACTTCTCTACAAAAACACTCAAATTTCATACTCAGATTCTGGAAAAGGAACAGCAGTAGTCTTACTTCACGGTTTTCTTGAAAATAAAACCATGTGGGATGTTTATGTTTCAGAATTAAGAAAAAAAAACCGAATCATAACCATAGATTTATTAGGACACGGCGAAACAGAAAGTTTGGGATATATTCAAACCATGGAAGAAAATGCGGATGTGGTTCATGATGTTTTATCCAAATTAAAGATTAGAAAAGCCATTCTGGTTGGACATTCTATGGGAGGTTATGTTGCTTTGGCTTTCGCCGAATTGTATCCAGAGAAAATGAAAGGGTTGGTATTACTTAACTCCACTTCCAAAGAAGACAGCTCAGAAAGAAAAAAAAACAGAGACCGCGCCATCAAAGCGGTCAAGAAAGATTATGAAACATTCATCCGTTTATCAATTGCTAATTTGTTCAGTGAAGAAAACCGAGAAATCCTTATCAAAGAAATTGAAGAAGTAAAAATTCAGGCATTAAAAACACCTCTGCAGGGAATTGTCGCTTCTCTTGAAGGAATGAAAGCCCGAAAAGACAGGGAATTTCTTTTGCACACAACTACATTTCCAAAATTGTTAATAGTCGGAAAAAAAGATCCCGTTCTCAATTATGATGAAAATTTGGAACAAATAAAAAATACGGATGTAGAATTAGTCACTTTTCCGGATGGACACATGAGCTCCATTGAAAACCAGGCTGAATTACTAACTGTTTTGGCAGATTTTTTCAAAAAAATCTAAAGCATCCCTTCTTTCAAATATCCTTTCTCAATCAATTCTTCTTTACAAAGTAAATGATGTGCCTTCCCTTCTTTGAGTAAAACCAGTTTTGTCGATACTTTGATTACATTTTCATAATTATGATCAGAAATGATAACCCCTTTAGTTTTTGAATTTTCAATTATTAATTCGTTTACTTTCCCCACCATCAAAGGGGACAGACCATTATAAGGTTCATCTAACAAAGCAAATTTTGAAGAATTATAGAGAATGATTTTAATTTCTAAGTAGCGTAATTCACCGCCAGATAAATGAGAGATTTTCTTATCTAGTATTCCTGCAATCATTTCATCTGCACAAAACTCCTGAATCTTCTCCTTAGAAACAGAAAGCTGAATCGCTTTTTTAATTGAAAATACTTTGGGAATACAATTATCCTGAGGCAGGTAGCTAATTTCTGCAAATAAATCTTTGGTTTTTGTTTTTGCAAGACCATCGATTCTAACAAACTTAAAATCGGCAGATTCAATTCCGAAAATAATTTTTAGCAAAGTTGACTTACCTGAGCCATTTTTGCCAAGAAGTCCAATAATATCATTTGTTTCACATTTTAAATAAACATCCGACAATATGTTTTTATTGTCAAAAGATTTCTGAACGCTGTCAATCTCTAATAAATGTTTTTTCAAAATAGCTTCTTTACCAAATTAAAAATAAAAACACCAATCACTAAAAAAACAAAAGTAAAACACCATGAATACAACCAAAGCTGAATTTTTGAAATTTTATTATTGAAATAAAACACATACTCGTTTTTAGCATTAACATCTTTGAAAAATAAACTTAAAACAAACCCAAACGTGAGAACCGAATAATTAAAAGCTATTGATCCTCCAAAAAGAAAAACAAAAAAACTCACAGTAAAATTAACTGCAAGAGTACTTTTGAAAAACTCAAACAGATTGTCCCATTTTTTACCCATTCTGTTATAAAATTTTCTCCTCAAAAGAAATTGTTGCGTCTAATATTTCGTTCAGCAGCAAAACAATTTGCTCTAAATAATTAGATTGGATTTCATTATTTATAATAGCAATGCTTTCTTTTTCTTCTTTAAAATTAAAAGGCAAAAATCCCGATTTTAAGTTTTTAAAAGAAATAATTCCAGCCTCAATAGGTTTCCCATTAGCATTTTCCTCATACATATAGGCATACGCTAAAACTTGAATAATTTTGTCGTTTTTAATATCATCTGTCAATCCTTTCCAGGATTTAAGTGTAACATTGGTTTTTTCAACTTTCCCAGTTTTGTAATCGATGATTCTAATATTTCCGTTGCGTTCTTCAATTCTATCCACATTTCCCTTAATCAAAACTGGAAAAGGTAAACTAGGATGTTGCACTATTCTTTCAAAAGTTTTTTCAAGTTCCAAAATTTTAATTGCATCGCCATTTTTAATGCTTTCCAATTCTACTTTCAAGAAATTAAAAACATTGCGCTTTGCTACTTCAAAAGCCAGTAAATTTCTGCCTTTTTTGATTTCTCCTTCTTTGTAAACCAACTTGAATTGAATCAAAACTTCAGAATCAATTCTCTTAATACAATTTTGAATATCTGTTTCAGAAATAAATTCACCAATAAAAGGTGTGTATAAAACCCGTAAAGTTTCGTGAATAATAGTCCCCAAAGTATTCAAAGCAATATTTTCCTCCACTTCTTCCACTTCACTAATACGCAGAATCTTTTGAAAATAAAACTGAATCGGATTCCGTATATAACTCGTCAATGCAGAAGGTGAAAATCCTTTTTCAGCTATTTCTTTCAAGCGCAACATTACTTTCTCTGATTTCGGGATTTTCATAGGCTGATAAGCCGTTTCGGGCAAAACTGCATTGTAAATTTCATGGGTTAAAGTATGGTTAGGCTGTTTCTCAACTTCCAATTGAGTAATGAAACGGCTTTTTTCACCGGCATCCAGACCTTCGCTTTCGGTATTATAAAGCAAATAAATATTTTTGGCACGTTGCAGTAAATGATAAAAATGATAGGTATAGATTGCGTCTTTCTCTTTAAAAGTTGGCAGTCCCAATTCCCGCTTTACATCATAAGGAATAAAAGAGTTTTGTGATTTACCTGCCGGAAATTTACCCTCATTCATGGAAGTAATGATAA
This sequence comes from Flavobacterium sp. P3_A6, assembly GCF_056403035.1. Taxonomy (NCBI): domain Bacteria; kingdom Pseudomonadati; phylum Bacteroidota; class Flavobacteriia; order Flavobacteriales; family Flavobacteriaceae; genus Flavobacterium; species Flavobacterium sp. P3_A6. The sequence continues at coordinate 239,097 of NZ_JBFUGG010000002.1, read as the reverse complement.
CCGTTTCAAAATCCAAAACCCTGCTTTCAAGGACGCCCATAATCTGTAATCCATTCAAAGGTTCCCCCTCAAAAGAAACTTCTGCTAAATCGATTACTTGTTTATAAATTGCATGCAGTGTATCAATCGTATCTATTTCTTTGTGCAATGAATAGTAATTAATCAGTTTATTAATCACTTTAAAAATGGCATAGACAAAAGATTTCGTTATTTTTTCTTCTTCATTTTCGTTGCTTAAATTATTCTTGATCTTTAATAATAAATTGGATATTATTTCTAAAACACCAAGTGAACCCACCTCCCATTTTTTAAATACAAGCATGAATAAATCACTGGCATTATCATTTAATTCCAATAATTTATGGTGGCTAATAAACGTATAATTGTTTTTATTGATAATCCCAACCAAAGCACTCGTTTTGGCATAAGGCTCAATTAACGGATGGGTGAGTATATCTAAAACATCTTTATAATAAAATACATAACTGCTATTGCTTCTTGATAATGCATTGGTATGCATTTTAAACAATTTAGCAATCAGAATTTGAGCTGGATTATTCTTACTGGAATATCCCATTGTAATATTCAAAGCTCCGACGGTATTGGGTAACGAATACAATAGCGGAATCAAAAGATTCTCTTCACCCAAAACAATAGCCACTTTATCGAGAGACTCAGTTGAATTTTCTTTAATGATATTTTCTACAATACTCCCTGCAATTTTGGCCTGACCAATTGTTTTTGGAGTACCAATAACCTGAATATTTTTGGCTTCCGAAAAACCGTCAACTATCCACTCAAAAGGATATGTTTTATAATGTTTCCAACTTTCTTTAAAACGGCGCACAAATAATCCCGCATCATGGTAAGGATCATTCAGAAACGTTTGATCAGCATCCCAATATATTTTTGCCTGATCTGATGCGATAAGATGTTGGATTATTTTTTCTTCGGAGGCATTCAAAGCATTAAAACCTGCAAAAACAAAATATTTCCCTTGAATCGACTTTGAAAAATTATTGATATTTTTTACTGCTTCACGATAAATCAACCCTTGATATCCGATTCCTTTTTTTAATAAATACTCATAAAGAGACTGGTAATATTTGGGCAGTAATTTCCAAAAATCAATATAGTTTTCGAGTAATTGTGTTTTATTTTCAACTTCAATTCCCCATTTTTTGATATCTTCAATATCCTTTAAGTAAGATAAAACATGATCTGGGTCTAATAAGTAACGGTCAATTTCATTAAAATCCTGAAGGAGTGTTTTTGCCCAATTGGCAAAAAGTTCAAATGACTGCTGCTTCTTTTTTTCTGTGATAGATAAGTAAACTCCATAAAATTCGAAAAGCAATTCAATAGGATCAATCGTTCTTACCTCGGCAATATTTTGGACAAAATCTTCGATACTAATAATTTCGGGTGAAAATATGTTCTCTTCTGTTTGATTTTTTAATGCTTCAACAAGAAATATTTTTGCTCGTTTATTAGGCAATACTATAATCGTTTCTGTTAGTTCACTAGCACAATCTAGTAGTATTACCGTTGCTATTTTATCTAAAAAAGAAATATTTGTCATTCTATAAATATAAAAAAAGCCATTCAATTAAGAATGGCTTTTTAAAATTATTTAGATAATAGATTACAATTTACCTTCGTATATTGTTCCTATGTGTCTAATTTCAGTTCTTCTGTTAAGTGCTCTACCTTCTTTAGTTTTGTTGTCAGCAACTGGTTTAGTTGAACCAAATCCAGCAGAAGTTAAGTTAGCAGGGTTAACACCTTTTTCAATTAACTTATCCATAACAACTTTAGCTCTATCTTCAGAAAGTTTCTGGTTTATTTTAGCACTACCAGTATTATCTGTGTGACCTTCTATAGCAAATTTAGCGTTAGGGTAGTTTTTAAGGATTTCTTTAATCGCTTCTAATCTGCTATCTGTAGCTCCTTTATCAGCAGTTTCTAATACAGCTTTACCAGTTACGAAGTATACTGCTCTAGCCTGTACTTTAAGTTCTTGTAATACTTGCTCAGTTACTTCTGGACATCCTTTGTTACTTGCAGGACCAGGTACTGTAGGACAAGCATCTTCTTTATCAATTACACCATCTTTATCAGAATCTAATTCAGGACATCCTCCATTTGAAACAGGGCCAGCAACTGTAGGACATTTGTCTGAAGCATCAGTTACACCGTCACCGTCTGTATCAGGACAACCTTGGAATTGTTTTAAACCTGCAACTGAAGGACAAGCATCATCAGGATCAGCTACACCGTCACCGTCTGTATCAGCACAACCTTGGAATTCCGCTGTACCAGCAACTGTAGGACATTTATCTTTAGAATCTTCGATACCATCAGCATCTGTATCAGGACAACCGTTGAATTGTTTTAAACCTGCAACTTCTGGACAAGCATCATCTTTATCATAGATTCCGTCTCCATCAGTATCTTTAGCACCAAACTTGAAAGTAAGACCAGCAGAATATTGAGTATAAGAAGGTGCATCTGGGGTTTTCCCATCTGCGTAAGTTCTGTCTCCGAAAGATTTTTTATATGTTCCTAATAAAGAAAGACCTACGTTTTCAGTAAACCAAATATTTAATCCAACTCCTGGATTAACAGTACCGTAGCTTTCATCTCCTAAGAAAGTATAACCGCCACCAACGCTTAATGTAGGCTCTAATACTTTAGACTTAATTAACTCCATAAAACTATAAGTAACCGTTGCATCAATACCGTAGTACATTAAATCCCCAGGATTTACAACAACATTGGGAGCAGTTACAAACTTATCAATTTTATTAATTGAACCTGTAAGTCCAACTATAAAACCGCTGCCTACGTATCTAGAAACGTTGATATAAGAAACCGAAGGAAGTATATTCCAGTTATCACTTACCTTAAATGGTTGGTCAAAATGACTCTTAAAGTCTTCACCAGCACTAGATCTGTAGTCAATCGCATTTACTCCAAAACCGATTGCCCATTTATTGTTACTGTCTTGTGCCTGAGAGCTTAATCCCATCACCATCGTTACAGCAACTAAAAGTTTGTTAAGATGTTTCATACTTTGTTATTTTATTTACAATTAGTTAATTTCAAACAAAAATAGAACGATTTTCTGTAACATCAAAATAATTTGTTAAATAAAACACTTCGTAAATTGAAATTTTAACAATTATATTACAGCAAGTCTTTGTCCTACGACCATAAAAGCACGAATTGCCTTATCCAAATGTTCTTTTGTATGAGCAGCTGATAACTGTACTCTAATCCTTGCTTTATCTTTAGGAACCACTGGAAAAAAGAACCCTATTACATACACTCCTTCTTTCAACAACTCATTAGCCATCGTTTGAGCTAATTTTGCATCATATAACATTACAGGCACTATGGCCGAATCCCCTTCAACTATATCAAATCCAGCTTTTTTCATTCCGTTTTTAAAGTAATTAGTATTCCACTCTAATTGATCTCTTAGGGCAGTATCCTTTTCTAATAATTCAAATACCTTTATAGATGCACCAACAATAGCCGGAGCCAATGAATTTGAAAACAAATACGGTCTGGAACGCTGACGCAATAACTCAATTATTTCCTTTTTAGCTGTTGTATATCCTCCCATTGCACCCCCTAAGGCTTTTCCCAAAGTACCTGTTATAATATCTACACGCCCCATAACACTTTTGGCTTCAAGCGTACCTTTTCCTGTTGCACCGATAAATCCTGCAGCATGACATTCATCAACCATAACCAAAGCGTCGTACTTATCAGCCAGATCACATATTTTATCTAATGGCGCTACAACTCCATCCATAGAAAATACGCCATCAGTAACAATTATTTTGAAACGAGCTCCAGATTCATTTGCTTTAATCAATTGCTGTTCTAAATCCTCCATATTACTATTTTCATAGCGGTAACGGGCTGCTTTACACAAACGCACTCCATCTATTATAGACGCATGATTCAAACTATCTGATATAATCGCATCGTTTTCTCCAAACAAAGGCTCAAAAACCCCTCCATTTGCATCAAAAGCAGCCGCATATAATATAGTGTCTTCTGTTCCATAGAAATCTGCTATCTTTTTTTCCAATTTTTTATGAATATCTTGTGTTCCACAAATGAAACGAACAGATGACATTCCAAAACCATGAGTATCCATTGCATCTTTGGCCGCTTGGACTACTTCAGGATGTGAAGACAATCCTAGATAATTATTGGCACAAAAATTCAAAACTGTTTCACCAGTTGAAATGGTGATTTCAGCTCCTTGTGAAGAAGTAATTATTCTTTCCTTTTTAAAAATTCCGTTTTCTTCAATAGTTTGAAGCTCTGACTGTAAGTGCTGTTGTATTTTACCGTACATTTTATTGAGATTTAAAATCTTAAAGTTTAAAAGCAAAAGTGCAATAAACTTCGCAAATTGACAATTAATTTATTTTTTCACAAATGTACTACATCGATTTCGACTCCTATGTACACGAGCGCTTTTTTTAGTACTTTAAAGCCCATTTTTTCAATAGCCATTTGGTAATTTTCCAATTGATATTTATATTTTGGATTAGGAAGACCCGTCTTATAATCCAATAAAAAAACTTCTTTTGTTTTATTAATCACTATTCGGTCGGGCTTAATGGTGCCACTCTCTTTTTGAATAATCGTTTTTTCATTCAAAACTTCATTTCCTTCGGCAAAATGGGCCGCTAAATCTTGATGATTTACTATTTCAATAATTGTGTTGCGAACAATCTCTTTTTGAAGCATAGAAATTAATCCGTTTTCAATTGCTTTATTAATTGCCAATTCCACATCGTTTTTTGTTTCTATAAAAGAAAATATTTCATGTATTACATTCCCAAATTCAATAGCTTCCTGTTGATGCGTTCCCCACATTAATGCTTCCCTTTGCGCAATTTTTATGTTTTTAGGATTCAAAACCTCCAAAACAACAGGGATATTTTTAGTAGTATCAATATGTGCTTCTTTTACTGATAACTTTACTGGATTCCCGAATTCATACTCTAATTTATTCTCATCGTAAACCTTTTCCTTAATCAGATATTTTATAAAAAATGAAGCCATATTACTTGGATACTCTCCGTCTTTCCTTGGTTTTACATTTTGAGAAATAATATATAATTGCTCTTCGGCTCTAGTCAAAGCCACATACAGTACATTAATATTATCTAATAATTCTTCCTGCTTTTTAAGATTGTAAACTGCAGAAGCTTCTTCTCCAAACTCTTCAATGGCACTGCTGTTATCCACTAACACTTTTGGCATATCAAAATCTTGTTCTTCGGAATTAAGCCATAACTTATCTTTCGGTTTTCTATTATAATCTTCTTCTGCAAAAGGCATAATAACTACTGGAAATTCCAATCCTTTTGATTTATGAATCGTCATTATTCGAACCGCATTTGTACCTTCGGGAGAAGGAATGCTGAATTTCTCAGCGTTTTTATCCCAATAATTAAGAAAATCCGAAATTCCAGCTTGATTACGAACATCCCGCTCTAAAACGATGTCCAGAAAATATTGAACATAAGCTGTCCCTATCGATGGGACTGCTTCATTTTCATTGGCTTTTATAAACTTCGAAATAATTATCTCAACGGCTTCATACAATGATTTTTTTCTAATGTTTTGAAAAGAAAGGGCAACGTTACAGTTTTCAAGCCATTTTTCGAAAACAGTCTCTTCCTTCAATTCCATTCCTTTGGCTATGAAATTGTGAACAGGCAGTTCCTTTTGTTTATTTTGTGCCAAATATTGTAAAAAGTTGGCCTTTGACTCTAAATCGGAGCTATTTTTTAAATATTTTAAAATGTGAATAATTAACCGAACTTCGGTAGCGTTTTGAATCATCAATGTTTCAGAAGACAAAAGCGGAATGCTTTGCTCCGTTAAATAATTAGCGACAGCAATTCCCTGGCTTCGTTTTCGGGTCAGAATTACAATGTCCTTGTATTCAAAACCTTCATCAATTACTTTTTGAATAGTGTTTAAAGCAGCCAATACATATTGTCCCGTTTTATCCAAAATCTCCTCTTCATCGCCTTCTTGTTCTTGTATTTCAGGCAAAAAAGAAATATTCACGTAACCGCCCACTTTACTATTGATTTTCTGGTGACTATGATTTTCGTATAAATCTTTATAATCGGCATTACTAAACTCATTGGACAATAAATTGAAGAAATCATTATTGAATTCGATTACTTGAGAATAACTTCTATAATTTTTGTCTAAATGCTCTAGCTTTTTCTCAGGATTGCTGAACGGATTTTGATCTTTACTCAATTCGATAAACTGCTCAGCTTTACCACCGCGCCAACGATAAATAGATTGTTTTGGGTCGCCTACAATCATTAATGTTCCTTTTTGACCCGAATCATCTTGTCCTGCAAGCGCGTTATCAATAAGCGGAATCAGGTTTTGCCATTGCATCTCGGATGTATCCTGAAATTCATCAATAAAAAAATGGCGATAACGTTCTCCTAATCGTTCATATATAAAAGGAGCTGGCTGATTTTGGATTTCGCGGTGAATAATCGCATTGAACTCGGATATTGAAAGAACATTTTGTTCATTCTGAATTTTAGCTAATTCGTTACTGACTGTATTTAGCAATGATAAAGGCGTGATGTTTTTTAAGAACGCTTTATAAAAATTTCGTTTTTCGAAATTTTTATAAATTTCGGAAAGGCTTTGCAACAAATCAGGAACAATATTCTCAATTAAAGCTCTGTCTTTTGCAGTTTTATTAATGGCAATATCTTCACACTCCCGAAACATTTTATTTTTAGAATTAAATTTCCCATCTGCTATGCTTTGAAGATGATTGGGAAAAGTTCCTCTGGAGAAAGATTTCAAATCAATCCCATTTTTGTCAATTAATGATAAAGACGCTTCGGCAAGAGTTCCATTTTCTTTTTCTAAATCCTTACAAACCTGAACTAATTTTTCTTTTACTGCAATAAAATCACTTATTGATTTGTCGTGAAAATGAGTAATTTCATTACGGTTATTTTCATTAAGGACTAATTTTCCCGTTTCCAAAATTTCACGTGAGATATCCCAAGATTTATCATCATCGGTTTTTTCCATCGTGAAATCGATGAGCAGCTTAGTTAACGTTTCATCTTCACCCGCTTGCGCTATGATGGCATCTACGGCTTCAGTTAATAGGTTTTCGGTATCCAAAGTCACTTCGAAAGTCATAGGTAATCCCAAGTCGTGTGCGAAAGCCCGGATTACCTTGTGAGTGAATTTATCAATTGTAGATATGTCAAAAGCAGCATAATTATGAATAATGTGCTTAATGATTTGTTGGGATTTGGTCTTAATCTGAATGATTGAAAGTCCTGTATCTACAGCCAAATCCTGCATTAGATCTGATGCTTTAGCATTCGGTTCGTCTTTGGCAAATTCAGACAAACTGCCTACAATGCGGCTTTTCATCTCATGAACCGCTTTGTTGGTAAACGTAATGGCCAGAATATTTCGATACGCGTCATTCTTGTGTGCCGTTAAAATAATTTTGAGATATTCTTTAACAAGAGCATACGTTTTTCCGGAACCTGCCGAGGCATCGTATATGGCGAAAGAAGGTCTTTCCATTTTAATTTTAGATTGTAAATTAACTATTTTAGATTTCTAATCTATACTAATGTTTCCTGAAATCCCAAATGCCCTAGCCCTGATGGAAGGGAAAATCCTTTTTATCTCGTCTTTTCTACGAGATAAAAAGATTGGAATGACAGCAGGAAATAGCTCCTTATCACCAGGATTAATATAACCAGAATTGTATTATCATTTTATTTGATGGGATTATAACAAAATAGAATTTTATATTCCAAAGTTAAATGTTTAATTTTGAATAAAATATTTATAAATCATTAAACAACTATATTATGGCTTTTGAATTACCACAATTACCTTATGCGTATGACGCATTAGAACCACATATTGATGCCCGTACAATGGAAATACACCATTCAAAGCATCACAATGCCTATACTACAAACTTGAATGCAGCTATCGCTGGAACTGATTTGGAAGGAAAAACTATCGAAAATATCTTAATAAATCTTGATAAATCTAATGCTGCGGTTCGTAACAATGGCGGAGGTTTTTACAACCACAACTTATTTTGGACAGTTATGTCTGCAGATGGAGGCGGATTGCCAACTGGTGAATTGCTAGAGGCTATTGAAAGTTCTTTTGGCAGTTTTGAAGAATTTAAAGCAAAATTTGCTAAAGCAGGTGCTACTCAATTTGGTTCAGGATGGGCTTGGCTATGTGTACAAAAAGGAGGTAAACTTGATGTTTGCGGCACTCCAAACCAAGACAATCCATTAATGCCGGAAGTTGGTTGTGGCGGAACTCCAATCCTTGGAATGGATGTTTGGGAACACGCTTATTACTTACACTATCAAAACAGAAGACCTGATTATATTGAAGCTTTCTTCAATGTGATTAACTGGACAGAAGTATCTAGACGTTTTGCTTTAGAAAAATAGTTAGAAGAAAATAGAGTAAACAATATTGAGAATAGACGGATGAACCTAGAGTTTGTTCGTCTATTTTTTTTGGTACATACTTTTTTCTTTTGTCTAAATTCTATTTTCTTTTTGAGACTTTATACCAATAAAAAAGGTGAAATGTTACTTTCACCCTTTTTGCCCCAAATCTACCATAAACTTAACCTACTAAAAATTATGGTAGTCAAATGTACATTGTAAAAAACTATTTCTAAATTATTTTCGATGAATGCCCAATAAACTCGTTTAACTAATAGTTAACTGTAATCCAGTATGTTTTATTGTTGAATATCTCGCTATAAATATATTGTTAGGCAATAAAAGATGACTTTATACCAATAAAAAAGGTGAAATGTTACTTTCACCCTTTTTGCCCCAAATCTACCATAAACTTAACCTACTAAAAATTATGGTAGTCAAATATACATTGTAAAAAACTATTTCTAAATTATTTTCGATGAATGCCTTATAAAATCGTCAAACGGTTAATTAACTCACCTTCAACCTGTTTAACTCTTGTTTATTCAATAATTAACAACTCTTCATTGGAATAATAAAAATCAAAAGGCGACTTTATGCCAATAAAAAAGGTGAAATGTTACTTTCACCCTTTTTGCCCCAAATCTGCCATAAACTTAACCTACTAAATTATGGTAGAACAAATATACTTTGGCATTAATGATTTTAAAAATAAATTCGATAAAGTACCTACATACCCGATAATCGGACAATATGACTAATATGCTCTAGCGTCTTTACCTTCATAAAAATTCATAAAAGCTCTGTTTACCACACGATTCCCTCCTGGAGTAGGATAATCACCAGTGAAGTACCAATCTCCTAAATTTTTTGGACAAGCGATATGCAAATCTTCCACTGTTTGGAAAATAATTTTTACTTCTGCGTTAATATCTGATGAACTTAACATTTCGGCAATCTTATCTGAGATTTCCTGAGAAGTGAAAGAATCATATATAGCAGTAACATAATTCACAACATCATTGTCGTGATAGTTTTCCTGAGCTTTACATTTAGCATAAACTTCATCAACAATATGATACAGGTTTCTTTCTTTCAACAACTCTAAAGCTGCTCTAAAAGCAACTAATCCTTCCAGTTTTGCCATATCAATTCCATAACAGTCAGGGTAACGGATTTGTGGTGCAGAAGAAACTATTACAATCCTTTTTGGTTTTAGACGATCCATCATTTTAATAATGCTCATCTTAAGAGTAGTTCCTCTTACAATACTATCGTCAATAATTACAAGATTATCAGTTGGTTTGATTACTCCATAGGTCACATCATAAACATGGGCAACTAAATCATCCCTACTGCTGTCTTCAGTAATAAAAGTTCTCAGTTTAGCATCTTTAATCGCAACTTTTTCAGTTCTAATTTTTACAGAAAGTAATTTTTCTAAAGAGTCAACTGTTAACGTATCTTTATTTTCAAGAATGAAATTTGTCTTTCTTTGATTCAAAAAGTCCTGTGCCGCTTCCACCAAACCATAAAAAGAAGTTTCTGCTGTATTCGGAATGTATGAAAAAACAGTGTTGTCTGTATCATTATCAATAGATTCCAATACTGCTGGTAAAATCAATTTTCCTAAATCTTTTCTTTCCTGATAAATTTCAGCATCACTTCCTCTTGAGAAATAGATGCGTTCAAATGAACATGCCTTTTTTACAGTTGGAGTTAGAATTTCTTTCATAGAAATGTCCCCGTTTTTCTTAATAATCAAGGCGCTTCCCGGATCAATTTCCTTTACTTTTTCAAACGGAACATTAAAAACAGTTTGAATAACTGGTCTTTCAGAAGCTACTACTACAATTTCATCATCCTGATAAAAATAAGCTGGACGAATTCCCGCAGGATCTCTAAAAACAAAAGCATCACCATGACCTAAAAGACCAGCCATAGCATATCCTCCATCTAAATTTTTGGATGAACGAGCCAAAATTTTGGCAATATCAAGCCTTTCAGCAATAACGGGTGAAGCCTCTCTCTTAGAATAACCTTCAGCCTTGCAGTCTTGGTAGAGCTGCATAACTTCTTTATCAAGAAAGTGACCTATTTTTTCCATTACAGTAACGGTATCAGCCATTTCCTTTGGATGCTGTCCTAATTCTACTAAATTTTGAAAAAGCTCTTTAACATTAGTCATATTAAAGTTTCCTGCCAAAATCAGATTCCTATGCATCCAGTTACTCTGACGTAAAAACGGATGTACGCTTTCGATACTGTTTTTACCAAAAGTCCCATAACGAACGTGTCCTAAATACAATTCTCCTATATAAGGAATATTTGCTTTCAGTTTCTGAACATCATCTGCATACTCAGGATGAGCCTCCATTTCTTCGTTTACTCTCTCGTTTATTTGTTTAAAAACGTCTTGAATTGGCTGTGCGTGATTAGAACGAACGCGGCTTATGTATCTTTCACCAGGTTCTACATCCATTTTAATACTTGCAAAACCAGCTCCGTCTTGACCGCGGTTATGCTGTTTCTCCATCATCAAGTACATTTTCTGTATACCATAAAAAGCGGTACCATACTTTTCTTTATAAAATTCGAGAGGTTTTAAAAGTCTAACTAAAGCTATCCCACATTCGTGTTTTAAAGCGTCGCTCATTGTTTTGTTGTTTGTAGTTGTTGGTATTTATTGGTGTCTGTATAACTTTTCTTTAAATTAAATACGAAGCAAATTCGTACCGCATCTTATAAATATTGACTGTACTAATTAAAAAAAGCCTCACATCAGAGGCTTTAGAACATTATAATTCTATATCAAACTGGGTTAGGGATTTGAACTGTTTCAGTCTTGAGACCACTTCATTCTCCTCTAAATCAATCATCCTTTCTGTTCCAAATTTCTCTACACAAAAGGAAGCTAAATTCGAACCATAAATTATTGCATTTTTCATATTTTCAAAAGAAACATTTTCACTTTGTGTTATATATCCCGAAAACCCTCCTGCAAAAGTATCTCCTGCACCTGTTGGGTCAAAAACTTCTTCTAACGGTAATGCTGGCGCAAAGAAAATTTCTTTATTATGAAACAATAAAGCTCCATGTTCCCCTTTTTTAATTACCACATATTTTGGTCCCATTTCATGAATTTTTACGGCCGCTTTAACTAAAGAATATTCTCCTGAAAGCTGACGCGCTTCTTCATCATTTATGGTAATAACATCTACTCTTTTGATGATTGCCAATAATTCTGGCAAAGCACAGTCCATCCAAAAATTCATAGTGTCGAGAACAACCAGTTTTGGTTTGGTCTCCATTTGATCCAAAACACTGCTTTGCACTAAAGGATGTAAATTACCTAACATCACAATTTCGGCATTTTTATAATCCTGGGGTACTTTTGGCTGAAAATCTGCCAAAACATTTAATTCGGTCACTAGAGTATCTCTTGAATTTAAATCGTTGTGATACAACCCGCTCCAGAAAAAAGTTTTCCCTCCTTTAACAACTTCAATTCCGGAAATATCAACATTTCTGTCTGTTAACAAATCCAGATATTCTTGTGGAAAATCATCTCCAACAACAGAAACTATAGCCGATTTTACATTAAAAAAAGAAGCAGAAATTCCTATATAAGTTGCTGCTCCGCCTAGAATTTTGTCTGTTTTCCCAAAAGGAGTTTCAATTGCGTCGAAAGCTACTGTTCCAACAATCAATAATTTATTCATTATATGAGTTTCGAATTAGGGTGCAAAGATAGTCCATAAGTTGCAATATTGCAACGGGTCAAGTACGCAAAGTTTTCATAAAAATTTACCCTCTTCTTTTTCGTAAAAAGCATCAATAGAAAGCTGCTTTTGCATAGAAGCCATAACAGCCAGCTCATCACATCTTTCATTTTGGGGATGGTTGTTGTGTCCCTTTATCCATTTAAAATCTACTTGATGCTTCTTGTACACAACTAAGAAGCGCTTCCATAGATCGGGATTTTTTTTTCCAGCAAAACCTTTCTTCTCCCAACCGAAAACCCATTTCTTTTGCACTGAATCTACAACATACTTTGAATCCGAAATAACTAAAACTGAAGTATTCTCCTTTTTAAGCTTTTCTAAACCTACAATAACAGCCAATAATTCCATCCTATTATTAGTGGTATGCCTGAAACCTTCATAGAATTCTTTCTTATAAGGTTTCCCTACCCATTCCATAACAACTCCATATCCTCCATTACCGGGATTGCCTTTAGCCGCTCCGTCAGTATAAATGTGTACGTCGTATTCCAAAGTTAGAAATTAGAAATTAGAAGTTTTTCAATAACCGCTGGAAAATGTTTTTGTTCCAATTCATGGATTTTTACAGCAACTGATTCTGGCGTGTCACTTTCAGAAAGAGCAACATTTTGCTGAAATATAATATTCCCCTCATCGTAGTTTTCATTTACATAATGAATAGTTATGCCTGTTTCTTTTTCTTTATTTTCCACAACAGCTTTATGAATATGCATTCCATACATTCCTTTTCCGCCAAATTTTGGCAACAAAGCTGGATGTATATTTATGACCGCATTTGGATAAGCTTCAATCAAATCATCAGGAAATTTTAATAAAAAACCTGCTAAAACTATTAAATCAGGCTGAAACGTAATTACATTTTGTAATACTTTTCCTGAGTTTAAATCGTCTTTTGAAAAAATAACAGTAGGAACATCTAATTTTTTTGCTTTGCCAAGAACCCCTGCATTAGAATTATTTGAAAAAACCGCTACTACAGTTCCAACAGATCTGCTTTCGAAATATTTTATAATATTTTCAGCGTTAGACCCCGATCCAGAAGCAAATATCAGTATTCTTTTCATAATTCTGTTTTTAAATTTTATGCAAAAAAAGGAATAAAAAACGAAAATAAATAGGTTTACGAAATCTTTGTTGGAATAAATTTTATAAATTAGTACACACATTTATTCACTAAATAGTTGTTTTAAAATAAAGTTGTTTTATTTTTGCCAACAAATTAAATTCTAAAATTAAAAGATTATGTCAGACATTGCATCAAGAGTAAAAGCGATTATCGTAGACAAATTAGGTGTTGACGAAAACGAAGTTGTAACAGAAGCAAGCTTCACTAATGATTTGGGAGCTGACTCATTAGACACTGTTGAGCTTATTATGGAATTCGAAAAAGAATTTGACATTCAGATTCCAGACGATCAAGCAGAAAACATTGCTACTGTAGGTCAAGCTATCTCTTACATCGAGGAAGCTAAAAAATAATAATTACACACCCGATTACTAAAATTCTATAATTTTTAATCGGGTGTTATTATTTAAATAAATTAAATTTTCGATTGAAATTCAATCAAATTATATTTACATTAAATACCCATGATTCTTTTAGTTACTTTTTATAGTATAGAAAGCATGGGCTTTATTTGTTAAAAGATAACAAAAATAAAAACGTTATGGTTTTAAGAAGAGTTGTTGTAACAGGCCTTGGAGCTCTTACTCCCATTGGGAATAATATTCAAGAATATTGGAATGGCCTGATTAACGGAATAAGCGGTGCTGCACCAATAACTTATTTTGACGCATCAAAATTCCGAACTCATTTTGCATGTGAATTGAAAAACTTTAATGTTGAAGAATTTATCGACAGAAAAGAAGCCCGTAAAATGGACAGATATGCACAATATGCTATGGTGTCTTCTGAAGAGGCGATGAAAGATGCTAATTTTGATTTAGACACTATAGACAAAGATCGTGCAGGTGTAATTTGGGGATCAGGAATTGGCGGTTTAGAGACTTTTCAAATTGAGGTTCTAAATTATGCCGCAGGTGACGGAACACCAAAATTCAATCCTTTCTTTATTCCAAAAATGATTGGAGATATTGCTTGTGGCCATATTTCTATAAAATACGGTTTTAGAGGACCTAACTTTGGAACTGTTTCAGCTTGTGCATCTTCTACAAATGCTATTATTGATGCTTTCAATTATATTCGATTAGGACATGCTGACATTATGGTTACAGGCGGTTCTGAGGCAGCTGTGACAATTGCAGGAATGGGAGGTTTTAATGCTATGCATGCTTTATCTACCAGAAATGACGATCCAAAATCAGCTTCAAGACCGATGGATAAAGACAGAGATGGTTTCGTTCTTGGCGAAGGTGCTGGAGCATTAATCTTGGAAGAGTACGAACATGCTGTTGCCCGTGGTGCAAAAATATATTGTGAAATTGGCGGTGGAGGTATGTCTGCCGATGCTCATCATATTACAGCTCCGCATCCAGAAGGATTGGGTGCAAAAAATGTGATGTTAAACTGCTTGAGAGATGCGGGACTAGAACCAACAGATGTAGATGGTGTAAATATGCACGGAACTTCAACTCCGCTTGGTGACTTAGCAGAATCCAAAGCTATTGAACATGTATTTGGAGAACATGCTTATACCATGAATTTAAATTCTACCAAATCAATGACAGGACATTTACTTGGTGCTGCTGGAGCAATAGAAACTATATCTGCAATTCTTTCCATGAAACACGGAATCGTTCCTCCTACGATTAATCATTTCACAGATGATGAAAGTATTAATTCTAAACTAAACTTTACTTTTAACGTTGCTCAAAAAAGAGAAATGAACGTTGTTATGAGTAATACATTTGGATTTGGCGGTCACAATGCTTGTGTTTTGGTTAAAAAATTAGATTACAAAGCATAAAATGCGTTTTCTTAAAAAAATATTCTCAAAATCCCGTTCTCAAGAAGACGGGATTTTTTTTACTGCTATTCAATCCATCCTTGGATTTGACCCTATAAATCTGGAGTTTTACAAGAAAGCATTTACACACCGCTCATCAAACCGTATTGATTTAAAAGGCAATCCCATCAATTACGAAAGACTTGAGTTTTTAGGTGATGCCATGTTAAGCTCAGTTATCGCCGCCTATTTATTTAATGAGGCGCCGTTAGGAGACGAAGGTTATTTAACAAAAATGCGCTCAAAAATAGTAAGCAGAGAACATCTGAATGAGTTGGGCAAGGATTTGAACTTAATAGAGTTTGTTGAAAGCAAAGTTCCTGTGCATCATTTTGGAGAAAACATACATGGCAATATATTCGAATCTTTAATTGGCGCAATCTACTTAGATAAAGGATATGGATATTGTGAAAAATTCATTCAAAAAAGAGTCATAATACCCTATGTAGACATTGCTAGATTAGAAGGAAAAGTAATCAGTTATAAAAGTCTTCTGATAGAATGGTGCCAAAAAGAGAAAAAACAATTTCATTATGATATTTTTGATGACAATGCAATTGACGGGCAGCGCCTGTTTGGTGTTAAACTAAGTATAGATGACAAGGTTATTGCAAAAGCCAGGGCTACTTCAAAAAAGAAAGCTGAAGAAAAAGCCTCGCAACGCGCTTACTTTGCTTTTCAAGAGAAAATTGAAAGAAAATAGCTAAATGATTATCGATGCTACATCGTTTTCGTTAATAAAATATCATAATCCTAGCCAGTAAGCAACCTTTTACTAATTTAGAAATATTATATTTACAGCTTATTTTTTAATGACCATGGCAATTCATAAATTGGATTTTGGTGAATTTGACGAAATAGATTATAGTCTTATCGCTATTCACACCACATTAGAAGATTACCGATTGGCTTATTTTATCAATCAAAGACTTCATGTAAACCTGAATAAATCTATCAAAGAAATTCAAATTACTGATAAGGAAGGGGAAGTTCATTTTTCTAGATTTCATTATTATGAAAAGAAAAAGGATATCTCTTGGGATTTGATACAAAATATAAACAAAGTCATTCAACAAAAAAAAGAAGACAATCAAGGTTTGTTTACAAATTTTGACATAGAAGTAGCAAAAAAAGTGTACATGCTTCCTGAATTTAAAAAAGTAAACTACTTTTTGAAAATAGAAAACAGCGAAGACAACACCAATCTTTTGGAAATTCAAAGTGAGCTGAATTCAATTGATCAAATAGCTACTAACTATATTGTTGACATAAATAAAATAAAATCTAAAAACAATTTAATTTTTTAAAAAAAATGCTTACAAACAAAAAAACCAAAATTGTAGCCACACTTGGGCCTGCATGTAGTACACGAGAAGTCATTAAGGATATGATTGAGGCAGGTGTAAATGTATTTAGAGTAAATTTTTCTCATGCTGATTACGAAGATGTTAAAAATAAAATCAACATTATACGCGGTATAAACGAAGAGTTTGGATACACTACTGGAATTCTTGGAGATTTACAAGGCCCTAAACTTCGTGTTGGAGTTATGGAAGACGGAGTTGTTGTTAACGATGGTGATTTAATCACTTTCACAACTGCTGAAGATATCATAGGTACCTCAAAAAAGGTATTCATGAAATATCAAAATTTCCCAAATGATGTTAATCCTGGGGAAAGAATATTACTTGACGATGGAAAATTAATCTTTGAAATTGTTTCAACTGATAAAAAAACTGAGGTTATTGCTCGTGTTATCCAAGGAGGTGAATTGAAATCGAAGAAAGGGGTAAATTTACCAAACACTAAAATTTCATTACCTGCATTGACTGAAAAAGACATAGCTGATGCCATTTTTGCAATAGAACAAAAATTAGACTGGATTGCGCTTTCATTCGTTAAAACTCCTAGAGACTTACAAGATCTGCAAGAATTAATTGCAAAACACTCTGACTATAAAATTCCAATTATAGCCAAAATCGAAATGCCAGAGGCATTAGAAAATATGGACAGAATTGTAGCTTATTGTGATGCATTAATGGTTGCCAGAGGTGACTTAGGTGTTGAATTACCTGCTCACGAAGTGCCTTTAGTTCAAAAAGAACTAATCCACAGAGCTAAAACGGCTAGAATCCCAGTAATTGTAGCTACCCAAATGATGGAGACTATGATTACCAGCTTAACTCCAACTCGTGCTGAAGTAAATGACGTAGCTAACTCAGTTATGGATGGAGCTGATGCAGTAATGCTATCTGGTGAAACCGCAACTGGAAACTACCCAGTACAAGTAATTCAAAAAATGACCCAAATACTTGAAGCAGTTGAAGATTCACCACTTATTCAAGTACCTCAAAACTCTCCACAAGTAAGAACAAACCGTTTTATTACTAAAACAATTTGTCAGCATGCCGCTACAATGGCTAATGTAATCAAAGCTAAAGCAATTTGTACTTTAACAAATAGCGGTTATACAGCATTCCAAATTTCTGCTTGGAGACCATCTGCACATATTTTAGTATTTACTTCAAATAAAAGAATTCTAACCCAACTTAATTTATTATGGGGAGTAAAATCTTTTTATTATGAAAAATCAGTGAGTACGGATGATACTGTTACTGACGTAAATAGTATTGTAAAAGATAAAGGATTTGTGAAAAAAGGAGATTTCTTAATCAACTTGGCCGCTATGCCTATTTCTGAAAAAGGAATGGTAAACACTTTAAGAATTTCTGAAATAGAATAACTTTTAGTCAATTAATATATTAAACCGTCTTGAATTTTTAAAAATTCAAGACGGTTTTTTCGTTTTTTAATTATTTTTACAAAAATAAATCCTAGTTGAATGAATCATTTTTTACTGTTTGTCACTATTTTGCTGTTGCCTTACAGTTCATTAGCGCAAAAAAATTCAGATGCATTATTATCTGAAATAGATCAGACTATTGAAAACAATTCCTCCTATACCCAAAAAAAAGAACGGAAAATCACTCAGCTTAAATCGCATTTAAAAAATACCCTCATTCCAATTTCCAGATACGAAATCACACAAAAACTGTACATCAATTACAATTCTTATCAATCTGACTCAGCTTTGGCCTATGCCAGAAAAAATCTCCAAATTGCAGAAAGTCTTAAAGACTCTGCTAAATTAATTCAAGCAGAAATAAATCTCGTGTCTATAATGGGAACACTAGGCATGTACAAAGAAGGCGTCGATATTCTCAATTCCATTAGCATTTCACCAACTTCTTCTCTAAAAGGTTCTTTTTACGATGTTAGCCGAACAATTTATGGACAAATGGCTGACAATGCCTCTTCACCTCATGAAAAAGAAAAGTATCTTGTGTTTTCAAAAAAATACCGGGACTCCTGTATTGCCTATTACCCAGCCAATTCTGTTTCGTATATTATAGCTAAGGCTGATTGGTGTTTAGACCATAAAAAACCTGATGAAACGCTACAATTATTGCTTCCATATTTTCCAAAAATCTATCACGACGATTCTAATCGGGCGATTATATCTTATATTATTTCACAAGCTTATAAACAAAAAAATGACAGATTACAGGAAAAAAAATGGTTAAGCATTTCTGCCTTATCCGACCTCCAATTATCTAAAAAAGAATATATTTCGCTTCGTTCATTAGCATTTTTGCTTTATGAAGATGGAGACATTGAGCGGGCTTATACCTATATCAAACGTTCACTAGATGACGCTGTTCTGTGCAATGCCCGCTTGAGAACCTATGAAATATCAAAAATGCTTCCTATCATCAGTGAGTCATACCAACAGCAAAATGAAACCAACAAACTCCAATTAGTTGTCTTTTTAATTAGTGCCGCTTTCTTGGTTCTTGTTTTATTAGTGCTTTTATTTTTACTTTTTAAGCAAATGAAAAAATTATCAGTTGCAAAAAAAGAATTGAGTTTGGCTAATGATAAACTTTCTGAATTGAATTCCGAGCTAAATACTTTTAATGAAAAATTAAATCTATCGAATAACACCTTAACAGAAGCCAATTTTTTAAAAGAAATTTATATTGGCCGCTATATGGATCAAAGTTCAGACTATTTAGGGAAACTGGATGAATACCAACGAAAGCTTAATGTATTGGCAACAACGGGAAAAATAAACGATCTTGTGAGTACCGTAAAATCAAAAGAATACATCGAAAATGAATTAAAAGAATTTTATGCCAATTTTGACAAAACCTTTTTACAATTATTTCCAGATTTTATTCATGAGTTTAATGATCTACTCATTCCAAACGAAAAAATTCATCCAAAAGAAGGCGAGCAGCTCAATACTGAATTAAGGATTTTTGCACTCATCCGCTTGGGTATAAAAGACAGTGCCAAAATCGCTGTTTTTCTTCGTTACTCGATTTCGACAATATACAATTACCGTTCCCAACTCAAAAACAAATCGGCTGGTCCTAGAGATGAATTTGAAGAAAAAGTAATGCAGATTGGAACAACCAATAAATAACGCATTCCATTTATCTCAATTCGATACTTTATTTTTGAAGCAGTAACATGTCGAATTACATCAGAAGTCCTATTTTTAAAGAAGTCATTTGAATTAAAACTTCTTATTTTTTAATTTATATCTTTCTAAAGCACCACTTTTTTTAAAAGCTAAAAAATATCAACTTGCTGATTTTTAAGTATTTATTTTGTAATTTTAAAAAACAAATCTACTTTTTACAAAAATTAAAATTTTTCGAACTGTAAAGCATATACTTTTACTTTTTCGAAAATGATATTTTTTAAATAATAAAACACCTCATCATTTGTCAATTTAATCATGACCAATGATTTTAAAATAAATCGATTTCGTAAAACTATTTTGAGATAATAACAAATCTTATTTTATATGAAACAGTTACTTTATACCGCTTTATTTTATTTTATGGCATTGCAGTATGCCAATTCACAGCAGCTAAAATCTCCCAACGGAAATTTCACTATGGAATTTGCATTGCAAAACGACGGAACTCCAAGCTATAGCCTAAACTACAAAAACAAAACAGTTATAAAGCCAAGTAAATTAGGGCTTGAACTTAAAAATGATAAAAAATCCTTACTGAATGATTTTACCCTAATTGACACTAAAACCTCTACTTTCGATGAAACTTGGAAACCAGTTTGGGGAGAAACTGAATCCATCCGCAACCAATACAATGAATTGGCTGTAACACTTAATCAAAAAGAAACCGACAGACAAATCATCATTCGTTTCCGATTGTTTAATGATGGTTTGGGTTTTCGTTATGAATTTCCAACCCAAAAAAACTTGGTGTATTTTGTCATAAAAGAAGAGCGAACACAATTTGTAATGACTGGAGATCATACTGCTTTTTGGATTCCAGGAGATTATGACACACAGGAATATGATTACACCACTTCTAAATTATCTGAAATAAGAGGTCTGACCGAAAAAGCAAAAACCGCCAACTTATCGCAAACTTCTTTTTCCCCAACCGGTGTGCAGACATCCCTCATGCTGAAATCAAATGATAGTTTATACATCAATCTGCACGAGGCTGCATTAATCAATTACTCTTGCATGCACTTGAATCTGGATGATAAAAACATGGTATTTGAATCATGGTTAACTCCAGATGAAAAAGGAGATAAAGGAAATATTCAAGCTCCCTCCCATTCGCCTTGGCGTACTATCATCGTTAGTGATGATGCCAGAGAAATTTTAGCATCAAAAATGACGCTAAATTTAAATGATCCCTGCAAAATAGAAGATACTTCATGGATTAAGCCTGTTAAATATGTTGGTGTTTGGTGGGAAATGATTACTGGAAAAAGCTCATGGTCGTACACCGATGAATTCCCCTCTGTACAATTAGGCATTACTGATTTTTCTAAAGCAAAACCAAATGCAACACATGGCGCAAACAACGCAAATGTGAAAAAATATATTGATTTTGCGTCGGCAAACGGTTTTAATGCCGTATTGGTTGAAGGCTGGAACGAAGGCTGGGAAGACTGGTTTGGCCATTCGAAAGACTACGTTTTTGATTTTGTAACTCCTTATCCTGATTTTGATGTAAAAGGCCTGCACGAATATGCAAAATCCAAAGGCGTAAAAATGATTATGCATCACGAAACATCCGGATCGGTTCGCAACTATGAGCGTCACATGGATAAAGCATATCAATTCATGAAAGACAATGGATACGATGCTGTAAAAAGCGGTTACGTAGGCAGTATCATCTCCAATGGTGATAATCATTACAACCAATTTATGATAAATCACTATCAATACGCAATAGAAAAAGCAGCCGAATATAAAATTATGGTCAATGCGCATGAAGCAGTCCGACCAACTGGTATATGCAGAACGTATCCGAATTTAATTGGCAACGAAGCTGCGAGAGGAACAGAATATCAGGCTTTTGGAGGATCAAAACCAAACCATGTTACACTTTTGCCTTTTACCCGATTAATCGGTGGGCCAATGGATTATACTCCAGGAATTTTCGAAATGGATTTAAGCAAATTTAGTCCTAACAATAAATCACATGTAAACAGCACCATTGCCAATCAACTCGCATTGTATGTAACGCTTTACAGTCCGTTACAAATGGCAGCTGATTTTCCTGAACACTACAATAAATTTCCAGATGCTTTTCAGTTTATCAAAGATGTGGCAATAGATTGGAGCGAAAGCAACTATCTGGAAGCAGAACCTGGTCAATACATTACTGTAGCCCGAAAAGCAAAAGGAACTAACAACTGGTTTATTGGGAATGTTAATGGATATGAACCGCGCACTTCGAACATCAGTTTTACATTTTTAGAGAAAGGAAAAAAATACACTGCGACTATTTATGCCGATGCAAAAGGCGCTGATTATAAAACAAATCCGCAAGCTTATACTGTTCGAAAAATAGAGGTAACCAATAAATCAAAGCTTACGCAACTGAGTGCGGCAGGTGGCGGTTATGCGATAAGCATCATTGAAAACAAAAAATAATGACCTAATTCTAATCCTAACGGATTAAACAAATAAATAACCATTAAGAAATTAAGGTTCATTAAGTTTTTAACCCTTAATTTCTTAATGGTTTAAAATTTTTAAACCATATACGCTATTTATCTCCATAAATCTGTACATCGTCTACTTGAAAGGCACCATCCAAAGCAAGATCTTTTCCTGATCCTGTGTATTTGAAAGCAATATTTATTTTCCCTTTATAGGATGATAAATCCACTCCTCCAGAACCCACAAACTGATACCAAGGCGTAGCTTGTTTAGGCAATACAACCTTGAGCTGTGTCCAAGTTGCTTTGGTTATATTCAAGCCATCAAAATTATTTGAAACATATACTTCTAATGAATTTAAGGAAGAATCAACGTCCAAGTGATGCTGTGCAGTTCTAAAAGTTAGCACTTCATTAGTATGTAAATCCATGTCAATTTTTGGGGAAATCAGCCAAGCCACATTAGATACTACTTTCGTTCCCGTTGTATTAAACTCGGCATAGCCATTACCGGCATACACTGTTCCTATCCAATACTTTGTTCCTTTCTGAACTAAATTTGCCCAGCCTGGAAGATTGAGTTTAGTATTGGTTTCGACACTTTGGAAATTTTCAGAAAAGAACGGGACAGACGCTGTTCCTGTAATCGTTACATCCTTTTCAGACCTCGCTAATAACTGATAATCCGAACCAAATTTGGTTAAAACCCCGCGAACTTTTCCGCTTCCATCAGGCACAATTTTATCAGCAAAATCAGCAAAACTGCTGGTGCGAAACAACACCTGATTCCCTAATTTATCCATTAAACTCCAATTGGTTCCTCCTCCAACATCATTGGATTCTTCATAATAATGCCGTCCGATAGCCTCTTTTGTAAATTGCACCTCCGACAATTCTACCAGTGTATTGATGTTTGAATCCTGCAACAAATCAGGTATTGAAATAGGACGAACCAATAATTCCTCGTCTATCATAGTACAAGAAGCATTCAATACGTTTTTATAATCGTTTGGAGAAATTCTACCTACACCTCCCTCATTATACGTATTGACATAAATCCCTCCAATACGCATTCCTCCAAAATAAGTATCCGTATATTGATTCTTCATTTTGATATAAACCTTATTGCCTAATCTAAAATCAATGTAGGTATTTGAAGCATCTACAGGAACACTAAAACCTGTCGCTGGGATTGTAGCCGTTGCAAATGTTTGAAACGAAATAGTCTTGAAAAAGTTTCCTGCTTCATCACTGGAAACCACATACGCT
Organism: Flavobacterium sp. P3_A6; assembly: GCF_056403035.1. NCBI lineage: Bacteria > Pseudomonadati > Bacteroidota > Flavobacteriia > Flavobacteriales > Flavobacteriaceae > Flavobacterium > Flavobacterium sp. P3_A6. Next base: position 215,541 of record NZ_JBFUGG010000002.1, on the reverse strand, counting down.
TCGATAATATCATCATAAGTGTATTGTGTCACAATAGAATTAGTAACGGCTCGAACTTCTTGAACCGTGCGGTTTACTTTCAAATCGGGTTGAGTACAAGAGAGTTTAGGCACATCAAAATCTTCCTTAGAACAACTTCCAAAAATCATTGTAATTCCTAAAAAAACAGTGTAGAACTGCAGCTTCATATTCATTTATTTTTAAAATTTATAAATTGATGTACAGATTCACAAAATACGTTCGCCCATAACCGTAAAAATATTTATTTCCAAAATTGGGAGTTCCACTCGAAACGTCTTGATTGAGCTGTCTAAAATTGGCATTCCTTGCTTGCTCATATCCTCCTGTTTTATACTTCAAGTCCAAAACATTATTTAACGTTGCAAAAAGCCCGATGTTCTTACCTTTCATTTTCCATGATTTTCCTCCCGAAATGTTCAATAAAGTCATAGGATCAAATTCCTCTTGTTTCAATAGCTCTCTTGCTCTTTCCTCTGAAGCTTCAGGGAAATTGAAACCACTGGCTGGGTTTTTATAAAATGTTTCCGTTCTGGAAATAGGCGAAATATCTATAAAACTATTAGCCAAATAATTGATATTGGCACCAATCCACCAATATTTGGGATCTCTATATTCGATTCCTAAAGCATAAGCCTGTTGAGGCATTCCCGCCTGATGGTAATTTTTTAATATTGCCTTTCCAAAATCAAATACTGGATTGGAATTTTCGGCAGTTGCTTGAGCGTCATTGGTTATGGTAACATTCGGATTGCTATCATACGTATATTGACCATACGCTCCCGAAAAACTAGCCATTATCGTTGTGGTTAATTGGTATTGTAAACTGAATTCGGCACCAAAATTCTTCTTATCCAAATGCGTTAATGTTTGGCTTACAAAAGCATCGGTATTGGCATATCCTGCTCCGTCATCAAAAATCCCTTCAGCATAAAAAAATGAAGTTTGGGTAATGTTTTTTATTTGGGCATAAAAAAGTGTAAAACGGGTTTGCCATTTTGGTGTCCGGTAAAAATAACTTGCATCCAAACTGTTTATATTTTCATTTTTTATACCATCAACAACCGAATTGTTCAAACGTGCATTTGGAAAAGTATTTCGGATGGTGGGCGCATTGGAAAGATAAGCTCCGTTAAAATTCAGTTGCTGTTTTCCCGAAATTTTGAAAAGCATACCTCCTTTAAACCCAAAATTTTCAAACTGTACTTTCTCACTTTTTCCAAAAGAATTGGTTGGATAAATTCCGTTTTGATACAAACCCTCCCGCTGATAATTAGTGCTTCTAAAATTTTGTGCCAAATAAAAATCAGCTTTATCATACGTGAATTTAAAGTTGGTGAAAAGATCTAAAGTATTGGCAACATAATTAAAGTTATAACCATAAGTATCTCCTTCCACAACCTGCCTGTCGGGATGATTCAAATCGGATTGTGATTGATCGCCATTATAAAAAACATCGATATCATCAAAATACAAACCTCCTAACAAGTCTGTTAATTGTTGATAATTATGGGATTTTAAATGACTGTAAAAACCTCCAGCTGTCAAGTAAAGGTTGTCGCTTATTTGTGTATTGAAAGTAGAATTTGCCATTATCGTTTGGTCGTCCGTACAATCTTTGTACAAAACATAATTACTTTTAGCTGGAATATATCCTGTTATTTCCCCATTGGCATCCAAAACTGGAGACTGATTAGCATAATACAAAGCGTTCCAATTAATTTGATTATTGGCCAGAAACAACGCTGCGCTTTTTTCTGCATTCTCATAATCAGGAGTGAATTCTCCCGAATACTCGCCATTATCTGATGCATAAAGCGAGCTGTAATAACTTGGCATCTTCCTGTAATAAGTCGGATCGGGACTATTCGCATTTTGGTAATCAATATTGCTGTTGGTGATTTTACCAAATTGATACGTCAAACTTGAATTTAGAGTAGTGTAATCATTGATGGTATAAAAATGATTCAGCATCAGGATGGGCTCTTCAATAGTTTTAATTCTGGCATTTCGTTTTTTGCCATCTTGCCAGCCCCAATAGGAATTGTAGTTGGAGTTTGTTAATTCAGTAACTTCAGCAGTATTTGGTGAATTTTTGGCTCTGGAATTAGGGGTGTAAAATCCGGTAAAATTCAAAGAATGCTGATCATTTATTTTCTTTTCCACACTAATAAAACCGGCAATAGCATTATAATTTGTTCCTTCGAAATAGCCCTCCTCAGTCCAACGTGTTCCTGCCGAAACTATAAATGCCCAGCCATTATTGTTCATTCCTGATGCATAAGTCCCTGTCATTCGCCAAGAATAATTCGTATTAGTCCCCGAAAAGGAAAGTATAGTGCCAGGTCTGTAAATAGAAGCACGAGTATTTATTTGCTGTGTACCCAAAACCCCTCCAAAAGCATAATCTGAAGGAAAAGAACCCACTGTAAATTCCTGATTCCGAACCGCATTATTCAGTCCGCTCCAATCGCCCCATTGCGGACGGCCATCATACAGCTTGTTCATCGTAACGCCATTAATAGTTGTAGTGGCATATTGACTGTCCAATCCTCGGATTCTAAAACGAGCTTGTCCCCAATTGAAAGCTGCTGCTTGCTGAAAAGCATCTCTGGAAGACTGCAAAAGTCCCGAAGTGCTTTCGGAACCGCTGTTGTCATCGCTCAAATCACTATCAAGAAGCGTGATTAAGCCCGTCTGCTGTTCTACCATTTGGTTATCTTCCATTGGAATAATTCCAAAATCAAGCATTTGATCTTTAGCAATTACAATAGAGAGCAGTATATCCTTAAAGCCTTGGCTATGCAACAGCAGCAACTGATTTCCTGCTGCAACAGCATAAAAACTAAAAACACCATCACCAGAGGTGATTTGCATCAGCTGCGTGTTTTCAATCGAAACCACTACATTTTCTAATGGTTTTTGTGTTTTAGAGTCAATAATTTTTCCTTTAATCCCTGTTGGTTTTTGAGCAAAAACAAAAGTTATTTTCCATAAAAAGAGCATTCCTAACAAAAATTTCCGCATACTTATTTTGCAAACTAATGAAATGGATTGTGGTAAACACAACAAATCCAAAGATTAAATTCGTTCAAAAAGGATAAAAAAGTTTTGGAAAAAATAAAAATGTAAAGACCTAAGTCCACTGTGGCATTTTGAATATCAACCGAATAAAAATAGCTGCCGATTGACATCGAAACGCAAAAATAAGAAAAAAACTATTTAAAAAAATAAGATAAATACTTGTTTTTGTGATTATTCGCTAATCACTTTAATTCGCCCTACCATGAAAGCGATGAGAACACCAAAGATTCCAATAAAAGCAAAAGAAAAACGCAAACTTGACAGCTCTGCTATATGTCCAATAACGGGCGGTCCCATCAAAAAACCAAGAAAACTAACGCTTGAGACAGTCGTCAAAGCTTCTCCAGTAGGGATTGTAGGGTGTTTGCCTGCAATACTGTACAAAGTAGGAACCACCGTCGAAACCCCCAATCCAATAATCATAAAAGCAATCATTGAAGGTACTATATAAGGAAAAATGACAGCAGTAAAGAAACCTGATGAAATCATAATTCCGCTGATTTGCATTACTTTTTTTCGTCCATATCTATTGATTAATTTGTCTCCAAAAAAACGGCCGCTTGCCATCATAATCATAAACGAAGTGTATCCTAAAATTATTAAAGCACCGGGAGCTTTGACAATATCTTTAAAGAAAACTCCGCTCCAATCAAACATAATTCCTTCGCTTGCCATACTGCAAAAACCAATAACACCCAGCAAAACTAAAGTCTTATCTGGTTTTCGGAAACCTTTTTTCTTCTCGATTTTAATGGTTTCTTTGGCCTTAATCAAAAATTTAAAATTAAAAGCAATCAGCAAAAATGCGGTGAAAGCAACTATTAAGAAATGAGTATATGTACTGAGCTGCAATGCTAACATTCCCAAACCTACCAATGCACCTGTAAAACCTGCCAAACTCCACATTCCGTGAAACGAAGACATAATGGTTCTTTTAAAAAGCCCTTCGGTATAAACTCCTTGAGTGTTTACAGAAATATTAGTCAGATTGCCAAATATTCCAAAAGTATATAATCCAAGAGCCAATTGCCATGCATTTTGAGCCAGACCTAAATTAGTTAAACTTACCGCATACATCAGGATTGCAAAGGGCAAAATGCGATGGCTTCCAAAACGGGTAACTAATTTACCCGAAAAATACATCATTGTTAACTGACCAACTGGCAAAGCAAAAAGAATAGTTCCTAATTGACCATCACTTAAATTCAGCGCTGATTTTATAGTTGGAATCCGGCTTGCCCAAGTAGCAAAACACAAGCCCATAGCAAAATAAAACATGGAAACCGCCAAGCGAATCCTAAGCAAATAGGATGCTTTGGCATCTCTATAATTTTTCTTGTATTTTCCTTTGGCTTTATACCAGCCTATAAAATTAAAATATTGCAAAATGATCCCTCTTTAAAATGAAATGCAAAAGTACTTAAATGAATTTATTTAATTCAGAACTGCAATTAACTATTAAATTATAAATCAATACTTCTTTTCTGTTCACAGCTTTGAATAGATGCCTCAATAATCTGCATTACATGAGTACCCTCTTGTGCCGTTACAGGCTCAGGCAGACCATTCACAATCGACTGATATACCGCATCAAAAAACCAATAATAATTACCTTGAAGCGTTGGTACTTTTTTCTTGATAATTTCACCATTAATTTCAGTATGCAAAAATCCTTCCAGTTCTTTTGGCTCTGTTCCCCAAGTATCCAAGTTTGGTTTTTTTCCCAGTTTCAATTCATCTTCCTGCACATCACCGCGAGGTTTCAGTAAAGAGCCTTTTTTTCCATGAATAACATACGCAGGATTGGCTTCCCTTACAAAAAAACTGGCTTTTAACCGCACCCTAAAATCAGGATAATACAGCAAAATATCAAACCAATCATCCACCAATGAATTTTCTCTGGTTATTCGAATATCGGCAAAAACACTTTGGGGAAACCCAAATAAATACAAAGCCTGATCAATTATGTGCGGTCCTAAATCTTTTAGAATTCCGGCGCCTGAATTGGCTGTTTCTTTATGTCCTTTTGGACTCAAAATTGGATTGTAGCGGTCAAAATGAAATTCAGCTTCCACTAATTCTCCTAGGACATTACTGGAAACAGCTTGCTGTACAGTTTTTAAATCACTATCCCATCTTCGGTTTTGAAATACTGAAAGTTTTAATCCTTTTTCTTTAGCCAGATTCGTTAATTCCTGAGCTTCGGCAACAGTAGTAGTAAAAGCTTTTTCGACTACGGCATGCTTTCCGGCAAGCAAAACCTGCTTAGCATATTCAAAATGAGTTCCAACTGGCGTATTTACAATTATCAAATCGGCATCGCTTTGAAGCACCTCTTCCAAAGTGGCAAAACTTTTTACATTTGGGTAATCCAATTGAATCAATTGCTTGCTTCTTTCCCAAGAACCAGCCAATTCAAATCCTTCATGAAATTCTAAAAAAGGAGCGTGGAAAACTTTTCCAGACATTCCGTAAGACAATAGTGCGGTTTTTATTTTTTGCATATTTTTTTATTATAGTTTATCCTGCAACGTTTCCGAAACCTTGTAGATATGGTTCTTAAATTTAATACCTACAAGATCAAAAAAAGACCTTGCAGAAAAATGCGTGGATAGTAACTCACCTCATTTTGGCTCTGTCATATTGTTTTGGCCATTGAATATCAACTCCTAATTCCTGCGCAAAAGCCAATCCTAAATTCGGATTCCTCAGCGACTCTCTGGCAAACAAAACTAGATCCGCCTTTCCGCTTGCTACAATAGCTTCGGCTTGCTGCGAAGTGGTAATTAAGCCAACTGCACCTGTCAAAATTCCAGTTTCCTTTTTAATTTTTTCGGCAAAATGAACCTGATAATTTGGTCCCAAAGGGATTTGCTGATGAGACACCAATCCGCCTGAAGAAACATCGATTAAATCGACTCCTTTCTCTTTTAGAACTTTAGAAAGCTGTACCGATTCTTCAACATTCCATCCACCATCTGCCCAATCAGTAGCAGAGATTCTCACCAATAACGGAAACTCTTTAGGCCATTCTGACTGCACTGCTTGGAGCACTTCCAGAAGCAAACGAATTCGGTTTTCGAAAGAACCGCCATATTCATCAGTTCTAACATTAGCTAAAGGCGACAAAAATTGGTGAAATAAATAACCATGCGCCCCGTGAATTTCTATTACTTGATATCCTGCAAGAACCGCTCGGCGTGCTGCCAATTTAAAATCGGAGATTATTTTTTGAATACCCTCTGCGTCTAATGCTGTAGGGGCTGGCTCATTGTCGTGGTAGCCAATGGCACTTGGAGCGACAGTTTCCCACCCGCCTTGGTTTCTGTCTAGCTTTTTGTTTCCATACCAAGGTGAAGAAACACTGGCTTTTCGGCCTGCATGAGCCAATTGTATTCCCGGAATTGAACCCTGACTGATAATAAATTTAGTAATGGACTGCAGTTTTTTGATGTGTTCATCGCTCCACAAACCTAAATCGCTTGGAGAAATTCTTGCTTCGGGTGAAACAGCTGTCGCTTCTTGAATAATCAAACCCGAACCACCCGAAGCGCGGCTGCCAAGATGTACTAAATGCCAGTCATTGGCAAAACCATCTTCCGCCGAATATTGGCACATTGGAGAAACTGTAATTCTATTTTTGAATATGATGCTTTTTATCTGTAGTGGAGAAAATAATTGTGAAGACATAAATACAACGATATTAATGTTTTAAGCCTAAATAGTATTAAAACAGGATTTTTATGTAGTAAAGTTATTGCTCTAACGTGAAAATAAAAATGAAAAATGCATTAATTAACAAACATTTAAAAGGGTACTCAAAAATATAGCGTAATTAATAAAATAGAAAATAGTACTTTTGTCCGTCATTAAAGAACCGAAAATTAAAAAATGGAAATAGTTATCAAGCTTTCTCAATTTTTATTGAGCTTATCATTACTTATTATACTTCACGAATTAGGGCATTTTATCCCTGCAAAATTATTCAAAACCAGAGTCGAGAAATTTTATTTGTTTTTTGATGTTAAGTATTCACTGTTTAAAAAACAAATTGGTGAAACAGTATATGGTATCGGCTGGTTGCCTCTTGGCGGTTACGTAAAAATATCCGGTATGATTGATGAGAGTATGGATAAGGAACAAATGGCTTTGCCTCCTCAGCCATGGGAATTTAGATCCAAACCGGCTTGGCAGCGTTTGATTATTATGCTTGGCGGGGTAACAGTAAATTTCATTCTGGCTTTCATCATATATATAGGTATGGCTTTTGTTTATGGAGATTCCTATATTTCAAATGCTGATATGAAAGATGGCCTTTTGATTGAAAACCAGGCGATGATTAATGCCGGATTCAAATCAGGTGACAAAATCGTTGCAGTTGATGGTGAAAAAATCATACGTTTTGACAAAGAAATCAACTCCAAAGTTATTGTCGCCAAAGAAGTAATTATCGAAAGAAACGGTATCGAACAAACAATTAAAATGCCTAGTGATTTTGTTGATCAATTGTCAAAATTTGAAAAAGAACCATTGTCTACCATAAGAATCCCTTTTGTTATAGGTAATATAGCCGATGAATCGGCTAACCAAAATCTTAAGCCAAAAGACATTCTTTTATCACTAAACGGACAGACCACAAAATACCTGGATCAGGCTAAAGTAATTTTAGAAAACAACAAGAATAAATCAATTTCGGCAGTGATTTTGAGAGATCAAAAACAAATAAATCTAAATCTAAAAGTAAATAAAGAAGGCAAACTTGGCGTTCAACTAGGTGGCTTAGGCCTTGATTCTTTAGAGAAATTAGGCTATTATAAAATTACACATCAAAACTACAGTTTCATAGAATCGATTCCTTTTGGAATTGAAAAAGGAAAAGACCAATTGATTGGATACGGCAAACAATTAAAAATGATTTTCAATCCGGAAACCAAAGCGTACAAACAAGTGGGCGGATTCCATGCCATTTATAATATTTTTCCGAGTTCTTGGAGCTGGGAAGTTTTCTGGAGCATTACGGCAATATTGTCAATTATGCTTGGCGTTATGAACTTATTGCCTATTCCTGCACTCGATGGAGGTCACGTAATGTTTTTATTGTTTGAAATCGTAAGCGGTAAAAAACCAAGCGATAAATTCCTTGAAAATGCCCAAATGGTTGGTTTTGTACTTCTTATCTCACTACTATTGTTTGCAAATGGAAACGATATTTATAAAGCAATTGTAGGCAAATAAAAAAGAATGTTATTTTTGCTTTTTTTGTTTGCTACATTTAAATTTAATTCTATATTTGCACTCGCTAAAAAGAGCAACAACTTCCTCCTTAGCTCAGTTGGTTAGAGCATCTGACTGTTAATCAGAGGGTCCTTGGTTCGAGCCCAAGAGGGGGAGCAAACTTTTTTTAGCAAACATATTTACCTTTAAGGTGATTCCTCCTTAGCTCAGTTGGTTAGAGCATCTGACTGTTAATCAGAGGGTCCTTGGTTCGAGCCCAAGAGGGGGAGCTTAATAAAAAGACTATCAGCAATGATGGTCTTTTTTTGTTTATAAATTTTCGAAATACATTCTATTTATATTTTTTGTAAATTTGTTTACTATGAAAGATATTTCAAATACAAATGAGAGAATACAATTTGCCTTAGAGCAAATGAAAAAAGCTATGCCTGCTGTTAAAAAACAAGTAGCTCTCTATGAAAAAAACGTGGCTTTGGGTAAAATCCAAAAAAACCAACAATAGTCCCACAAGTCGAAAATATCTAAACTCCTTTTGCTTGTTATAGCTAAATCAAATTGAATACTACAAAATTAAGATTGATTTTTCCAAAATCCTCGTATCTTAAAACTCAAAAAAAAGACTGACAGCCAATACATTATGCGTTATTTTTATTTGAAATTGGTTTAATAAATCACTAAATTAGTAGTCAGCTAGTTTAGCGTAGTTTATGGCGAATTGTTCCATTAACGTTATAAATCACTGCAGATCAAAACACAAACTCATTTCAATTATTAATTTTTTCGCTATGAAAAAAAGTCCTATCCCTTTTCTATTTATAGTATTGATTTTTTCTTTGATATGCTGTCAAAACAACAAATTATCAAAAACAGACAACGATCAAATCGACGGTCATCCCGCTTGGATCATGCAAGGCAATATTTATGAGGTAAACGTTCGCCAGTACACACCCGAAGGGACTTTTAACGCTTTTGCTAAACACCTTGACCGATTAAAAGCGATGGGAGTGCAAACGATTTGGTTCATGCCAATTAACCCTATAAGTAAATTGGACAGAAAAGGCACTTTGGGGAGTTATTATGCCGTTTCTAATTATACTGCGGTTAATCCTGAATTTGGCACAATGGATGATTTCAAGAAATTGGTACAATCCATACATGATAAAGGAATGAAAGTATTAATTGATTGGGTGCCAAATCACACTGGCGCTGACCATCGATGGATTACGCAACATCCCGATTTTTTCTTAAAAGACAGCTCCGGCAAACCGGCAGTCGCTTTTGATTGGAACGATACAAGGCAATTAAATTACAAAAATCCGGTATTGCAGGACAGCATGGTTCGTGCGATGAAATACTGGATTGAAGACACTGATATAGACGGATTCCGATGTGATGTTGCCTGGAATGTTCCCGCTTCTTTTTGGCGTAAGTCGATTCCGCAATTAAAAAAAATGAAAAATATCTTTATGCTTGCCGAAGGAGACAGCACTTATCTCCCAAAAAGCGGTTTTGATGCAGTTTATCCTTGGCACATGTTTAAAATGATGGAAAAAGTAGCCAAAGGCGAAAAATCGGCACTGGTCTTAGACAGTATCAATGCCGAAAATGAAACTATATACCCCAAAAATACAATTCAAATGTATTTCACAAGTAATCATGATGAAAACAGCTGGAATCATGCCGATTTCGGGACTTTTCCGGGAGTTATTCACGAACCGTTTGCCGTATTTACCCAAACTATGAAAAACAGTGTTCCTCTAATTTACAGTGGACAGGAAGAACCTGTTTTAAGAGCATTACAATTTTTCGATAAAGATCCCATAACGTTTAAAAACTTTCAAAGGGAAAAATTCTACAAAATTTTGTTGCATTTAAGAAAGAACAACGAAGCGCTTTCCGCCAGCGCCTCCTTCAAAAAAGTACATCTTGGAGACAATAAAGCAGTTTATGCCTATGTAAGGGAAAAGGGAAATAAAAAGGTTTTGGTAATTCTTAATTTTTCCAAAAATAAGCAGACCATATCCATAAAAGACCCAACTTTGACGGGAAAGGCACATAATGTTTTTAAGAAAATTGAAGAAAATTTAAGCTCCAAAGAATGGAAAATGAAGCCTTGGGGCTATGAAGTTTACGAATACTGATTTTAAAAAGATCAACAACAGATTCTGTTAAGAAATACTATTTGAAAAAAGACTATCAGCAATGGTGGTCTTTTTTTTTATTTAGAACTGAACGCAACAAAAATCAACACTTTACACAATTTTATTTATCTCAAAAGCTGTCAAATATAAATCTGTCTTTTTTTTAAAACAAACTTCTTTATAAGCAAACTGCAAAACACTCATTATCTTATACCTGCTTCCTCAAAAAATATTTTTTGAATGCGAATTCTAAAAAAAACACAAACAAAAAAATTAAAATCATTAAAAAAATACAGGTTAAAATACAAAATCATATAAATTAAAAAATAACCATATAAATATCATTTTTACTGACAATAATTTAATAACTTAGACTCAAAACTAGGTAAAATAGACCCTATTGCACAAAATTGTTGATTATTTAATACTAGGGAAACATGATGAAACTGATACCGCAATTAAACCCAAAAGGCTGGGACGAAATGTTCTCCAATGAAGGAGTAAGAAATTCCTATGCTCAAGTGTTAAACTCCTTACAAAGCCTAACTCCTGAAAGTCTAAATGACAAACAGTTGCAAGCTTCAGATTTATTCATGAATCAGGGAATAACTTTTACCGTTTATAGCGATAACAATCAAGGAATTGAACGAATCTTTCCTTTTGACATCATTCCCAGAATCATTACTAGAGCGGAGTGGAGCGAAGTAGAAACCGGTATTAAACAACGGTTAAAAGCGCTGAATCTATTTTTAGAAGATATATATAACGGGCAGCACATTATAAAAGACGGCATAATCCCCGCCTCATTGGTAGCCTCATGCCCTCACTATATACAGGAAGTTCACGGAATAAAAGTACCGCATAATATACATGTGCATATTGCCGGAATCGACTTAATACGCGGTGCCAAAGGAGAATTCTATGTTCTGGAAGACAATCTAAGATGCCCAAGCGGCGTGAGCTATATGCTGGAAAACCGTGAAATCACAAAACGTATTTTTCCGGATATGCTTGCCACCAATAAAGTAAATACCGTAGGGAACTATCCAAATATATTTCACAACATATTGATTTCGCTTTCACCACGGAATGTATCTAAGCCCAATGTGGTTCTGCTTACGCCTGGTGTTTATAATTCGGCATACTATGAGCATACTTTTCTGGCCAGACAAATGGGAATTCCGCTTGTAGAAGGAAGAGATTTAGTGGTTAACAACAATAAAGTCTATATGAAAACCACTTCAGGATTACAGCAAGTGGATGTTATTTACAGACGTCTGGACGATGATTATCTTGATCCGTTGGTTTTTAAACCAGAAAGCACACTGGGAGTTCCAGGACTAATTAGCGCCTATCGTCACGGGAATGTGGCTCTAGTAAACGCAGTAGGAAATGGTGTTGCCGATGACAAAGCAGTCTATGCTTATGTTCCGGATATGATAAAATATTACCTTAACGAAGAACCCATACTTAAAAATGTTCCAACATACCAAATGGAAAACCCAGAAGAGAGAGAACTAGTATTTGCCGACATGGAAAACATGGTAATCAAAGAGACTAATGGAAGCGGCGGATACGGAATGATAATGGGAAATAAAGCAACCCAAGAAGAACTTGAAAACGGGAAAACAGCCATACTGGCCAACCCACGAAATTTCATAGCACAACCTATTATTCAACTAAGCACAGTCCCTTGTTTAATCGATGGCCAATTGAAATTACGCCATGTAGATCTAAGACCTTATGCTTTATGCGGTCCCAATGGAGTAGAAATTGTGCCTGGAGGACTTACTCGAGTCGCACTAACCGAAGGTTCATTGGTCGTAAACTCTTCTCAAGGAGGAGGAAGTAAAGACACTTGGATCATAAAGTAATTTCGTTTTAATTTTTAAAATGAATAAAAATGGAAAAGAATAGAACAAACACAGAAAAAAAAGACAATCCAAGGTTTGCCTTTTTACCAGAGATGGTCATAGAACACCTAAACCATCCTAAACCTAAAGAATATAAAACTGTTCCTAATGATGAAACATCAAATGTAACACTATCGCAAACTATAGTTTTTGATCCTCTTGCAGATCCTTTCGATGGAATAAATATTGAAATAGAACCACGCAAAAAAAAAGCAAAAAAAAGTAAAAAAGCGAAAATAAAATTTACTGAAACGGTAACTGTTCCCAAATTGGAAACCATCACAACCACTACATCAGAAAATAAAATCATACAATTTGTAAAGAAAATCAAATTAAACTTTTTAAATTTTTAAACAACACCCATGAAATTGCCATTAAAAAACAGCAATAAACAAAGGCAATATTTCAATATAAACCATAACCAATAAATTTTATATCTATGAAAACAATTATGACAAGTCAAGTTACAGGCGCGATGTTTTTACTTAACACAGAAACCTCAATCGTTTCAAATCATTCAATGAAAAAAGAAATAGCTATCAAAACGGACTCTCAATCTCCAATTATAGAATCTATTTTCGAAACTATAGTCGAACCAATTATATACAAATGCTAGAACAAATAATTGGTATAGCCTTTAAATTCTTCTGATGTATCCATTTTGGAATCCTACATCAGAAGAAAAAACAATCATGCGGTTTCTAAAAATCAAATGCTATTATCTCAATTTTAAAAATCGATTCAAATGAAAGCAAACATGCTAAGCCGAGTAGCAGACGGAATGTTCTGGCTCAACAGATATATGGAAAGAACAGACGGTATGTTACTAACTCTTAACACAAGCTACATTCTGTCATTTGATAAGGAAACAGATGATTGCCAAGGTTACAAACCTTTATTAAATTACTATACCAATTTGACATTCGCTCAAATAGAAGAAGTACAAAACGACACCGCCTTTGTTTTGAAATATATCATTTGCGACAATCAAAATCATAATTCGGTTAAAAATCTGGTTGTAAAAGCACGTGAAAATGCCAGAGGATCACAAGATAAGATTACCAAAGAACTTTGGGAACACATCAATTCGCTCTATCATTATATGAATTCACCCGAACTCCCCAGAAAGCTTGAAAGCTCCGATGCTTTAAAGGTTGTAAACAAACTCAATAAAGAACTGTTACTATACAATGGTATTTTCCATGTTACTATGCCTAGAGGACTTGGCTGGAGTTTTTCGAGTATTGGAAAACTAATCGAACGATGCCTGCAGACGATATCCATGACTCAGGCTTATTATATTCCAATAAATTACAATTTGGACGGAAACGAGGATGTTATGTACTGGAAAAGACTCTTGCTCTCATTATCCGGTTATGAATTGTATCTCAAAAGCTACAGCAATATTAAACATAATAGAAAAATTGTTGAACATGTTGTTTTTAATGAGGATTTTGCGCATTCCGTAATTTTTACATTGGACTTGATCAATAAGCATTTGGATTGCCTTGTAAAAGACAGCGAAATAAGTGAAGCTCGAGCATTGTACAATCAATTTGGAAGATTAAAAAGTTACATAGTCTATACTGATTACCATCACATGACCGACAAACAATTAGAAGAAGTTTTAGAAACAACAAAAACACAGCTTAACCAGTTTTCCACCGATTTTTCAAAATTATTTTTCTCCTATACTTAGCACCTTATGGCAATATTTAAAATAACACATATCACTAAATATCAATACAGCTTACCCATAAAAGAAAGTATAAACGAAATTCGTTTGTTTCCTCATCATTTTAAGGATCAAGAGGTACTTGATCACCATCTCTTAATTTCCCATGATCCTGAAATAAAACATTTTAGAGATTATTATGGCAATCATGTAGCGAATTTCAATAATCTGGAAGCCCATAATGAAATGACGATTGAATCCCGAATGACGGTTCGAGTGAGTCATTCTCTCAAAATTCCCGAAATCGAAGCCACCACCGCAAAAGATTTACAAGAAGAAAAAAATAATGACATTGCCTTATTAAGACTTAGCTATCCCGAAACAATCACAAAACAACAAGATATTGATGCTGTTTTGGCAACCTTTGATATAGCCAATAATTCAATTATTACTATTGCCCAATTATGCAATGCCTATATATTTAACAATTTCACCTATACCAAAGGAATCACCAATATAGAAACCACAATTGATGAAATTTTGGAATTAAAAAAAGGTGTCTGCCAAGATTTTGCCCATGTCTTACTGCAGTTTTTAAGAACTGCCGGTATCCCTTCCAGATATGTAAGCGGTTATGTTTGCCCTAACGAAAGCGGACTAAGAGGTGAAGGTGCCACTCATGCCTGGGTCGAAATTTATTCTCCAATTCAAGGCTGGCTGGGACTGGATCCAACCAATAATATTTGGACTATGGACAATCACGTAAAACTCTCTGTTGGCAGAAATTTTTATGATTGCACTTTAATAAAAGGCACTTTCAAAGGATTAGCAAGACAAACACTATCCGTTAGTGTTTCTATAGGATATGAGGATGGCCGTCATTATGAAGAAATGAATGATGTACAGCTCGAAGAAATGCCACAAGAAATAAATGAGCAAATAAGTTATATTGAGCAACAGCAGCACCAACAGCAATAAACAGTTTAAAAGAAATTCTATAAGTTAGGAGTTTCTAAGTTACTGAGAATCTAAGACTCTAAACACCTTAAAATAAAACAGAATCAAGAAAAAACTTAGCTTCTTAGCAACTTAGTATCTCAGCAACTAAAAAAATCAAAAATCAAATTTGAGCTGTACCACGATAGTTTTTTTGATTTCAGTATTCAAATTGCTTAAAGAAATACCTAACAATCGTACCGAATCTTTCATCCTTTCCTGATACAATAGCTCCTTGACTGTTTCCAAAATTAATGCTTTATCGGCAATGAAATAAGGCATTGTTTTACTGCGGGTTTGCTGTGTAAAATCGCTGTACTTTATTTTCAATGTAATGGTTTTACCCGAAATTTGATGTTTTTTTAAACGGCGTTCCAATTCCTGCGCTATTTTTTCGAGTTTTTCGATCATGAATATTTCGGAAGAAAGGTTGCTGTCAAAAGTATGTTCAGCTGCAACGGACTTAGTAATTCGATTGGACTTTACTTCACTGTTGTGAATGCCACGAACTACATCATAATAGAAACCACCCGACTTGCCAAAATGTTTTTCTAAAAATTCAACCGATTTCGATTTCAAATCTAAACCTGTAAAGATTCCAAGCTGAAACATTTTTTCGGCTGTAACTTTCCCTACTCCATAAAATTTTTGAATAGGCAATTGTTCTAAAAAAGCAATGACTTCATCTGGATTTACAGTTTTTTGGCCATTGGGCTTATTGTAATCGCTCGCAATTTTTGCCACAAATTTATTGACCGAAATTCCAGCCGAAGCCGTTAACCCAACTTCATTAAAAATCCTTGCCCTTATTTCCTGTGCCAATAAACTGGCACTGGGATTACCTTTTTTGTTTTTTGTAACATCCAGATAGGCTTCGTCCAGCGAAAGTGGCTCTACTAAATCAGTATAATCACGAAATATTTTGTGGATTTTTTTTGAGATTTCTTTATAACGGTCAAAACGCGGCCGGACAAAAATAAGCTCGGGACAGTTCTTTTTGGCCAAAACACCGCTTATAGCAGAACGGACTCCAAATTTTCTAGCTTCATAACTAGCCGCCGACACGACTCCTCTATTTTCGGCACCGCCAACCGCAATGGGTTTTCCGCGTAGCTCGGGATTATCCATTTGCTCGACCGAAGCATAGAAAGCATCCATGTCGATGTGTATGATTTTTCTATATGGAAGCGATTCGGACATACTACAAATTTAAACCGTTTTAAAAAAAATGGAAGCTCGAAACTGTTAAAAAATAAATGAATATCTTTGATGCATCGGCTAGCCCAGATAGAAACGGCATCTCCCGATTAAAAAAACAAGACTTTTTTATCGTAGTTTTTGTTAATCGGGAATATAGTGTACAGCTGGAAATAGCTCCAAAAAACACATATGATGATAGAAATAGAAAGGAAATTTTTGGTTACTTCCGATGCATTCAAAGCAGAAGCTTTTGCTCAAAACAGAATAAAACAAGGCTATTTGAGTGCTGTTCCAGAAAGAACAGTCCGAGTACGGATAAAAGGCCACAAAGGGTTTTTGACCATAAAAGGAATTTCCAACGAATCTGGTTTGTCCCGTTTTGAATGGGAAAAAGAAATTCCCGTAGATGAAGCCGAGAAATTATTGCTTTTATGCGAAACAGGCGTAATCGATAAAACCCGATTTGAAGTAAAATCGGGCTATCATATTATAGAAATAGATGAATTTTATGGCGAAAACGAAGGATTGATTATGGCTGAAATTGAATTAAAGTCAGAAACTGAACCCTTTGAAAAACCAATTTGGCTAGGTGAAGAAGTAACCAATGATAAAAGATATTACAATGCTTATTTGAGCAAAAATCCGTTTAAGAGTTGGTAACGACTTGAGTAATTAGTCATGAGTAATTGGTGATTAGCAAAATGCAACTTAGAAAAATAGAATTTTACTTTTTTTGAGATGCTGGAGAGTTGAAAATTTTCAAACCAAATACTAAAATTCATCAACAATAAAAAGCTAATCACTCATCACAAAATTACTAAAAGCTATCACTTTCGTAACTCTTCGATTTTTACAATCACAGCTCCGCTGCTTTTGTTGGATGCAATATCCATAAAAGCTTTCTTGCTTAAATCTATTTCTCTTCCTCTTGCAAATGGGCCTCTGTCAATTACCTCTACAATTACCGATTTGCCGTTGGCTTCATTAGTAATCCGCAGTTTGGTTCCAAAAGGGAATTTTCGATGCGCAGCGGATAACTTTTTGTTATCAAACCGTTTGCCGCTAGCCGTTTTTTTACCATTAAATTTGTCATGGTAATAAGAGGCATGAGCATCTTTTTTAAAAAATACAAACTTTCCAGTTTCAACAATTACAGTATCTGGGGCGATAGCAACTGGTTCAACAACTTTTTCTGCAGCTTTAGCAGTTTTTTTTACAGTGTCTTTATTAATGGAAAATTTTTTGCTTGTAATAATAGTACTTTGACTGCTTACTATCCCAATATTGGCTAGTAAAAATAAAAGTGTGATTATTTTTTTCATTTATAGTTTATTAGGTGAAACTTTGAAAGGCAAAAAAATTATGGGTAAAAAAAAATCCTTTTCAGGATTTTTTAAAAATGGGTTATAACCACAAGGACCAGGGAATTCTGCTTAAAATAAGCACTAATCCTAAGCCGTAAAATATTGTGAAGCCTTTAAATTTTGACTCACTTGTTGTTGCTTTTTTATGTTTTGACCAGCCAATAGTAATCAAAGTAATAGCAATTATATTAATCAGAGGATGTTCTAATGAAGTTAAACGAAGTGCTTTATCAGACATTTGTCCAAAAGAAGCCAATCCTAACGGAGATACAAAATACAAAATCAACCCAATCAGTAATTGAACGTGTATACCAATTAATCCAAACAAAGCTATTTTCCTGTCTTTGGAAGTAAATTCTTTTTTGGAAGACATTCCTATTATGGCATTAATAACTGCGACGACAAGAACTAACAATGCAATATAAGCCCAACCTGAGTGAAATTTTTGTAAAATCGTGTACATAAATAGTTTTTTAATTTAAACAAATATAGCAAAAAAGACCATAAAAAAACGGCATTCAACTAAAAGTCAATGCCGTTTTTAATATTTATTTAGATTCTAATTAGAAATCATAACGTAGAGTAAAGTTCCAAGTTCTTCCAAATCCGAAGAAAACTTGATTGTTTGTAGCAATTCCTTTGTAAGTTGATTGAGTTGGATAATCAGGAGCAAAAAAGTTTGTTCTAGATTCTGCGATATAAGTTTCATCCAAAACGTTGTTCACGTTAATTCTAAAATTTACTGATTTGTCTTTATGAGCTCCTACAAGCATTTTATATGAAAACCCTGCGTCTACCAACCCGAAAGAAGGTAATTGCAACGAACCTCTATTTACTTCAGTTGTGAAATTAAGGGGGCTAATTCCAGCATATAAATTATCATTAAAATTATAATTAGCATCAAAAGTAACTCTTGGCAAAACCTCGTAAGAAGCTCCCAAAGACGCTGTCATTTGAGCTGCGTCTCCAACTTTTACCTTATCCAAATACAAAGTAGCAGCTGTATATCCAGGAACCGGCGTATTATCTGCTATCCAATAAGCATTACTAGTGGCATTCCCTTTGTACTCCCAGATACCATAAGAAAACATTGCATTTATACGCAGTTTATCTGTTATTGGTGCATTCCCTTCAAATTCAATTCCAGAGTGAACCTCATTAAGACCTACTAATTCTGTGTAAGTAGTACCGGCAGCAATAGCTGGGGTGGTTGGAGTCGCTGCAGAAGCTGGAAGCGCATTACCTTTTAAATATCTATCGTCCCAATTAGTGTTGTAAATATTAACGTTAGCATTAAATTTTCGAGAACGGAAACCATATCCTGCTTCAAGACCTAATATTTTCTCATTAGTAAGATTAGGATTTACTTGTGATTTATTATTTGGATAAACTGAATTAAAGAATGGCTGTTTTGAATAATATCCAGCATTTGCATAAACATTGTGATGCTCGTTGATATTATAGTTAGCTCCTCCTTTTATATTACCTCCCAAAATATTTTCATAAGGAGTAGAAGCCAAAGCTGGCTGAGTTACTGTATTATATACAAAATCATCCTCTCTTTTATATCTCTGTTGAGAAATTGCTCCTTGTATAAAAGCAGTTAAATTATCTTTAGAATATTCTAATTGAGTAAAAGCTCCATACCATTGTACATTACCTGTACTGTTAAAAGCAATTTTTTCGTATTTTTTATCTTTGAAAACATTCCATTGAACATCTGTATCATAAGTAGTAGTAAGATGTCTGTTTGGCTGATTCACATTTGTATTGTCAAAATATTCATTACCGCCCAACAAATCATTCAATACAGTATAGTGATATCCTTTGTAAGTTCTAGCATCAATACCAAAATCCAAAGTAAAGTTTTCTCCTAATTTTTTATCTAAATTGATTACACCACCATACCAGTCATGTGAATTGATTGATGAAGTTTGTGAAATCCCAGAAGTACCTGAACTAGCAGCTGCAGGTGTATTAGTAGATGATCCGAAAGCAGAACTGTTTTGGTAAACTCCTCCTACTTTAGCTCTAGTTTGAAGACCTGTAAAACCACTAATCATAACCGGTACACCTGAATTATAAGCTTTAATTTTATCATAGTCCACCAATCCATCAGCCGTTCTAAATGCTACTGCATCAGAATATGCTTTCCCTCTAACTCCTCCTGTTGCACTTACACCTTCTCCACGTCCTTTAGATGCGTACACAACGGTAGACAATTTAGTTGTCTCGTTAATTTGATAATCCCAGTTGATAGATGCAATCGGTTTGTGATAAACATTTTTTCTGATATTGTATTCCTCCCCATTCAAATATCCAGCATCTGCATTATATCTAATGTTCGGATGATCAATTGAACCATATTGCTGATATGTTGCAATTGTAGAAGCCGTAGATCTTTGAAAATGCCATTGTGGTGCTCCTGTTACTGTAAATTGGATATCATGTTTATTATTTTTGGTAGTATATCCTACAGCTACATAATAATTATCTGCAACAAAATCTGTCTGATTTACATAACCATCTCCAAAAGTGTGGCCGTACAAGATAGATGCAGAAAATCCATTATCCAATTTACCACTATTATAAGATGCCTGTGTTTTTAAATAGTTTGCATTACCAAAACCAGAAGAAATTGACCCACCTTCTTTCATATCAGAAGATTTAGTAATATAATTTATTGTTCCTCCCACAGATGAAACTGCCAATTTTGAAGAACCTAAACCTCTTTGAACCTGTACTGCAGAAGTTACATCTCCAAGACCTGCCCAGTTACTCCAAAAAACACGGCTGTTTTCCATATCATTAACCGGCATACCATTTACCATGACAGCAATGTTCTCTTGAGCAAATCCACGAATATTAATTCTTGAATCTCCAAAAGCTCCACCAGCTTTTGAAACATATACAGAAGGTGTGTTTTTTAAAATTTCAGGAATCTCTTGAGTTCCTAATTTTGCTTGAATTTCAGCAGCTTTGATTGTCGAAGCAGCAACTGGTGTTTTTCTGTCCTTTGCAAGATCGACAACAGATGATTTAACCACTATTTCGCTCAATTCATTAGAATTGGCCACCAAAATAATTTTTCCCAGTTCAGCTTTTCCGCCTGAAATAGTAAAATCAATAGTTTGATTCGCATACCCAATGTAAGAAATAATTAATTGCCCAGAGTTCGTATTAGAATCAATGGCGAATTTACCATCAAAACCAGTTGAAGCACTAGCTGATGTACCTGCAATAGCAACATTTGCACCAGGTAACGAACTTTGTCCATCTGTAATAGTTCCTGTAATTTTTCCTTGAGAAAATACCGTCGAAACCATTAAAAACAGTAATCCGGAGAGTAACCAATTTTTCATTGTTTTCATTCTTGTTAGTTTAAATATTTTTGGCAAAATTATAACATTTAAACGAATTAATGTTAATAAAACTTTAATTAATTGCATTTTTACCAGTTATTTACACATAAAAAACACATTGCAATTATATCGTTAATCTTTTAGAGATATAGTTATTTTTAATTCAAAAAAATAAGAATTTAACATCTTCTAATTCCCCATTAAATTAACGATTTCTTTACTTACTAATCCATTTCTTATATTTCAAAAAAAAACTCTGATTATCAAATCAGAGTTTTTCATTATTGCGGATCGTAAAAAATAATCTATTTGTTTTCTAAAAAATGATTCAATAAAAACTGAGTCGAACTATCATGATTTTTAACTTCTTTAGAATTAATTTCATCTAATATTGAATTGGCTAATT
Organism: Flavobacterium sp. P3_A6; assembly: GCF_056403035.1. Lineage (NCBI taxonomy): Bacteria > Pseudomonadati > Bacteroidota > Flavobacteriia > Flavobacteriales > Flavobacteriaceae > Flavobacterium > Flavobacterium sp. P3_A6. The sequence continues at coordinate 194,147 of NZ_JBFUGG010000002.1, read as the reverse complement.
GCTTTCCAAGTTCAACTCCCCATTGGTCAAAACTAAAAATGTTCCAGATAATCCCCTGCACGAAAATTTTATGCTCATACATAGCAATCAAAGAACCCAAAGATTTTGGCGTCAATTTCTGAATCAATATTGTATTCGTCGGTTTATTTCCAGTAAAAACTTTAAAAGGCAAAAGAACACTTGCTTTCTCTGCGCTTAGTCCTTGTTTATCAAATTCAGCCTGCACCTGCTCTTGAGATTTTCCATTCATCAAAGCTTCAGTCTGAGCAAAAAAGTTTGACATCAGTTTATCATGATGATCTTCATCTCCATATAAAGGTTTTACAAATCCAATAAAATCAGAAGGAATCAATTTTGTCCCTTGGTGAATTAATTGAAAAAATGCGTGCTGTGCATTTGTACCCGGCTCACCCCAAATAATAGTACCTGTTTCATAATTTACTGGTTTTCCATCACGGCCCACACTTTTACCATTACTTTCCATCGTTCCCTGCTGTAAATAAGGAGCCAATTTTTGCAAGTATTGTGTATAAGGAATCAAAGCTTCGCTTTCGGCACCAAAGAAATTATTGTACCAAACACTTAACAATGCCAATGTTACTGGAATATTTTTGTCAAAATCAGCTGTTTTGAAATGTTCATCCATTTCATTAGCACCACTTAACAAATCATTGAAATTATCAAAACCAACTGCCAAACTTATAGAAAGTCCCACTGCGCTCCATAAAGAGAAACGTCCGCCAACCCAGTCCCACATTGGGAATACATTTTCTGGATTAATTCCAAACTCGGTTACTTTCTGAATATTAGTAGAAACCGCTACAAAATGTTTAGCAACATCTTCCTGTTTAGCCGATTTTAAAAACCAAGCTTTAATGGTTTCAGAATTAGTTAAAGTTTCTTGCGTTGTAAATGTTTTAGAAACAATTACAAATAAGGTAGTTTCTGGATTTAGTTTTTTTATGATCTCATTTACATGATCTCCATCAACATTAGATGCAAAATGCACATTTAAATGATTCTTATAATACTGTAATGCTTCAACAGCCATCACAGGTCCCAAATCAGAACCGCCAATACCGATATTAACAACATCAGTAAATGGTTTTCCAGTATAACCTGTTCTTTGTCCCGAAGTAACTTCGTTTGTAAATGATTTTACTTTGTTCTTTACTTCATATACTTCTGGCATTACATTTACACCGTCTACATTGATTACTGCCGATTCTTTGGCCCTCAAAGCAGTGTGCAGAACAGCTCTATTCTCTGTTTGATTGATAATTGCCCCGCCAAAATAATCAGCAATAGCATTTTTCAAACCTGTTTCCTTTGCCAATTCAAGCAACAAATCAATTGTTTCTTGGTTAATTCTGTTTTTAGAGTAATCAATAAGAAAATCATTCCATTTCAAATGAAACTTTTCTGTTCTTGATGCATCAGCTTTAAACATAGCTGCCATTGAAGCATTTTGTATTTCAGTATAGTGTGCTTGAAGTTTTTTCCAAGCAGAAGTTTCGGTTGGGTTTATTGTATTTAAAGCCATTTTATTCTTATTTTTTATGTTGTGCAAATTTACTGAATAAAGTTTGAATGGACTAAAATCAGACAATTATATAACAATAAAATATCAAAAAACAAGAATAAATTAACTTGGTTTAAATAAGTCTAAAATTGAGTTTTATCATTTATATTAGAAGCAGTAACACTAAGATTTTTAGTAACATGGAACCTGCTCTGCGTTTTATCTTTTTATTTTTAAAGGAAAAATAAAAAGGATGTCTCTTCGATCAGGGCTAAAGACAAGCATATTGCTTCTTTGCCATTATTTACGGTTGCAATCAAAAACAGGATAAAACATTGTTTCGTTAGAGATTAGAAACACTATCCAACTCAAATTTTAAAGGCTCTATTTTCTTTAAAAATCGTTCTTTGTTTTTCGGGTTCATCGGTTCACCATTAGGCAATTTCAGTCGCAATGCATCAACTTGAACTCCATTTTTCCAAAAACGGTAGCATACATGCGGTCCAGTTGCCAGTCCTGTACTTCCTACTAAACCAATAGTTTGTCCTTGAGTAACATGTTGCCCGCGCCTTACTAATATTCGGGACATGTGCAAATACTGAGTCGAATACACTTTATTATGTTTTACTTTTACAAAGTTTCCATTACCGGCAGTATAGCCTGTCTGCTCAACAATTCCTGACGCTGTTGTCGAGATCGGCGTTCCATAAGGCGCGGCATAATCCGTCCCTTTATGTGCTTTCCAGATCTGCTGCACAGGATGAAAGCGATTAGAACTAAAATGAGAAGTAATGTGGCTAAACTTGATTGGTGTTTTAAGAAAGAAATTCTTCAGCGTTTTTCCGTCTTCATCATAATAATCCACATTGCCCGAGCCTTGATTTTGCTCAAATGGAAAAGCATAAATGATTTTGCCTTTATACTCAAAAAAAGCCGCCTGCAGACTGTCAACACCATCATAAATAGAATCATTGATGTAGCGCTCGGTAAAAGTCAAACCAAAACGATCTCCTTTTTTAACCTTAAAGAAATCAATAGACCATGCAAAAATCTTAGTTATTCTACTAGCCAATGCTCCTTCCACTTTGGCATTATCTAAAGTTTCAGATAATGATCCTTTTAATACACCGCCAATAGTTCTGCGTTTTAATGTTAAGGGCTTTGTTTTTTTAGAAGCTTTTGCAATTGAATCTCTCAAATCAATTATATAATAATGCAGTGCATCTGGCTGGTAAATAAAAACATTTAATGTGTTCGTTTTATTCTTGGAGCGAAGCAATGTATACGGTTTATTTATTCTGATAGTCCGAACATCAAAAGTATCTTTTACCTGAGCTACAATATCGAATACTTTTTTATCCCCAATATTTTGATTTTGCAAAATACTTCCAAAAGTATCACCTGATTTTACAGAATCCTGAACCACATTAAAATCAGAAAATTTAAATCCAAAATCACTTTTTTTAGATTTTGGAATCACTTGATTTTCTACAACTTCCTTATCCTTATTACAAGAAATTAAGKAAAAAAGCACTGCTATAATTACAAATATTTTTTTCAAGCTATCTCTTTTTATCTTTAGTTTTCTACGCCCCAATTAGCCAATTCTTCCTCACTCCACAACTCCGGAAAGAAAATCCTTCTTTGGTATCTAGGATGCATATATTTTTTCCAATCGCTTCCGCCAGTAGCCTCTCCATCTCCTTTACCGTTGTCAATATATTTTCTGGCAGCATTCAAATGTCCCATAACCCAAGTAACATTTACTGTATGATCATAATGACGCATCGCCTTAACTAATTCGGGGTTTTCGCGGTCAGAATCTGGCAATTGCTTGAATTTCTGCCAAAGGTTTATGGTATTGTATTCTTTCATTTGCGTTATAAATGACGCTTTATATTTGCGTTCAAATTCTAACAGTAAATAGGACTTCTCACCTGTTTGATGATCCTTTCCTGCAGCTTGCCAATACATATGATCCAAGGCGTACTCATAAGGCGTATTTCTGTCAATGGTTGCACGAAAACGGTAATCGATAAGGTTAATTAAATCAGTCGAGGCAATCTCTATCATCCTGTATTGTGCACTTTGAAAACCGCTTGCAGGGGTCAGCGTATTTCTAAACTTCATGTATTGCTCTACCTCCATTCCGTCGCCCATAATATCAAAAGAAGTGGTAAGCATATCGAAGTAACGGCTAATTCTCATTAACCTTTCGGCAAAAAAATCGGTTGTCAGCTTTTCAGCGTATGAAATCTGATGCATTTCCCAAAGTATCATTTTAAAAAGCAATTCATTGACTTGATGATACATGATAAAAACCATTTCATCCGGCAGTGTTGTTCTCTGAATCTGAAGATTCAATAGCGCATCTGTTTGAATGTAATCCCAATATGTTATTGGTTTTGACCAAAGCAATCCTTCAAGATGGGTTTCCGTTTTTTGATTAATCTTTTGGAATTTTTTATCAATTTCATCCAAGATTAATGCTGTGGTATCATTTATTGTCATTTTGCTTTTAATTTAAACGGATTATTTAACCCTTTGTAATCTTCCAAATCCGCTTTGACAGACCCTACCAAAAGTGTTGCTTTTATCCGAACAGGTATCTTATTGTAGTCGTCTGAAATCCATAATGTTAAACTTTCCTCTTCTTTAAATATACGGCCAGACTGCACCAAAGGTCTAAAAATCATGGTTGAAACGACTCCAAATTTAGTTTTAATATCTTCTCTACCTATGAATTTTAACTTAAATTTTGTAATCTCACCGTCAAAAAACATATCAATAATAACAGATTCGCCTTCTTTAATTTTATTGATATTGGGATAATTGCGCAGATAATAAAATGATGAGAGAATATCCTGAGCATTTTTAGGAAAGTCAAAGGCCTTTTCGGTTTTGTGCTTATAATCTTTCACCAATATTCTATTAGTCCGCTGATTAAAAAATCCTTCCTGATTTTTGGTATAGCCCCCTTCATTGATTTTTCGGACAAAACGGTATGGACTTCTGTTGTCCTTGTCTATATAGCTTTCGTAAATGTCTTCAACTTCAAAAAAGAATTTGGTCATGCCCGTAGAATACCCTTTACCGATAACATGATAAACAGGCAGATTGTTTAGTATTTCATCTTTAACTTCGATGGTTGCATAACCTGCATTCAATAACCCATAATGCACTCTAAACCTTAGAAATTCGCCTCCAGCAAAAGCTTCTTCTTTTTGCGTACCGAAACCTAAAGTGATAACCACTAACAAGAAAATTATAATTTTTTTCATCGGATTCGATTCATTTTAAGATAAACTCAAATGTATGAAACAAAAAAACTCAGTCAAATTAATGACTGAGTTTTTATGCTATTAACTAACCAAAAAACTATAAATTATGAAAATTTATATGAAACTAAGAAGGAAACCACCCCTTCCTTATTTGCGAGTGCAAAGGTATATCATAAATCGATTTATTTTTAGCAAAAACTCAAGTTTAACACAACATTTGCAACTTTAAGGGTTATTTAACTATTATTTTTTTTGATAATGTAAAAATAATTGATTTTTACAAAGTTCCTCGCAATTCTTGTTCGCGCTCTATGGACTCGAAAAGAGCTTTAAAGTTACCTGCGCCAAAACCTTTGGCTCCCATTCTTTGAATAATTTCAAAAAATAAAGTAGGACGGTCCTGAACTGGTTTGGTAAAAATCTGCAATAAATAACCATCTTCATCGGCATCTACCATAATGGCCAGTTTTTCTATTTCATTCAAGTCCTCTTTCATCATATCCATGTGTACGCCCAATCTTTCCGGAATCGCTTCATAATAGGTATGCGGTGGCGGCGATAAAAACTCCACACCTCTTGCCTTCAACTGCGAAACAGTTTTTATGATATCATCGGTGGCGATAGCAATATGCTGAACTCCGGGTCCGCCATAAAAATCCAAATATTCTTCGATTTGTGATTTTTTCTTTCCCTCGGCCGGTTCATTGATTGGAAATTTGATTCTTCCGTTTCCGTTTGACATTACTTTACTCATCAAAGCCGAATATTCGGTATTAATTTGTTTGTCGTCAAAAGATAGGAAATTCACAAATCCCATGACGTCTTCATAAAATTTTACCCAAGTGTTCATTTCATTCCAACCCACATTTCCTACCATGTGATCAATATATTTTAAACCTGTTGGTTCCGGATTATAATCGGATTTCCATTCTCTATAACCAGGTAAGAAAACACCGTTGTAGTTTTTTCGTTCTACAAAAATATGAACCGTTTCTCCATAAGTATAGATTCCGGAACGAATCACTTCTCCAAACTCGTCTTGCTCAACCGTTGGCTCCATAAAGGAACGCGCACCTCGTTTCATAGTTTCTTCATAAGCGCTTCGGGCATCTTCTACCCAAAGTGCGGCTACTTTTACCCCGTCACCATGTTTTTTCAAATGGTCGTGAATAGGAGAATCCTGTGTCAAAGGGGTGGTTAAAACAATTCGGATTTTGTCTTGTTTCAGCACATAAGAAGCTTTGTCTTTTACCCCAGTTTCCAGTCCGGCATAGGCTAATGACTGATAACCAAAAGCGGTTTTATAATAATGTGCCGATTGTTTTGCGTTGCCTACGTAGAATTCAACATAATCTGTTCCCAGAAGCGGAAGGAAATCCTGCGCTCCTTCGAATATTTTTTCTAATCCGTATTCTACTGATTTTATTTCTTTTGCCATGACTTTTTTAATTAGAAAATGAGTCAATTAGAAAATAAGATAATATGCGTTCCGATAAAAATTATCTCATTGACACATTTACAAATTATCTAACTATTTCATTTTTGATGTTGATATTATTTTGTTTAAAATTTTTAAAATTCCTGAAAGATCATTTAATAAACGTTTACAATTTGGATATTCACTGTGAGCATCACATAAAAACAACCAATATTCAGTTTCATCTGCCTCCTTAATTGCTATTTTTAATTTATGTATAAAATCAGCTTTGCTTTCTGCATTTTGTGATTCTTTTGAATTTGCTCCAATTGACGTTCCACTTTTTAATAATTGATTTGCAATTACAAACTTCTTTTGATCTTGTAATTCGTTTGTGTAGTCAATTATACTTAAGGCGAAATTGAAAGTTTTTATCAAAAGAGCATTGTCTTTGTATTTTTCGTTGAAAGTCATAAATTAATGTGATAATTAGAAAATTTGATGATTTTTATCTGTATGTTTAAATTTAACATAATTAACTAATTATACAATTTCAATAGTATTATCTAATTATCAAATTGGCACATTGACTAATTATTCCGTCCAAGATTTATAGTATTGTCCATCGTCTATCCCCATAGCCGCTTCAGTCACCATAAGCGGATGAAAGGTATCGACCATTACTGCCAATTCCTTCGTTTCTTTGTGCCCAATACTGCGTTCCATTGCGCCTGGAGCTGGTCCATGAGGAATTCCTTTTGGGTGCAGCGTAATGTGTCCCAGCTCGATATTGTTGCGGCTCATGAAATCACCATCGACATAATACAGCACTTCGTCACTATCTATATTGCTATGGTTGTAGGGCGCAGGAATGGATTTTGGATGGTAATCATACAGTCTTGGCACAAACGAACAAACCACAAAAGTTCCTGTTTCGAATGTTTGATGAACTGGTGGCGGCTGATGCACACGCCCAGTTATAGGTTCAAAATTGTGAATACTGAAACCGTATGGAAAGTTATAACCGTCCCAGCCCACTACGTCAAAAGGATGTGCGGCATACACTACTTCATGCATCACGCCTTCTTTCTTTATTTTGATGATAAAATCTCCTTTTTCATCATGAGATTCCAATTCATTTGGCAATATGAAGTCACGTTCACAAAACGGCGAATGTTCCAAATGCTGTCCAGATTGGTTTTTATACCGTTTAGGCGTATAAAATGGAGAATGGGATTCTACATAAAACAAACGATTTTCTTCTGAGTCAAATTCGATTTGATAAATGGTGCCCCGCGGAATAATCAGATAATCTCCATATTCAAAGGGAATATTACCAAGCATGGTGCGGAGTTTGCCTTTGCCCTTGTGAATGAAAATCATTTCGTCGGCATCGGCATTTTTATAGAAATAAGCCGTCAAAGATTTTCTAGGCGCAGCCAATCCTATGATGCAGTCTCTGTTGACCAGCATGGCTTTGCGGCTTTCCAAAAAGTCGTCTTCGGGTTTCAATTCAAAACCTTTCAGTAATAAAGATTTTATGTTTTTTCCAATGGCTATTTTGGGTTCAACTGAATATGATTTTAGTATTTCTTTGACCTGAGTTGGTCTATGAATGTGATAAGACAATGAGGAATTTCCATGAAAACCCTCTGTGCCAAAGAGTTGTTCGTAATATAAACCTCCTTTTGGATTTTCAAACTGGGTGTGTCTTTTGGGAGGAATACTTCCTAGTTTATGATATATTGGCATGACAATTTAAATTAGATGATAATACAATTCGTTAAAAAACCGCAGCGTCAAATTGAATTGCATTTAAAAAGCAAAACTTTGATATACACAATCAAGTATTCAATTCTTTGATAATAGATACAGGATTTGTGATCTTTAAAATCACTCTGGATTTCTCTTGATTAAGAATTGAAGATACTCTAATAAACCTATCCAATTTGTTTTCATAATTACAAATGTCGTAATTTTTTTTAACAAAAAATACAAATTAAAAAATAAATCCAACAGAAAACCAAATATAAGAATTAGAAATTTCCGGCGACCAGGAATATTTTATTTCGACAGGACCAATTACGGTTTCTAACCCATAACCCAAGGCATAACCTGAATATTTAGGCAATGAAACCCAATCTAACGAATTGTAAAGATCATCACCGAGATTAGCATAATTGGCCGATAAATTAATATGACTCTTTTTAAAAACTTCATAGTCGAATGTAAACGTTGATTCTAAATAACTGTTTCCTGAAATGCTTAAAAAATCATACCCATAAAAATACTTGAAATTATTGTTGTTATAATATCCATACCCGCCCAAAATAAAATCAAAATAAGGCATACTTTTATCACCAACGGATGTTCCTGCCTCAGTCTGAAATTTGATGGTTGCATTTTTAAAAACTGTTTTGGCGATTCCTGCCTCCCCTTTTATAATAAAAAAAGGCTTGAAATTAACATCACTCTCTGAAGAAAACATATAAAACTGAGGATTCCCTGAGAAATACCATCCTTTTTTTGGAAAGTATTTATTATCATAGGAATCATATTTGATGTACCCAAAAGCACTGCCATAAGTACTCCTTGTAATATTTGGATTTAACTCAAGCGTCTGTGAGGAAATGTCCAGATATTCAAACTCAGCTCCCACACCAATAAGAAATTTTTGCGCAAATAAAGATTGAATGTATAGTTGATTTGTCAAATTCAAATAATCAATATTTATGGAATTTGATGCTTGCTTATTGTAGGTTATTACACTAACAGGAATGTTTTTATTGAATTGATTAAGCTGTGATTTGAAACCATAACTCAATTGAAATCCGTTATCAATATAGTAGTCAAAATAATATCTTACATTATCTCCTAGCGCCAAATCGGCGGATAAAAAGTCATTTTTGAAAAACGTTTTTTTATTGGTAATATTAGCCAAAACAGCACTTTTATACAATCCGTCATAATGCAAAGCAAATTTTAAATTTGTTTTTACAGGACTTTCTGTTAGGGTAAGAACCAAATCATCGTATTCTCCGTTTTTATCAAAATAATAACTCACATTACTAAAATTTTGCGTGGCATTCAGGTTATTTATTCCTGTTTCCAAATCTTTGAAACTTATTTTAGACTTCGGTTTAAAATTTAATTTACCAATAATGTAATCTCTTGAATAATTTTTAAGTTCATTTATTTTAATATCTACAATGCTCAAGCTATCGGTTTGAACATTCAGTTTGGGTTTATGATACGGATTTGCTTTATCTACTAAAAGATCTATTTTTTCATATACGGAAAAAGTGGCATCTTCTCCCTTTTTGATAATTTCGGCGGCTCTTTCAAAAGATACCACTCCGTAATTTTTCACATCTGGCTTTATGTAAATTTCTGTTAGATTTGCATTTTTTTTCATTCTTTCAATCATCTGCAGATTAGTAATCTGAAAGAAAACTCTCGAAGCGCTTCTTAACTCGTCTATATTAAGCAGACCTGACTGTACATCGACCCCAATTATTATGTCGGCTCCCATTTTTCGAACTTCGTCTATAGGATAATTATTAATCACTCCTCCATCAATAATGAGGTTATTATCAATAATTATCGGTGCAAAGATGGAAGGCAAAGACGAACTTCCTGTTATAGCCTGCGCTAATATTCCTTTATTAAAAACCACTTGTTCTCCAGCCGCAATATTAGTTCCTATACACAAAAAAGGAATAGGCAATTCGTTAAAATCACGAACATGCCGAACTGGGAATGTCAAACGGCTTAATAAATTGAAATTGTACATTCCTTTAGACAATGCCTCGGGCGTGCCAATACTAAATTTATTGAATGGCAGTATTAAAGCGTACAGCTCATCATTTCGCTTTTCATAAAAGTTTTTGGAAGATCGGGGAATAAAGTCGCTAATAACATTACTGAAATTGGTCGTCKCAATAATAGAATCTATTTGCTTAGCATTGTATCCCATAGCATAAAGCCCTCCTATGACTGCACCCATACTGGTGCCGCCAATGTAGTCTATTTTTATTCCAGCATCTTCCAAAACATTTAAAACCCCAATATGTGCAAATCCTTTGGCTCCGCCTCCACTTAGCACCAAACCTATTTTAGGTCTTTTGGGCGCATCTTGTGAAAATGAATTCAAGCAAGTTAAAAAAAGAATAAAAAACAATATTCTATACATAAGGAGCAAGTTACTTTGATTTTAGATTTTTTTTACTTCTTTAAAAAAAATCATTTTTGCGTTTTGTAAAAGTCGGTAATTTTTTTGGCTTTTGATACTCCAATAACGTCAGCAATTTCTTTTTCTGCAGCTAACTTTAATCTTTTAACACTTTTAAAATGCTGAATTAATGTAAGCATTGTTTTTTCGCCAATTCCAGGAATGCTTTCTATAGAAGAATTCAGTGCCGATTTGCTTCTTTTGTCCCGGTGAAAAGTAATTCCAAAGCGGTGCGCCTCATTCCGCAATTGCTGAATGACTTTTAGGGTTTCCGACTTTTTATCAAGATACAGCGGGATAGAATCTCCTGGATAAAATAGCTCTTCCAGTCTTTTGGCAATTCCTATAATAGCTATTTTACCGCGCAGTCCCAGAGCATCTATACTTTTTAAAGCTGATGACAATTGTCCTTTCCCTCCGTCAATAATTATTAAATTAGGCAAAGGTTCATTTTCGCCCAATAATCTTTTGTAACGGCGAAAAACAATTTCTTCCATCGAAGCAAAATCGTCTGGACCAATTACAGTTTTAACATTAAAATGACGGTAGTCTTTTTTACTGGCTTTTCCGTCCTTGAAAACCACACAGGCGGCAACGGGATTTGTTCCCTGAATGTTCGAATTATCAAAACATTCTATATGTCTAGGCTCTACCGGCAAGCGTAAATCGCTTTTCATCTGAGCCATAATCCTATTGGTATGGCGGTCTGGATCCACTATCTGCAATTGTTTCAACTGCTCAATTCTGTAAAACTTAGCATTGCGGATCGACAAATCCAATATTTGTTTTTTGTCTCCTAATTGCGGTACGGTAATTTTTATCTGTTCGCCTAAATCTACTTCAAATGGCACAATCACTTCCTTGGACAATAACTGAAAACGCTCTCTTAATTCTATTATAGCCAATTCTAGTAATTCTTCGTCTGTTTCCTCCAGTTTCTTCTTAATTTCCATCGTATGTGATCGAATGATCGATCCATGCGAAATCTGCAGAAAATTAACAAAAGCAGCGCTCTCATCAGAAACTATAGAGAAGACATCAATATTGGTAATCTTTGGATTTACAATGGTAGAACGTGATTGATAGTTTTCTAAAATTTCAATCTTTTCCTTTATTTTTTGTGCCTCTTCATACTTCATGTCTTGTGCGTAACTGGTCATCAAACGCTTAAAATCTTTCATGCTCTCTTTGAAGTTTCCTTTCAAAATTTCACGAATGGCATTCACTTGTTTTTGGTAATGCTCCAATGTTTCTAAACCTTCACAAGGTCCTTTGCAATTGCCAATATGATATTCCAAACACACTTTGAATTTTCCGCTGTCAATATTGCTTTTGCTCAAATCATAATTGCAGGTCCGTAACGGATACAGTTCTTTTATTAAATCCAAAATCGTATGAACGGTTTTGAAATTGGTATAAGGCCCAAAATATTCAGACCCGTCTTTGACCATTCTGCGGGTGGCAAAAATTCGGGAAAAAGGTTCTTTCTTAATGCACAGCCAAGGATAGCTTTTATCATCACGCAACAGCACATTGTATCTGGGCTGCAGTGTTTTTATTAGATTGTTTTCCAATAAAAGCGCATCAGTTTCTGTGGGAACAACAATATGCTTGATGGTTACAATTTTCTTAACCAGCACATTGGTTTTGGCCGTATCGTGGATTTTGTTAAAATAGGAAGAGACTCTCTTTTTTAGATTTTTGGCTTTGCCCACATATAAAATCTTCCCTTCCTTGTCATAATATTGATATACGCCAGGACCATCAGGGAGGGTTTGTATTTGCAGGGCTAAAGTTGGGTTGGTCATTTTTTTTAAAAGCTTCTGAGGATTAATTTTTTATATCAAAAAAATCCCAATTCTTCATTTTTCCAAATTTACAAATAACAATCAAGCAAACCAATATGATTTTTCTAATACCAAATAAATAATTTCTATATTTAGATTTTTATTTTAAAACATGAAAAACTCAAAACCATTAGTCATTTTTGGCGAAAGCGTTTTGCCTGGAGAAAGTAAAACGATTCAGCTGGAAATTGCCAGATTGCACACTACTACCAAACTAACGATTCCGATTATTATAAGACGTTCCAAGATTGAAGGTCCTGTCGTCCTTTTTTCCGGAGGCATTCATGGAGACGAATTTAATGGCATCGAAATCGTAAGACAGCTCATTACCAAAAAAATAAACAAGCCCAAAAAAGGCACCATCATTTGCATCCCCATCATAAACATTTATGGATTTATCAATAGATCCAGAGATTTTCCGGATGGAAGAGATTTGAATCGGGTATTTCCAGGAAGCAGAAAAGGATCTTTGGCCAGCCGATTTGCGTATCATATCATAACCGAAATCATGCCGCTTGTAGATTATGCCGTCGATTTTCATGCTGGGGGCGCCAGTAGATTTAACGCCCCGCAGATCAGGCTTACGCCAAATAACCCAAATACAAAACTGCTGGCCGATGCCTTTAATGCTCCTTTCACTTTGTACTCAAAAAATATAGCAGGTTCTTTTAGAAGTTCCAGCGAAAAATTAAACATAAAAATGCTGCTGTTTGAGGGTGGAAAATCCTTAGATATTAATCACGAAGTGGCTCAGGAAGGCATTAATGGGGTCAAACGCCTTCTAAAACATTTGGATATGCTGGATCCGAAACATTATGCTCCTCCACAAAAGAAACCGACAATTTATATTGAAAAATCGGGTTGGTTACGGGCCAAATGTTCCGGTTTATTAATTGACAATAATCTGGTTGGACAGTTTGTAAAAAAAGGAACAATATTAGGAATGATAACAGATCCTTTTGGGAAATTCGAACGAAAAATAAAGGCTCCAAATGACGGATATGTGCTCAACGCCAACCACTCACCTATTGTTTATCAAGGAGATGCCATCTATCATCTTTCGAATACTGCCGAGGAAGACAGCGAGTAAAACCTAACAATTATCATATTTTTCACCAATCAATACTCTTATTTTTGAATAAAATAAGAGATTATGCTGTATTGGAAAAAGTTATCCCAAAAAGAAAGACAAGCCCGAATTGAAAAAGCATTAGAAGAAAACGTCAACTTCACTTTGGATACTTCTCTGGGCTATCCCGCGTCAAAACTGGACAGTAAAGTATATTATGAGGAAGCTTCTTTCTTGGCCGATGCGCCTACTTTAAAGACGTATGTAGCCAATCCCAACCATATCGGATGCCACACGCTGGGCACTTCTGAGAAAGCCTTCAAGGGAACTCAGGAAATCGAACGCGAAGTTCTTGATGTATTGGCAGTGGATCTTTTCAAAGCACAGCCTAAATCGTATGATGGATACATTTCTCCCGGCGGCACTGAAGCCAATATTCAGGCCATTTGGATGTACCGCAATTACTTTAGCTACAAACTGGGTGCAAATCCTTATGAAATAGCTATTTTAGCATCCGAAGACACCCATTACTCGATCCCAAAAGCAGCCAATATCCTGATGCTCGATTGGCTGAAAATACCTGTTGATTTTCATACTCGGGAAATAGACACTTTCCAATTGGAAAACATCATTATTAAAGCCAAGGAAAAAGGGAAAAGGTATTTTATCGTAATCTCAAATATGGGAACTACCATGTTTGGGAGTATTGACAATCCCAATGACTACGCTCAGGTATTGGAAAAGCATCATTTGATTTACAAAATACATATTGACGCAGCTTATGGAGGTTTTATTTATCCGTTTAGCAATAAGGAAAGCGAACTGAATTTTGAGAATCCAAAAATCAGTTCAATAACAATTGATGCTCACAAAATGCTGCAGGCTCCTTATGGCACTGGCATTTTTCTGTGCCGAAAAGGACTGATCGAAAATGTTTTAACCAAAGAAGCCGAATATATAGAAGGAATGGACTTAACCCTTTGCGGCAGCCGGTCGGGTTCTAATGCCGTTGCAGTCTGGATGATTTTGTTTACTCATGGTCCTTTTGGCTGGTGCGAGAAAGTGCGTGTGCTGCAAATGAGGACTCAGTGGTTATGTGATCAATTGGACGAATTAAAAGTGGCTTATTTTAGAGATCCATTCATGAATATTGTAACCATTCAAGCCCAATACATTGAAGAAGCATTGGTCAAAAAATTTGATTTGGTGCCTCAAAAACACAATGGTGATAATTCATGGTATAAAATTGTGATTATGGATCATGTAGAAGTAGATCATTTGAGTACTTTTATCACAGATTTAAAAGAATCACTTTATGTTGAAAAAAGCATTACGAACGAAGTATAAAACATTACGAAAAAAACTCTCCGAGATCGAAATTGAAGAAAAAAGTCTGGCTATTGCCAATGAAATACTAAAACTTCCCATTTGGGACAAAACCTATTTTCATCTTTTTTTGCCCATTGAAGAACAAAAGGAAATCAATACCGAATTTATACTGCATCTCCTGTCGGGAAAAGATAAAGAAATTGTGATTTCAAAAAGTGATTTTCCGACCCTAAACATGACTCATTTTCTTTTGACTGACAATACCAAAATAAAGAAAAACGAATACAACATTCCAGAACCTGTTGACGGTATTGAAGTCCCTGCCACAAAAATTGATGTCGTTTTTGTCCCGCTTTTGGCTTATGACCAAAAAGGAAACCGAGTAGGTTACGGCAAAGGCTTTTATGATAAATTCCTCTCTCAATGCAAACCCGAAACCATTAAAATTGGCCTGTCATTTTTTGAACCCGAAGAACTCATCTCGGATGTTTTTGAAACTGATGTATTGTTGGATTATTGCATTTACCCCAACGGAGTTTATGAATTCTAGTTTATAAGCAGTACTTTTGCCTTGTATATAATCTACAATTAAATTATGAAAATGTTTAAAACTTCAAGATTTACAGCCGCAATTTTAGCCGCAGTATTCAGTCTTTCATTATCAAATTGTGCTGTTAGGGTTGGAACAAGCCACAATACTGTTAAAGCAAAACCAATGCCTCCAGGACAAGCTAAAAAAATAACTGGTCAAAAAAGCGCCAAAAATTACGCTCCAGGCCATAATAAATAAAACGAAAAGAGGCAGTCTGTAATGGATTTGCCTCTTTTAATTTTTTCCAAAAAAAGTGAACTAAATTTTGGAGCAGAAAGATTTGGTCATTTTTCTATTATTAAAAATAAAGAAACAATCTGACTCAAGTTAAAAAAACATCCTGCAAGATTAAAAACTAATTACCATCACTTACGACCGCAAGAGGGATAGAAGCAAGCTACCAACGTAGCGCGTATAGCCCGACCGCAATAGTAAAAGGGGCGGCTAAGCGATATGCAAAGTGCCCCCTTTTACTATTGTGGTCTTGCCCAAATCCTCTTTGAAAGAAATGGAGACGAAATATTAATGATTCCTATGAAATGCTTTTTTATTAAATACTATTAAAATCCCAACACCCGTTGAAATAGCCATGTCGGCAATATTGAAAATAGCGTTGAAAAAAGTAAAATTGCGCCCGCCAAAATAAGGAACCCATTCCGGCATTGGATAATCTCTTACAAAAGGAAAGTAAAACATATCTACTACCTGTCCGTTTAACCAAGTTCCATAAGGGTTATCTGAGAATAGAGTGGCTAACTGCTGATGGCTGTTGTCGAATATAACTCCATAAAATACAGAATCAATTATATTTCCTAATGCGCCTGCAAATATCAAGGCAATAGCGACAATAAGATAATTGGAACTTTTCTTTCTTTCTACAGCATCCCACAGCCAATAACCAATTCCTGTTACGGCAAATAATCTAAAAACCGTTAATATTAATTTTCCGTATTCCCCAGGTATTTTTGTTCCCCAGGCCATCCCTTCATTTTCGATAAAATGAATTTGAAACCAATTGAATACATGAACCTCTTCTCCTAAAATGAAATTTGTTTTTACATAAATTTTAGATACCTGATCTACCAACAATATAAGAACAATAAGAAAATATGCTTTGACTAATGACATCTATAAAATTTTTAACGCCGTAAAAGTAATAAATTAAGAAAAAAAAACGCTCCTAAAGGAGCGTTAATTATTGTGGCATAAAGACTTTTATCTTTGAAGATTTTTTGCCTCGATGCTCATTGTGGCATGAGGAACAATTTTTAGTCTTTCTTTTCCAATTAATTTTCCGGTAATTCTACAAACACCGTACGTTTTATTTTCTACTCTAAATAATGCACTCTTCAAATCTCGTATAAACTTTTCCTGACGAATTGCAAGTTGTGAGTTTGCTTCTTTTGACATGATTTCGCTGCCTTCTTCAAATGCTTTAAACGTGGGAGATGTATCATCCGTACCGTTGTTAAGGTCATTCATATAGGCGCTCTTAATCAAATCTAAATCGGCTTGAGCCTTTACGATTTTATTCTGAATGATTTCCTTAAACTCTGCTAAATCAGCGTCAGAGTATCTTGCAACTTCATCTACCATAATACTAATTTTTTGTAATTATTATACTTGTTGTTATTCCATCAAAGTCAATTTCCGTGCCATTAGTCATAATTTCCTCAAAAACAAGCACTTCCGTCAGTGTTTCCGATTTAATATAGTCTTCATTGGCTTTTACTGCTGTTTCCAAAGTATCATTCTTTTGCAAATGTACTTTAATTTTATCTGTCACTTCAAATCCGGTATCTTTCCGGATATTTTGAATCCTGTTCACCAATTCCCTTGCAATTCCTTCTTGTTTTAGCTCTGGAGAAATTGTAATATCTAACGCAACTGTTATTCCGTTTGAATTGGCAACCAGCCATCCTTCGATGTCCTGTGATGATATTTCTACATCTTCCAGTGATAAAATTACACTATTTCCCGCAATTACGACCGATAGCGTGCCTTCTTTATCAAATTGTGAGATTTGTTCTGTTGATAGATTTTGTATCTCTTTGGAAATCAATCCCATATCTTTTCCGAAACGTGGCCCTAAAGCTTTGAAATTCGGTTTAATCTGTTTAATCAAAATACCCGAAGCATCGTCTAAAAGTACGATTTCTTTCACGTTTACCTCTGCCTTTATCAGATCGGAAACGGCTTCAATCTCTAGCCTCTGATTCTCGTCAAGTACTGGAATCATTACCTTTTGCAGTGGCTGACGCACCTTAATCATCTCTTTTTTGCGTAATGATAAAACAAGAGAAGAAATTGTCTGTGCTTTCTGCATTTTGCTCTCTAACATTTTATTAACATACTTTTCAACTGAAACCGGGAATTGAGCTAAATGTACTGACTCAAAATTTTCTGTTTCTGCCGCTTTTGTCAGGTCTCTGTAAAGGGCATCCATAAAAAATGGAGCTATAGGCGCACTTAATTTACTGACTGTCAATAAACACGTATAAAGCGTTTGATAAGCTGCAATTTTATCTTGCGCATATTCTCCTTTCCAGAAACGGCGGCGGCACAAACGAACGTACCAGTTACTTAGATTCTCCTGTACAAATTCGGATATAGCACGGGCAGCTTTTGTTGGCTCATAATCTGCATAGGCTTCATCGGCTACTTTTATTAAAGTATTTAATTCAGATATAATCCATTGATCAATTTCTGGTCTCTCGTTTACCGGAATTTCTGCTTCTTCATATTTAAAACCATCGATATTAGCATACAAGCTAAAGAACGAATAAGTATTATAAAGCGTTCCGAAGAACTTACGGCGCACCTCGGCGATTCCTTCTAAATCGAATTTTAAGTTATCCCAAGGATTTGCATTTGAAATCATATACCAGCGCGTAGCATCAGGACCATATTCTTTCAAAGTTTCAAAAGGATCGGCTGCATTACCCAAACGCTTGGACATTTTTTGTCCGTTTTTATCCAAAACTAATCCGTTGGAAACAACATTTTTATAAGCTATCTTGTCAAAAACCAAAGTCCCGATAGCGTGCAGCGTATAAAACCAGCCACGTGTTTGATCCACGCCTTCGGCAATAAAATTGGCCGGAAAATCTTTGTTTTCGTCTATTTTATCCTTGTTTTCAAAAGGATAATGCCATTGCGCATAAGGCATCGCACCAGAATCAAACCAAACGTCTATCAAATCAGATTCGCGTTTCATTGGTTTTCCAGAAGCTGAAACCAAAATAATCTGATCTACTACATTTTTATGCAGATCAATCAAATCATAGTTTTTTTCGTCCATATTTCCAATTTCAAAACCTTTGAAAGGGTTTTCTTTTTGGAAACCAGCTGCAATTGATTTTTCAATTTCATTGTATAATTCTTCGACAGAACCTATCAGCATTTCTTCTGTTCCTTCTTCGTTTCTCCAAATTGGCAATGGGATTCCCCAATAGCGGGAACGTGATAAATTCCAGTCGTTGGCGTTTTTCAGCCAATTCCCGAAACGTCCTTCACCAGTTGCTTTTGGCTTCCAGTTGATGGTTTCGTTAAGGTCGAACATACGGTCTCTAACCTCAGTGATTTTTATAAACCAGGAATCCAAAGGATAGTATAAAATTGGCGTATCTGTTCTCCAGCAATGCGGATAACTGTGCACGTATTTCTCTACTTTGAATGCTTTATTTTCTTCTTTTAACTGGATTGCAATTTCAACATCAACAGAGCGTTCTGGCGCATCGCTATCAGTATAATATTCATTTTTAACATATTTTCCAGAAAAATTCCCTAAACCGTCAATGAATTTCCCTTGTAAGTTTACTAATGGAACCGGAGTCCCGTTTTCGTCCAAAACTAACATTGGCGGTACTTCTGGAATAGCTTCTTTGGCTACTTTGGCATCATCGGCACCAAATGTCGGAGCGGTATGCACAATTCCGGTTCCGTCTTCTGTAGTTACAAAATCACCCGAAATTACTCTAAAAGCATTTTCAGGATTTTGGTATGGCAAAGTCAATTTCATTAATTGTTCGTAACGAATTCCAACTAAATCAGCTCCTTTACATTCTGCAAGAATATGAAATGGTATTTTTTTATCTCCTTCTTTAAAATTTTCAAAGTCTGATGGGTCGGTACTTTCAAAAAATCCTTTTCCAAATTGTTTACCAACAAGATTTTTGGCCAAAATCACGTTCGTTGGACGAAACGTATATTGATTGAACGTTTTTACCAGAACATAGTCGATTTTAGGCCCAACAGTCAATGCTGTATTACTTGGTAAAGTCCAAGGCGTAGTCGTCCAAGCCAATAAATGAATTTCATCCAAATCGAGTCTTTCGAACTTATAATGTTTTAAATTATTGGATCTGATATAATCATAAAAAGTATTGAAAACCAATTCTTTTTGATCATCCAACACTTTAAATTGAGCCACAACCGTAGTATCAGTTACGTCACGGTAACTTCCCGGCTGATTAACTTCATGAGAAGACAATCCTGTCCCAGCTTTTGGAGAATACGGCTGAATAGTATAGCCTTTGTACATCAAATCCTTGTTGTAGATCTGTTTCAGCAGCCACCAAACCGATTCCATATATTTGGATTTGTAAGTCACATACGGATCTTCCATATCCACCCAATACCCCATTTTTTCGGTCAGGTCATTCCACACATCGGTATAACGCATTACGGTTTTTTTGCACGCTTCGTTATACTCTTCTACTGTTATTTTTTTTCCAATATCTTCCTTGGTAATTCCAAGTTCTTTCTCAGTACCTAATTCTACAGGCAAACCATGCGTATCCCAACCAGCTTTACGCTTCACTTGGAATCCTTTTTGGGTTTTATATCTGCAAAAAATATCTTTAATCGCACGTGCCATTACGTGGTGAATTCCAGGCAATCCATTTGCCGAGGGCGGGCCTTCAAAAAACACAAACGGTTCAGCCCCATCGCGGGTGGTTACACTCTTTTCAAATATATTTTCTTTCTTCCAAAAATCCAGCACTTCTGATGCCACTGTTGGCAAGTCAAGTCCTTTGTATTCAGTAAATTTTGTGCTCATTTTATCCTTTTCTTAATCGTGGTGCGAAAGTAAGAAATTTTAAAATAAAAAGGCAATGAGCACCCGTAAAAGTTATATTTTACTGTATTCTGAATACCTGAGACAATCATTTTATTTTAAAAATAAAAGCAAATAAAAACATTTAAATTACTAGTAATTAAGTATTTACAAATAAAAAACAGGTGTTTATACCTGTTTTCTGTTCTTTAAATAGTTGTATGTTTGGTTCTCTATCTCAGTTAGTTACAAATTTTACAGCCATGAATATATCCAAAATTTTTTCTAATCTAATTTTGAAAATAAAATCAGAGCCTAATTCAAATACCTTGGATATTGCTATTACCAACATAGCTACACTGGAAGATACCTCCAAATTAAATTTGACAAAATCCCCACTTATTTTATCAATAGTAAATATTGAAGAAGACAGAACTCTTAAAAATCAATCAGTTTATCTAAAAGAGGCAGACCATAAAATCAGCATTTCGAGATATAAAAACCCAACACAGCATCTTATTTTTTCAATATTATTTAGCTCTTATGTTGAGGAATCCGATTTGTATCTGGCGGGTATCGAAAAACTGAATTTGCTCATAAACTACTTCCAGCAAAACAATACTTTTTATTACAAAAGTGATGATACTGAACTGATTTATTATCCGGCTTTTATGTCAAAAACGGAAGCTGAAAAACTGAATTATTCCAAAATAACTTTTGAAACCACAAGCTTAACTATGGAGCAGTTAAATCAAATGTGGTCTTATTTGGGATCAAAATATATGCCTTCTATCTTATTTAAAATGAGATTGTATCCTGTACAAATAGATACTGTCATCACAGAAGAAGTAATCAAAGAAGTTGAAATTGACCTTTGGGAAAACGATAAAAATAATCTTATTGGGCTTTTAGAAACTATAAAAACTGAACAATAACAACATATAACCATAAAAAAAATTGTCATGAATGTAAGTTCTCTTAAAACACCTGGAGTATATATCAATGAGATTGATGCATTTCCGCCTTCAATTGCTCAAGTAGCAACTGCCATACCTGCATTTGTGGGTTATACAGAAAAAGGACCCACAGTTCCAATTCGGATTTCTTCCTTTATGGAGTTTGAACAAATTTTTGGTGGAGCTCCTTTGCCCAAAGCCGTTGTGGTCGAATTAGACTCAAACTTAGTTCCAACAGACAATAGTACTGTTACCGAAAGTCTCTTTAAACTCTATAACAGCATTCGCCTTTTTTACACTAATGGAGGCGGTGTTTGCTATATCGTTTCTATAGGTAATTATACGGCAACAATCAACAGCAATGGCGTTTTTGAAATTGGTATAGAAAAATTAGAAAAATTCGATGAACCAACTTTGATATTATTTCCGGATGCTGTGAATTTAAGTGCTGTTTTGTTGGGATTAGTACAACAAAAAGCTTTAGCTCAATGTGCTAAATTAATGGATCGATTTACAGTTATGGATGTCAAACAAGAAACAAGCCTTATTGCGGACAGCAGTGCTTTTAGAGACAATGTTGGCAATCAAAACATGAAATACGGATCTTCTTATTATCCTTATTTGAAAACTGCTTTTCCATACACTTATAGATTTAATGATATAAACGGAACAGCTAGTGGCAAAGTAGATTTTGGAACAATATACTCATCTGATGCCAAAATCAAACCGATGATTGATGCCTTTGGTGCTTTATACAATGATGTCAATAATGGCACTACAGGTTTGTTAAAAAAATGGAGTGATGCCAAAGTCGCCAATCCAAAGATTGATGCAGTAACAGCTCCTGCTCATGTAGTCTCATTCACAGGCAATATTTGGAACTTACTAAAGATTTACGGCAAACCCAGTACATTAGCAAACCCAGGATTGAAAACCTATTTAAATAATTCCATTCCTGTATTATTACGCCCGTTTGCGCAAAAATTAGTTGATTTTGAATCCCGTTATCTTTTAACTACAGCAACATATACAGTACACTACAGTACCCCTGGAATAAAGAATGCTTTTGATGACATTCCTTGGAAAGAAGGCGCTGTTGATTTCAAACCTTCTGAGACAAAAGTTCCTGCACAACCTAATTTGTATTTAAAGTTATTAACCTCAGATCCGGACACAACGGATATTGCGGCTGATTACGCAAAAATTAAAGCACAATTGAACAAACTTCATACAGCAATTGTAACAGCAATAGATGGATTGAGCCAATCAACTGAAAAGTATGTTACGGAAGAAGAAAACAGCTTAACATCAAGTATTCCTATTTATTCAGCAATTGTGGCTAAACTTTCTCAAACTATGAATACCGTTCCTCCATCAGGAGCGATGGTTGGTATTTATGCTCAAACAGATGCTTCTAGAGGCGTTTGGAAATCTCCAGCAAATGTAAGCGTTAGTGGTATTATTGGTTTAACCGCTGATATTAATGACACCGATCAAGAAGATATGAACATTCATGAAACCGGGAAATCCATCAATGCCATACGAAAATTCACTGGCAAAGGATTTATCGTTTGGGGGGGAAGAACACTAGCTGGAAACAACAACGATTGGAAATATATCAATGTTCGCCGATTGGCAAATATGATAGAAGAATCGGCAAAAAAAGCCTGCAATCAATTTGTTTTTGAACCAAACGTAGCCCAAACATGGGCTAGCGTAAAAGGAATGCTGGACAATTACCTAACCACACTTTGGAACGACGGTGCATTGGCTGGTGCCAAAGCGGAACATGCTTTTTTTGTTCAGGTTGGTCTAAATGAAACTATGTCGGCACAAGATATTTTAGACGGCAGAATGATTGTAAAAATTGGCTATGCGCCTTCCAGACCTGCTGAATTTATCATATTGGAATTCAAACAAATGCAACAAAGATCATAATACTCAATTATTTAACTTAAAAATAAAACGATATGCCTAATACTGATTTTCCGTTACCAAAGTTCCATTTTAGTGTAGACTGGGGTGGTAGTAAAATTGCCTTTACAGAAGTTTCAGGCCTAAACAAAGAGATGGATATTTTAGAACATCGTGTTGGTTCCAGCCCAGAATACTTTAAAAGAAAAATGCCCGGTATGCAAAAACTAAGTAACATTACCCTGAAACGAGGTGTATTTGTAGGAGACAACGAGTTCTTTGAATGGTACAATACCGTTGCTCAAAATACAGTTCAAAAAAGAACGGTTACCATATCGCTATTGGACGAAAACCACGAGCCAAAAGTAGTTTGGAGCGTGAAAGACTGCTTCATAGTATCCCTAAAATGCACAGATTTGAAAGCAGATGCCAATGAGGTTGCCATTGATACTGTAGAAATTGCCAATCATGGTTTTACTATTGAATATAAATCGTAACCCATATGCCAGGCAATGACCCTTTAGCAGGCTTTCACTTTTCGGTGATATTTGAATTGGTGCCTCAATTTTCAATTGATACAAAATTTCAAAGTGTAAATGGATTAAAAGTCACTATGGAAACAGAATCTTATACCGAGGGGGGGCAAAATAAATTTAAACATAATTTTCCCCTTCGTTCCGGTTACCAGGATTTAGTTCTAAAAAGAGGTTTAACAACGGATATGTCTGGATTGTCTATGTGGTGTAATCAGGCATTGGAAAATTTCATCTTTTATCCTGCTAATTTGATTGTGTCGCTGCTCAATGAAAAAGGCAATCCTGTAAAAGTCTGGTATGTCTCACACGCCATTCCTTTGAGTTATGAATTTAGTGATTTCAATGCAGAAGAGAATAAAATAATTATTGAAACCATTACTTTGAAATACAATTTTTTCAAAGAAATTCCAATTCCAAGTTTTTAAAAAAAAATTATATGGCAATTGAAATTAAAGAATTACGGATTAAAGTGAACGTTATTGAAACATCCGATGCTAATTCAAACGCATCTCTCAAATTAAATTCATTGAAATTGAATGAGTTGAAGTCGGAAATAGTTAAGGAATGCACTTCGAAAGTACTAGAGAAAATTAAAGAAAAAATGGAACGATGATAAAGGGATTATTAGGAATAATTGACAAAATGCATATCGAAGTTTTTCCTTCAAAAGAATACATTGAACCTCCAAAAAAGACCATCATTGTACAATTGAATCCCGAAAAATACACGATGAAGCATAATGTTGTTTTTTGCGAAAGTCAAGCAATGGGAACGTCTGGCAGTGATTTAAGCTTTAATAGAATTGAAGGAGAAGAGGTTACTTTTGATTTCTTTTTTGACAGTTCCGGCATAGTTCCCCCCGGAAAAATAAAAGATGGCAAAGGCGAAGAAACATTTCTAGATGCTCTAGGCGACATTGCCAATGCACTAAAACCGGCTATTGTCAATCCGTTTGGTGAGGTTGAAACCGTCGAAAAAGATGTTGAAGAATTCAAAAATTTACTGATGGGCTATGATGGTGACACCCATCAAACTGCTTATTTAAGACTGTTGTGGGGAGGCTATAATTTAAGTTGCCGGCTAAAAAGCATGGATATTGAATACACTCTTTTTAGAAAAGACGGAAGACCTATAAGAGCCAAAGTAAAATGCACTTTTAAGGGAACCGTTTCTTATAAAATAATGGTGGCAAAAGAAAATAAAAGCTCTCCAGATCTTACACACGAAAGAGTAATAAAGATGAATGATAGTTTAACCTTACTGGCAGAATCCATTTATGATAACAATTCATTTTATATCGATGTTGCCAAGAATAACAAATTATTAAGTTTTAGAAAAGTAAGCTTAGGCCAAAAAATAAAATTCCCACCAAAACTATAATTCAATGCCAAGTATAAAACCCTTTTATCCTTCTGACACTTTACTTAAAATGGAGTTTCTCATTAATGGGGTTAATAAAGGTTTGGATGTTTTTTTGACGGAAGGAAAAGTACATTTTGAATTGAATAAAATTCCATTTGCAAAGTTTACGTTTACTTGCTCGGAAGATGATTTTAAAGGAGCTCAGAGTTCTCCAATTCAATCGTTGAATAGAGGCCAAGGAACAGTACCCATAACTATTGAAGTGAAAATTTCTTTTGAAAAAGAAATGAAAACACTTTTTAAAGGCGTTGTCAAATCGCTGGATATTGAACATGAAAACTGTAATGTTGTTGCTAAAATAGAGTGTAAAGATGTTGCATTACGATTGACTCAAACTTCATCTGAAGCAGAGAATAATAATCAACCTTTTGGAGAAAGATTGACTACTTATACAAATGATTTACAGCTGAGCGAAAATTTATCTGGACAAAGTTGGAGCGAAGAGCATATTACGCAAAATAACACTGCAGTTCCTTGGGATTATTTGATTGGTTTTTTGGATTCCATCGGTATGTTAGTGGGGCTACGTAATACAGAATTCACAGGCATTGACATTGTTAATCCTGAAATCACTACTGCTTATATGGCTGAAAATGGCATTAATGTTTTTGCCTATACAGGTAGAGTGGATCCTGAGAGAAGAAGGTCTATGGTTACCATTCAGCATTGGGATATCGAAAATCAAGCGGTTAATACTGTGACTTCACAGCAAGAGGCCACCGAAAATACACATACCGTAAGAATCGACCAAACCAACCTGCAACCTGCAACTCTGCAAAGAATTGCAGATACTATTATTGCTAAAAGCAAAATAGCGTCCATTAGCGGAAAAGTAACCACGTTTGGAAATCTAAAAGCAAAGATTGGAGAATACATAAGTTTTAATAAAGTCAACCCCGAAATAGATAAGGAAACTTTATTAATTAGTGTTGAGGAACATCTTATTTCCAATGGCTGTTGGAAAACAGAATTCACTTATGGCTTAGAAAGCGAAAGATCGTTTACGGAGAATACCACTACGGGTGTTAACAATGCGCATGCACAGGTAGGACAATCGAATACCGTGAACGGATTATTGATAGGAATCGTGACTCAAATTGAAGAAGATCCCAATAATCAATTCCGAATTAAAGTTCGTATTCCAATGCTGTCTGAAAATGGCGAAGGGGTTTGGGCACGGCTAGCCACAATGAATGCTGCAAATAATATGGGCAGTTATTTTATTCCGAGTGTGAATGATGAGGTTATATTGGGTTGTTTGGGAAACAATCCGGACACACCCATAATTCTTGGGAGTCTTTATAGTTCTACAAGAGCAATGCCTTTTCCGATAACGCAAGATAATTTCTTTAAGGGTTTTGTAACCAAGGAAGGAACTAAAATAGTTATCGATGATGATAAAAAAAGCATTGAATTAAGTACCAAAAAAGGAAACAAACTAACCATAAGTGATGACCTGAAAGGATTTGTGATTGAAGACGAAAACAGCAATAAAATAACCTTGGACGATCAAGGCATATCTATCGAAAGCTTTAAAGATTTGAATCTAAAAGCCAGCGGAAACATAAAAATAGAAGGCACTCAAATAGCCATAGAAGGAAGTGCAAAAACAGACATAAAAGGGGGTACAGTAAACATCAATTAATGGGATTAGCCGCAAGAGTTTCGGATATGCATGTGTGCCCTAAGGTAGAGCCTGGGCCGGTACCCCACGTGGGAGGACCTATTCTGCCAGGAGGCAACTCAACGGTTTTAATAGGCGGTATGCCAGCTTCGGTTGTGGGAGATAATTGTGTTTGTGCTGGTCCTCCAGATTCATTAACAGCTGGATCTTCTTCTGTTTTCATCGGTGGGAAAGCGGCAGTGAGGATGGGAGATTCGACTGCACATGGAGGGACTGTTGTTATGGGTTGTCCTACTGTTATAATAGGAGGGTGAAAATGATTTAAGATTGTAGATTTCGGATTTAAGAAATTTTGAATGTTGAAAAGGAATACCTAGCAGGTTTTCATTGATAAAAATAAAATGATCTTGAATTCCTGAGAGCGCGTGAGGGATAGAGCAAGGCGCCAAAGCGCTCGTGATAGCCCGACCCGGTTGAGAAAGGGGCTGTATGAGCGGTTCTATAAGTAAGCCCCTTTTCTCAGCCGGGTCACGCCCAGATAATTAAAATTGGATAATTATTATAAAATTAACTTGATGAAAACAGATTCATTTTTAGGAACAGGATGGTCATTCCCTCCCACTTTTAACAACTTAACTGGCACTGTGGAAATGGTATCTGATGAGGCCGATATTTTTCAGAGCCTGCATATTTTGCTTTCTACACAACTGAAAGAAAGAGTGATGCGTTCTGATTTTGGCTGTGATTTGACTGCCTTATTATACGAAAATATAACCATTACATTGCTTACCAAAATAAAGGTTATCATTGAAAATGCCATATTGTTATATGAACCGCGTGTGGATTTACTGAATGTAGATTTTGCTATGGTTGAAACCAATAATGGATTAATCAATATTGAAATTACGTATAGAATTAGAGCCACCAATTCCAGAAAAAATTATGTATTCCCATATTATTTAGAAGAAGGAACATTTGTAAAACAATAAGTGTACAATGGAAAACTGCAAATCGATATTATCAATACACAACGGAATGGGGACTACTCAAAATGATCGGGTAAAACCCGCTTTACAACCCGATTATTTTCTTCTTGATGAAAGAAACGAACAGGACTTTATATTATTTGTGCAAAAGCTTTCGGAATATGTAAAATTCTTTAACGAATATAATATTTCAGAAAGCAATTGGTCTGTTTTTTTTCAGAAAGAATCTACTTCTATCCTTATATTAATTGCACATTGGAATATTGAATTGCTTCCAAAATCATTTGAAATTAAAAAAAATGAGATCTACTTAATTAGTGATCCTGCCACACAAGAAACGAGATTAATAGAGTATTTTAATTTGATATATACCGAATTTGATAAACTAGAGAAAAAAACAAAATTACTGGACGATGAAATCATTGAAAAAGAAAATTTAGTCGCAGCTTCTTATTCCATCAAAAATCAGTTTGAGCTTATTAAAAATCAAATAAACAGTGCTGTAGACATTCCTGCTCTTTTAAAAAATTATGTCTTTATTAAAACGACGCAGCAACTTTTCGGCCTATTGCTTTCATGGAAAAATTTTACCAAAAGTGCTATCGATTTCCAACTTAACAGCTATCCAAAACATTCTCCTCAATACACGCTGTTCCTTTCTTTTTTAAAGTTATTGGACATTGCCAAGACCAAGTTAAATGGATACACAAAAAACCATTTGGACTTTTATTATAAAGATATTTTACGCACCGAGAATCAAAATGCAAAACCGGATTACGTTCATTTAACAGTGGAACCTTTTGATGCAAAGTCGTTTTTGATTCCAAAAGGAACTGCTTTTATAGCCGGAAAAAACAGTGTTGGTCAGAAAAAATTTTATGAATCTACAGCTGATCAAGCTGTGAATGGGATCAAACTGCATTCTTTTTTAAGTATGTATCTCCAACAGGATTTCTATTTCAAGACAGATTTGCTTGCTTTTAATGCCAAGAATAAAGGATTTAATGCCTTTACAACCGAAAAACAGTTCTATAAAGAGGGAATAATGATTGCCAGCCCTATTTTTTATTTGCAAAGTGGGGAACGGATTATTTCTTTGCGATTTAATGATAAAGATTATAAAGCATCTGATTTTGATTTTTATATCACTGGCGAAAAAAAAACAATCGAAATCACAATTAAAAAAAATACCGAAAAAGATCCAAAAACAGGGACTAGTTCCATACAATTAAAAATTCCAGCCACCGAAAAAAAAATCATACCCTTCAATAAAAAATTACATTCTGAGTTTTTAATTCAAACTGAATTTCCTGTTTTGAAAATTGTTCCAAAAAACATTCACGTTATTAATGCCATTGAAACCATTTCGATTCAAGTGGAAGTAAATCATTTTAAATCGTTTGTATTGGATTCAGACTTTGGAAAAATCGACACAGAGAAATCATTTTTCCCTTTTGGAGAAATTCCAAAAACAGGCAATGGCATGATTATTAGTTCCAATGAGTTTTTTATGAAAAAGAATGCAGTTGCTTCTATTGGATTAATATCAGACACGCCATACTATAATTTAAAACCCCTTACACTTACTAATGGTATTTATGAAGAATATAAGTCAGCGTCAATTCCAATTTTTATATCCAATATATTTCCTTTAAATCTATCTTTTTTTAATCAAACCCTGATTTATCAAAACATCCCTATTCTTTCCTATAAAGAATTCCCTCCAGAGTCCAGTTCAAATACGATTGTGATTCCTAATTTATATCCTTTAACCGAATAMAATTATAAAGAAATAGCCAGTAATCAAATTTCTTCAAATGGAAAATTCAGAATAGAATTATTCGATGATGCGTTCAATGCCGATGCTTTTATGTTTAAATATATAGTAGCTGCCGGTAGCGAAGTTAAAGCACACTTGCCCTTTAAACCAAGAGTAAAAGAATTTACTTTTAATTACTATCTAAACGAAAATATTGATTTAAGTACTCGAAAAAATGAAACTAATATAATAGAAGTCTATAGTATACTACCCTTTGGMTATGCCAAAATAATAGACAAGGGAGTTTTTTATTTTAAACAAAAAAAAACTTTGGAAGGTGAAGTTTATTTAGGATTTGAAAAAGCAAACCCAAAAGATGGACTTCGTTTTTTAATCCAATTGGAAGAGGGTACTGCAAACCCGCTACTAGAACCCGCAACAGTATCATGGGAGTATCTGGACAAAAACACTTGGAAAAAATTAGACTCTAACGCTATCGGGGATGAAACATTTTCCCTCACACAATCTGGACTTATTTCTATTACTATCCCAGAATTTGATTCAACATCAAATACCGAATTGGAATCGAATTTGTTTTGGCTAAAAATAGCAGTGTCAAACATCGAGGCTGTATGCAAATTTATAGGAGTCCATGCTCAAGCCCTAAAAGCTGTTTTAACCGATTATGAAAAATCGGGAGCAGTT
Source organism: Flavobacterium sp. P3_A6 (assembly GCF_056403035.1). Classification (NCBI taxonomy): domain Bacteria; kingdom Pseudomonadati; phylum Bacteroidota; class Flavobacteriia; order Flavobacteriales; family Flavobacteriaceae; genus Flavobacterium; species Flavobacterium sp. P3_A6. The sequence goes on along the minus strand of NZ_JBFUGG010000002.1, from coordinate 163,898 downwards.
TTTTTAGAAAATACCCCAAAAGAAACCATAAGCAAAATCTACAAACCAATAAATAAGGTAAAAAAAATAGTTCAGCCATACTCCTCTTTTAGCGGAAGAATCAAAGAGCCCGACAGTACATTATACACCCGAACCAGTGAGAGACTGCGCCATAAAAACAGAGCCATAACCACTTGGGATTACGAGAAGATTGTGTTGCAGGAATTCCCAGAAGTCTACAGAGTAAAAGCATTAAACCATTATCGATATGACACTGTGATTTCCAATGTTTCGGCGGGATATGTGACTTTAATTCCAGTTGCAAAATCATCAGTTTCGGATAACGTCAATTGGAAACCGCTTTTGAGCCTGAATAAAATGCTCCTGATAAAAGAACACCTGGCCAAAATTGCATCTCCTCACGCAAGAATTAATGTAAAAGCACCCAAACAGGAAAAAGTAGAAGTCTTATTCAAAGTAAAGTTTCATTTGCAGGAAGGAATGGATTCCGGGTTGTACATAACCGAATTAAAACAAACCATTAACTCCTATTTAAGTCCGTGGGCTTATGAAACATCAGAAATAAATTTTGCCAATGAAATAGAGTTTTCATCCATAATTCAATTAATTGACAATCAGAGCTACGTCGATTATCTTATTGATTTCAAAGTCAATCAGTATATTCTGGATGCCAATAATGAAGTGGTGGGAAGTGCCATTCAAAACTTGAATAAAATTTCGCCGCAAACAGATTACACATTGTTTATCCCAAATGATTCCCATCAAATTCTAGCAATTTAAAACGTAAACTATGCCATCTGAATATTATATAGAAAAAAATAGAGTTTTACCTCCTTCCCAAGATTTTCAGTTCTTGTTGAAAGAAGGCTTGCGCTATATCGAAAAATTAGGCTCTAAATTTTGGACTGATTATAATGCTCACGATCCTGGAATAACAATCTTAGATGTACTATGCTATGCCATTACGGATTTAGGTTACCGAGCTGATTTTGACATAAAAGATCTTTTGACCAATAAAAAAGGGCTAATAGAAAACAAAACGTTCTTTAGTGCTTCAAACATTTTTACAAATGCTCCGTTAACCGAAATAGATTTTAGAAAACTGCTTATAGACATTGATGGGGTTGCTAATGCTTGGCTATTGGCCACCAAAAAAGAAGTTGATTCGTATGGTTATCTCGTTCCAAATGAAAGTGAGGCGAAATTGTACATCAACAAATTAGAAGACAAACTAAGTTTAAAAAGCACCAATAAAAAAAATATCGCTTTAAGCAAATTGCAGTTAAGAGGTCTGAATAAAATAAAAGTAGAATTGGATGATGATCCCATTTTGGGCGATTTGAATACCTTGATTTTAGAATTTTCCTTTTGGGAAAAAAACCGTTGGATTAATCTTAAAATAGTTCCTCAGTTTACTCAATGGGATGATCCTGACAGCAACTTATTTAAGAAAATGAATACGCCCTCAAAAATTACAATCGAAAGCGTAAAAAAAATACAGGACATTGTTTACCTAGTAGTTAACAGGTATTCGAAACCGAGTGAATTCTTGCATTTTAGAATATTCTCCGAAGACAAAAACGAACTGGATTTAGTTTTAGATCATTTTAAAACCGAAAAAAATGTATGTGAAATCATTTCTTTATTTGAAAAAAAGAAAAATAAAATTCAAGATATTTTTTCGGCCGTTGCGGTTCGACTGCATCAAAACAGAAACCTAACTGATGACTATTTATGTACTCAAATCATAGAAAAAGTAGATATTGGAATTTGTGCAGATATTGAAATAGAACCTGGTTTCGATGTTATTGATGTAATGAGCCAGATTCAAATTGCTATTGATGCTGTTATTTCCCCTAAAATTAATTTCTATTCTCTTTCTCAATTAGTAAAAGAAGGATACCATTCCGAAGATATATTTTTAGGTCCAAAATTGACTCATGGCTTTTTAAAAGACGAAGAAATAGCGAAAGCACAATTGACAAAAGAGATTCACACTTCAGATATTATAGCCGTTTTGATGGCGATAAAAGGGGTTAAATCGGTCAAAAATCTTTTGATGACGGCTTATAATCTTTTGGGAAAACCAATTCCCAATGCGATAAATAAAAGCTGGGTTTTGACACTTAATGGAGAAGTTAAACCCGTTTTCAATGCATTAAAATCAAAACTGTTGCTGTTTCAAAAAAATATTCCTTTTCTGCTTTCGGAAAACCAATTAATGCTGGTAGAGCAAAAAGTGATTATGTCCAAAACGCTGTTCAACCAAAAAAAATTAAAAGGGGCAAACAATGATTTTGAGGTAAAAAACGGTACTTACTATCCACTTAACAGTTACAATAGCATACAGGATGAATTTCCAGTTACGTATGGTTTGGGTAAAAATTATGTTTCAGACAAAGAAACCGATCTTAGAAAAGCGCAGACAAAACAGCTCAAAGGATACTTGTTCTTTTATGAGCAACTATTAGCTGATTTTTTCAGTCAGCTCTACAATGCAAAAGAATTATTTAACACAGATGTTGATGCTCTCAAAAAATCCTATTTTCCAGTGTACTTGGACAAAGACGATGAAACCGGAAATGATTTTTATTCGAAAGAATTATATAAAGATGACCTTAAAAAAATACTATTGGAAGGCGAATCAGATGATGATGTTTCATTATACGAGTCCAAAATTCTTTTTCATGATCGAAAAAATAGAGTTTTAGATCATTTGATGGCTCGTTTTGCCGAAAGTTTCAATGATTATGTTTTTATGATGTATCAGGTTTCCAGTGACACATCGGGTATGGGAAGCCTTTCATTTGACTATGATGATTTAATACTGGACAAGCAAAATTTTATCAACGTGTATCCCGAAATTAGCAGTAATCGCGGTTTGGGAATCGATTATTTGAACGCATCTATTGTTTCGAATGCGCTGCATTTTAATCCCTTTTGGAAAACCAATCATCGAGGTGGTTACGAAAAAAGAGTAGCCAGATTATTAGGAATAAACGAAATCCCTTTAAGAAACATTGTAACCGAGGAAGGGCCTCAAAAACAATGGACAGTCGAAACACTAAACGAAGATTTTTTATTTAAAATTATTGCTCCGGCAACAAATCTGGAAGAAAAATGGAATTGGTCCCAACTGCATTTTTTGGATCAAAACCTTTATAAAATAGCCAATGTTGGTGTCCATTTTTACTTATATCTGGTAGACGAAAACAAAAAAATAGCCAGGCTAGAGCGCAAATTCATTTCTGAGACCGAAGCATTTGAATATTTGCAAAAAATGATAAAAACGTTCAATCTGTACTATGAAAATTTTTATTGTCTGGAGCATATTTTGCTGAGACCTTTTAATAACAAAACTTTTTCGGATGATGATTTACTATCGGTTTGCCTGAATGACGAATGCGATGATATTGCCAACAACGACCCTTATTCATTTAAGGCTACCATTATATTGCCCGGTTATCTTTCGCGTTTCAAAAATTTAACTTTTAGAAAATATGCCGAAAAAATATTCAGACAGGAAGCTCCGGCTCATGTTTTATTAAAGATATGTTGGGTTAATGCAAAAGACTTACTGGCGTTTCAAGGAAAATACAAAACTTGGCTAAAAAATTATCGGCAGTATCGATTGGATTTTTGTAAAAATAAACTAACACCTGCCAAGGAAACAAAATACAAAACCGAGTTAAATGAGCTTGTACTGGCATTAAAAGAGCTCAACACAATTTATCCAGAGGGAAATCTTTACGATTGCCAACTAAGTGAATCAATCAATCCAATTATTTTAGGGAATACATCATTAGGAACTTTATAAAAACAATATCATGGAAGCATATAATACACCTATTTATCCAGTTTTTGAAGCCGATCAGGTCTTAAGTCAAAAAGAGCTTAATCTGGTAGTAAGCCACTTAGAGGAACAAGATCGTATTACAAGAAAAAATCTAATTGGTTTAGGGATTGTTTGTGGATTGGACCTTTCTTTTCTAATCGATAATACTGTAAAAATTAGTTGTGGCACGGCAGTTACCTCACTCGGCTTTCAAATGAACTGGGCAGAAACGACACTTACCCATTATCAGGATTTTGACTTGCCGGATTCTTTCTTAAAACCAGATTATACCAGAGAACCACATTTAAATTTCATTTTTAAATATGCTCCCCAATACGAATCCATAAAAAATTGTATTGAACTGCTTCCTTCAAGTTCCACTGTTCCTGCTAAAAAACCTATTTCAAAAGACTTTTTTATCAATAAGGCTATTATACTGTTTCTTGAAGTTTCGTTAATTGACCAAAAAAACTGCAATACAACCAATTGTGATGACAAGGGAAAACGAATGGAATTCATAGTTAGACCTTTGGTCATCCCTATAAATGAACTAACTAAAGGTTTGCTTCCAGAACAACATTTAGACGAAAATTATTCAAAATTAACGTTCCCAAGATATAATGTTCCCCATAAAAATTTAATTACAGGCATATCTGTTTTGGATGAATTCAAAAAAGTATTTGAAGCTACTCAACTTCTGACTATTTCAAACGCTATCAAAGACCTTTATACCGATCACAAATATATTTTGCCCAATCAAAACAGTTTTGCAATATTCGAAAACAGCAAAGCTAAAATGGATGAAATGTTAAACATCCATAAATCAAATGTGGGTGTGCAATATCTTTGGGATTGGATTTCGGACATAACGCTGGCTTACAATGAAATTATAGAATTCAAAAAAATCAATCCTTCCTTTTGCTGTGTCAACGAAAGCCTATTCCCATTTCACGTGGTTTTGGGAACAAATTCTTCGAATAGTAATGTTTATAGAACCGCTTTTACTCCATCTTTGAATGCAACAAAAAAAGAAGCTGTAAAACTCAAAAAATTCATCCTTCTTTTTGAACGATTGTCTTCCATAATCAATTCTTTTGAAATGCAAAAAGCGGGAAAAATAAAAATCACCCCTTCCTCCTATGGTTCGGATTTTTTATCCAAAAAAGCGATTCCTTTTTATTATAACCAAATAGTGGATTTGAACCAAAAATGGAATCCCGAATTAACCCTAAAAACCAAAAACGACACTATACTTTCTTACCATTCCGATATTCCAAATTATACAAATAAAATCGAGGTGCAAAAACCATTACTGTTCGAAATGGAGCCGTACAACTTTTTTAGAATCGAAGGACATATCGGTATGAATTATAAAAAAGCCATCAAAGACCTTACGCTAATCAAAGACAGCTACAGTCTCCCTTTTAAAATAACGGCATTAAATGCTGTGGATTTTCTCAATAAAGAGGTTGATATTTTAAAGTTTGATGGCAGATGGGATGATCTGGAAACCGATTATGATTTAGCACGAAAAAGAATTTATAACATTACTGAATTTGTAATTAAATGGATGGATGTGAGAAGAGATGCTTTGGAACAAAACAAAGTTATTACCAAACAGAATATTGACAATTTCAAAAATATTTTGGCTCAGCTGAAAAATCTTTTAACCAATGATTTAAAAGAATTCCTGCCCAATTACAAATCCTTTTATGAAATATTTAAACAATTAAATTATGTCTTTTTATTTCACAGATGGTGCATTCAGTTATTTAACGCCACCTTGTCTACACTTGCAGAGGATTTAATAGACCGTATGGACGATATCAACGAATTGTTCCTGGACGATCCATTTACCGTAATCTATGAAGAGGCCAACTTGAGATGGCAAAAAACGTATAAAGATTTATTCTTTTCCACCTATATAAAAAAACATCCCGGACTGGAGCATAAAGCTGGTGTTACCAAAGGAGGAACTTTTGTTTTGGTCTATGTTGACAGCTCTATCTTTAAGGCTGCAGCTCCGCCACTTCTATACACCAACTTACTGACAGAGGTAACCTCTTATCGAAATAACATAAATATTGCCGATAGCGTAAAACAAGAATTAATAGACAGCGTAAAATTTACGGATTACAAATCTCAAATTAAAACAAAACCATCTACTATAGACAAATGTAAAGCCGAAACAGATAATATTAAAGCCAATTTAATAGAGGTTGCCAAATACAATATGGATGAAAACTATACTCTTGAAATGAGTAGTTTTATTCTCGAAAACATAAAAAATGCTTTACAGTATGAAATCATTCCAATTTCTAAAGGCAATACATTTCAACAGCTCATCATTGCCGATTTCTTCCTGCCCTATGCCTGTTGCGGTGATGGCAATACAATCGAAGTGAAAATAGAAGTCAACGAACCTTTATTCATTTCATTAGACATCCTTAAATATTGCAACAATGACAGTGATGAATATGAAATAAAAATTAAAGGTAAATCGGGAGGTAAATTCTCTGGAACCGCAAAAGATGCCGTAATTCAAAAAAGCGACAAATACTATTTGGTTCCAAGTCAAAATTCAATCAAAGTGTCCCAATCCTATTCTTTACAATATGAATTAGATGAGGAATTTAGCAATACCATCGATTTCGAAATTTTCGCCCCATCAACATTGAAATGGACGGTCGAAAGAGATAAAAAAGACCCAAACCAATTTCATTTTACGAACCCAATACTGAAGGATACACACGAATATTTATTTGATTTTGAAGATAATTCAGAAATGACAACAAAAGAAAGTCCTGTTTCCCACACCTTCAAATTTAATGAAAAGGCACAACAGTTTAAGGTCTCAATCAAACAATTAGGGGAGGTTTGCGAAAACAATCAAACCATAATAGTCAAAATGATTGGCGATTTCAGGACTACAGATTTTAACGAAAAAGATTTCAATACTAACAAATAAAAGCAATATCATGGCAGCAAAAAACAAAACAGTAATTATTCAAGAAATTGATACTATTATTAAAACGGGAGGTGATATCAAAGCAACAGATACAAATACCATACTTAAAGATATTTTAGACTGTGTAGAACTAAACGAACAAGGAGCAGCCGGCTCCTCCACTTTTGCCTTTGAAAGCAAAACGACTTTAAAGGATCCACATGGAGCTTTGCTTGATTATTCGATTAGAGGAATCGAAAAATCATTTGCAAACATCACTTTTAAAATACAAATTAAAGAAAATAACGTGAATGATTTGAAATTCCCGAATGATAATCCACAAATTATGAAAGCCCTAGACTCTATCATTGATTCAGGCCAAAGCAACCAAATGGATTTTTTAGTAAAAATAAAAAAGACACAAACTGGGTCAACTGATGGCAAAAAATTTAGAGTGGGGAGTTTAAATTTTTTTATAACAAAAGATTTATTTTCTATTAAAATCGAAAGCCAAGAAATCAATGACAACCTTTTTAATGGCGATCAGATTTTCACTTCTATTGCAATTCATTGTCCAAAACCTAACATTAAATTATAGCAAATGCATTTACTCCAACAACATACTTTTGATATTCAGTGTTCTTCTCCAGATTTTGGAAAAGAAATACAAAATCAATTGAGTTCATTGTTGGAGAACCATTTTTATCCCAAATTAGAAATTTTATTCGATAAATATGCCGTTGATAAGCATATTTGGAACATCGATTTAATAGTGCTTGAACTCCCCAATGTGTCAATAAAAAATTGGAAAAATGAACTGGTACATCATTCTTTACTACAAATCGAAGAATACCTAAAGAACAACATTCCCCTTTTTGAGATTGATAATGCTGACAACCATTCTTTACTGCAAATTGAAGAATACTTAAAAAACAATACTTCCCTCTTTAAAATTAATAATAGTAACAATCATAACATTGTACAAAAAGGATTTATCACTAAAGAACAGCATCTAAGTTTTTTGTTGTTTCATTTTTTAAAAACAGGTGTTTTGGCAGAAAATTCTATTTCTAAAAATCTAACTGAAGTTGTTTCTAAAATAGAAATCACAAATGAATTTCTAGAAGAACTTATTAAAAACCTAAATGAAGACACGATCTGTTTTGAACGATGGCTTTTTTCTATTCCAGTTTTTTTTAAAAAGAAGTGTGTTAATTCATTAGTGGATTTCAAATTAATTTCAGTTTCTCATTTCCAAGAAATTCTTCAAAATCAAGAAAGCAGTTTGTATGAATTAAAACAATTTAAACAGCTATTCAAAACAAACAAAGCTTTCGTATTACAATGGTTTGAAGTATTGGAATGGACAAACTATATTCAAAAAAAACACAATTCAAAAGAATTGATTTTTAAAACTTTCATTGAATTGTCTTCAAAACATTGGGCAATTTCTTTGAATGAAATGAGGGCAATTTTCAAAATTATAAACACTAATAGTAAAACCGACAACAAAACTGTTTTTCAAGAAATGAGTTTTTTTATCGAAAGTTTAAAAAGAAGTGATACTCCAAATTCATTGAAGAATGATTTCATAGAAATAATAGAAAAATCAAATGATTATACTTTTGATGAAAACTTAGAAATTACCAAATCAAAGAAAATCTTTGATAACGAAACACAATTTATAAGTAATGCAGGCTTGGTTATTTTGCATCCTTTCCTGAAATCCTTGTTTGAACAATTGAACTTGTGTAAAAATGATATTTGGATCACGAAAATGAATCAGCACAAAGCCATTTTATTGACCCAATTTATGATTACAGGACAGGAAAGAAGTTATGAAAATGAGTTGTTTTTAAATAAAATTCTATGTGGATTCCCCATAGAAAGCGTCGTAAATACCCAATTAAAAATTACAAAAAAAGAAAAAGAAAAATGTTATAGTTTGTTACAAGCCGTTTCTGAACATTGGAAAGTAATGCAAAAATCCTCTGTAGAAGCTTTACAGGAATCCTTTTTGCAAAGAAATGGCAAAATCATAATTCAAAGCGAGTCCCGTTTTGAATTATGGGTGGAAGAAAAAGGATTTGACATACTACTGGAACAACTTCCCTGGGGCATTGGGATGGTCAAAACCCCGTGGATGGAAGAGTATCTAACCTGCAATTGGAGTTGATTATTTAATGCTAAAGAATACTGTTATGGACAAAATGATGTTACCGTCAGAAAAAGTAAATACGGCAAAAAGCAGTTCGTTTTTTAAACCAACCATTCAAAAAAAATTGAGTATAGGTTCTGCCAATGACAATTATGAAGTAGAAGCTGATGCTGTGGCTAATAAAGTGATGAGAATGCAGGAACCTCAACAACAAAATGTTTCTCATACGGGAGCATTAGTACAAAGAAAATGTACCGCTTGCGAACAGGAAGAAAAGTTGCAAAAGAAACCCTTAGCCGAAAATATCACGCCTTTGATTCAACGTTCATCAACAGAAAGTGGTGGCGAATCTCAAGCTTCAAACCATATTGAAAACCAAATCAATAATTCAAAAGGTAGCGGAAACAATATGGATCATGGCACAAAAAACTTTATGGAAAGCCGTTTTGGGACTGATTTTTCAGATGTAAAAATTCATACTGGAAGTCAGGCTGTACAAATGAGTCGTGAATTAAATGCACAAGCTTTTACTGTTGGGAATGATGTTTATTTTAATGAAGGAAAATATAGCCCAAATACTGATTCTGGGAAACATTTGTTAGCGCATGAATTGACGCATACCGTGCAGCAAAACGGCGGGATTGGGAGAAAGATACAAATGGATAGATTACCATGCACAACAAGAAAAACAATAGATATTTATCTCGTTTCTTTGCCAGGTTCTACAAGAAATACATATGGTGATGTTAATTATGCTAATTCTGTTTTATGCCAATGCGGAATCAATTTAAATGTTGTTGGAGCACAATCATGGCAAACAACGTTATTGAACGATATTTCTCCAAATGATATTCTGAACGAAAGTACAACTATAAATAGTGAATYAGATACAATGCTAAATCATCAGCCAGGAGGTTCAGATGTAATACATGTTTATTTTGTACCATCTAACACCTACGGAGATAGAGGAGGCTCATATGGTTATCCAGGAGTACTTACAGGAGTGCCTTTGTCAGTTTCAGTTACAAATAGTGGTGTTGTGGATACTTTAGCTCATGAAATTGTACATATTCTTTTAAGGAACGGAGGTCATCATCCAGATCCTAATAATTTAATTGCATCTGGAAGTATCAGAAATGTTGGCGTAGATGAACTTACTACAAGTCAGTGTAATTTATTACCCTAAATTTTAGGATTATAAATATCATAAAAATATATTTAAAAACTTTTTTCTATGATCAATTCACCAACACATAAAGAATCTAAACCAAAAACGGTAAATACAAATACTCCATTTTTTACCCCTGTCATTCAAAAAAAATTGAGTATAGGCTCTGCCAATGACACTTATGAAGTAGAAGCAGATGCTATGGCTAATAAGGTGATGCGGATGCAGGAACCTCAACAACAAAATGTGTCTCATACGGGCGCATTGGTGCAAAGAAAATGTGCCACATGTGAACAGGAGGAAAAAATTCAAAAGAAATCATTAGCTGAAAGTATATCACCATTAATTCAACGTTCATCAACAGAAAATGGTAGCGAATCATACGCGCCAAGTCACGTTGAAAGTCAAATTAATAGTTCGAAAGGCGGAGGAAGCGTAATGGATCATGGCACAAAAAACTTTATGGAAAGCCGTTTTGGCACCAATTTTTCAGATGTAAAAATTCATACCGGAAGTCAGGCAGTTCAAATGAGTCGTGAATTAAATGCACAAGCTTTTACGGTAGGTAATGATGTTTATTTTAATGAAGGGAAATATAGTCCCAATACTGATTCTGGCAGGCATTTGCTCGCGCATGAACTGACGCATACTGTGCAACAGAGCAAATCTCCTGGGTTAGCAATGAGAAGAATACAACGAAGCGTAATTACTTTAGGAGGCGAATGGGATACAGATCAATATAAATTAGTTAAAAAATCAGGAGGAGTCCGTGGTGTTGATATTAAATTAAGATTTAAGACAAGAGAAAACGTTAATGCAGAATTAATTGGATTAACACAATCTGTTCAAGCAATTATAGGAGGAGCTACAGTATTGACTCCGGCTGCTTCAACTAGAGCTATCAAGGCAATTGATGCTACTAGTATTAATACAGGGCCTGGTGAAACTAATGAAGGTACAGCAATAGATAGGGCATCGGGTTATAATAATCCTATATATCCAACAAGTGATCCTGCAAGTCCAACTCTTGATGACACAACTGTTGCTGTAAGTTGGGGACAACATGGTTGGAGATATAAAGATTCAACTGGAACTTTGAAAAATCAAGATGCATTGTTAATTGATAGTCCAAGAAGATCAAATGCACAAAAAGATGCAAGGCATATATTTGAAACTACGGCAATAGCAACAAAAGGTTTACAAGCGGGGACATATTATGGTTCTGTACGATGGGGATGGAGAACTGATGATAAAGGAAAATTTTCAAAAATTGATCTCAATGTGGTTTCATTTGGACAACCTTCTCCTAGTTTTATGAAAGCTGCTGAATTATGGAATGTTGGAAAATCATCAACTGGAGCAGAAAATGTTGATTTGCCTCTACATACTGCTGTACAAATATTTGCTAGTCCAGTTGATGAAATATTGAATGTAAATCCAATAGCATCAATACCAGTAAATACAAGAGTAAAATTACTTTCGGATTATTCTGATATAATTCAATCTCATATTGAAATTTTAGAAGGAACTAATATAGGTGTAAGAGGTTATATAACAACAATAGGGACTTTCCCATTCACAAATTTTGAGCGTGAGGTCCCTTCAAAATAATAATTTAATAAATAGTTAATTTAACCCTATTTTTATTCAGATTAGCATTAAATAATAAATCATTGAAAATGAAAAATAATAAAGAAGACAATATTGCTACCAATTTGAAAAAAACTGGTTTTCAAGGCTTATTTCAGTTGGGCGACTATAATAAAATAGATTCTATATGGCAGGAGGGTGAAAATCAAGATAGTCTGTTAAATATCTTTACTCAATCCAAATATGATGATTATACTCGACTATTAGCCTCTGAAATATTATTTTTTAAACAAATTTTACCAAAGAAAAAATTAGAAGACATAGTAGCATATGTTTACACCAAAGCCTTATTTATAACAGGCGATACTTCTAAAGAATTTCGTCTTTCAGGGAATTTATGGGGGTTTATGTATTTTTCTGATAAAAATGGAATTAACGATTTTGGGATATTAGGGAATCATTTAATGATAACTAAAAAAAAAACAATCCCATATTTAATCGAACTATTAACAAATTCACATATACTTTTTTATGAAGGTAGTCAAGAAGCAACAATAGGAAATAGTTTAAAATATCGTGTAAAAGATGCAGCTGCTTATTATATTAGTAAAATAAGCGGAATCCCTATAAAGTATTATGAAAACTTCTCAGATAGAGATTTAGAAATAGAACGACTAAAAGAAAAACTGAAATAAAATGGAGAATCAAGGAAGGAATTTTAGTTATAATGAATTAGAGCGTCAAACTGAAAAAGCAAGTCTTTTTACACACACAATATTGTCACAACAAATTATTCGTCAAAATGAAAATGATTTTTTTTTGTATGGGTTAATAGATTATCTAACCGATAAAGGAATGGTTGTGCCAGAGGATTTAAAAAAATATGTTGAATTAGTCAAAAAAGAAGTTATAGAAAAAAAAGAATACGCTACCCTAGGAGTAGCTATAAGAAACGATAATGAAGCAATCGAATCTACAATTTTTGTTCCGGTAAACTGTGAAGAAAGGATGAGCATTTGTAAAGCGGTTTGTTGTAAATTGTCTTTTGCACTGAGTATTGAGGAAATAGAAGAAGGAAAATTAAAGTGGGAATTAGGAAAGCCCTACCATATAAGACATCAATCCAATGGTTATTGTTGTCATATTAATAATGAAAACAAACAATGTAATGTTTATGAAAATCGCCCCTCAGTTTGTAAAAAATATAGCTGTGCAAATGATAACCGTATTTGGAAGGACTTTGATAATATGATATTAAATCAAAAATGGATTGATGAATGTTTAAGTGAGGAAAAATTAAAGCTAATGGACGTATATATGAAGCCCTAATTAAAAAACAAAATATAAAAAACGAATAATGAATCACTCGCCAAGTCATTCAGAACCCAAGCCAAAAACAGGAAAACCAAATGTTCCTTTTTTTACACCTGTCATTCAAAAAAAATTGAGTGTAGGCTCTGCCAATGACAATTATGAAGTAGAAGCAGATGCTGTGGCTAATAAGGTGATGCGGATGCAGGAGCCCCAACAACAAAATGTGTCTCATACAGGCGCATTGGTGCAAAGAAAATGTGCCGCATGTGAACAGGAGGAAAAAATTCAAAAAAAATCATTAGCTGAAAGTATATCACCATTAATTCAACGTTCATCAACAGAAAATGGTAGCGAATCATACGCGCCAAGTCACGTTGAAAATCAAATTAATAGTTCGAAAGGTGGAGGAAGCGTAATGGATCATAGCACAAAAAACTTTATGGAAAGCCGTTTTGGCACCGATTTTTCAGATGTAAAAATTCATACCGGAAGCCAAGCGGTTCAAATGAGTAGAGAACTAAATGCACAGGCATTTACAGTAGGCAATGATGTTTATTTTAACGAAGGTAAATACAACCCGAATTCTGACTCGGGCAAACATTTGTTGGCGCATGAGTTGACGCATACGGTGCAGCAAGGTGGTGGAGTTGAAAGGAAAGTACAAAAATTAAGTTCAGCCGATTGTTCAGCCGATTGTTCAAAAAAAGATGGAACACAAAGCAAAATAGATGAGCCCAAATTAATTATAAATGTTGATAAAGAATCTGATTTTTTAACTATTCCTCTTAAAAAAGAAGGTGGCAGTAAATCTTGGCCAGTAGGACATTCTTGGATTACATTAATTAAAACAAATGGAGAATATTGGTCTTATGGTTTTTGGCCAGAATCAGGTTTTGATTCTTCTGAACCATTTAAAGATGTAAAAGGTTGTGTACATCATCCAGACACAGCACATAAACCATCATCCACCCAAGAATTTACATTAACAGATACAGAATTTGATAGCGCTAAAAATGCCGCAATTAGTTTTTGTAATTCTAAACCTGATTATAATTTATATAGCAATCAATGTACAAGTTTTACAAGTCATATTCTAAAATCAGTTAATAAAAGCCCTATTGGAGGATATGGATTATTATGGGATTCTCCAAATGCATTATCCGGATGGATGAACGGAAGTAAAAAAACTTTTGGAATTGGTTATGATTTCAATACAAGCTCATTCCAAAATCAATCATCAGGAATTTCATTACAAGGATCATATGTTCATCAATTTTATTCTATTTTAGGAAATAAACTAAGATTTCAATCATTAAATCAAGCTTCAATTGGGCTTTCTTCTAGTAGTCCATCTTTCCTCAGTTCAAGTTTACAATTAGAATTTAAACCTCAAAAAATAGTTTACCTACCAGATTTTTACATCTATGGAGGAGGAATAGGCGGAATAATATCTCCGGATGCTGGTACAAATATTTCGGATAGTAGCAGATGGGGAGTAGGTATAACAGGCGGTGCAGGCCTAAATTATAATATTCAAAACTCTTTAATGATAGGCTTTGAATACAACATAATTAAAAATATAGTTAGAAATGATCCAGCTTTACAAGCATTGTCCTTAAAAATTGGATTTGTTTTCCAATAAAAAATTTTGATCTAAATAAAAAAGTTCTGAATTAGGCTCTTAAATTCAATTAACAAAAACAATCCTTAATAAGTTACAATTTATAACCATTAAGAATGAAAAAACAATGACCAAAGTCTAAAAAAAGAAGAATACTTCTGCTAAACTTGTTAAACCTAAGTGATTGAATAAAAGAAAAAAACTATGCTGTTTCAAACTCTAAAATCTTATATTTTTTCTAGCCTTTCAAATGAGATAGGCCCAAATTATAATTTCCAAAACTCTTTTTCAGAAGTATTAAAAAAAGAAACAACTCATGCTGAGTCCGTAATCCTATTATTGGCTTTAGTCCCGCATGTACTGCCCAATTTTCTTGACACCATCATAAAAGAAGTGTTTCCAGAGGGTGGTGAAATTTCAGAATTGGGAGGAATTCGACTGGACAATCACAGAGGAATGTTGCCAACGGGGGAAACGATACAATATATTTTGGCAAAAGAGGATATTAATTACCGATTGCAAATACAGGATTTATTCTCTCCCAATCACTGGTTTTTCAAAGAAAACATTTTATTTCTGGGTGATGTAAAAGAAGGGGAACCATTAATGAGCGGACGCATTATTTTGCAACCAGAAATAGTTCATCTTTTATTTTTTGGCGAAAAACTAAAACCCAAATTTGGTCCAAACTTTCCAGCACAAGAAGTCACCACCAAGATGGAATGGAAAGATTTGGTTGTAAATGAAACTACACATTATCAAATCCATCAAATCAAGCTTTGGCTAAAACATCAAAATCAATTGCGTCACGATTGGGGAATGGCCAAACAAATTGCACCTGGTTACCGAAGTTTATTCTATGGATCATCGGGTACAGGAAAAACACTTACAGCTACTTTGCTCGGAAAGGAATTTGGAAAAGATGTATATCGTATTAATTTATCACAAGTCGTGTCCAAATACATTGGTGAAACAGAAAAAAACCTCGAAAAAATATTCATTCAAGCCGAGAATAAAGATTGGATTCTCCTTTTTGACGAAGCCGACGCCTTATTTGGAAAACGAACACAAACCAAATCTTCCAATGATAAATACGCAAACCAAGAGGTTAGTTATTTATTGCAAAGAGTCGAAAATTTTAACGGCCTGGTAATTCTTACATCAAATTTTAAAAATAATATTGACGATGCTTTTTTAAGAAGATTCAATTCTATTATTCATTTTAACAAACCCACTGCCGAAGAACGACTGCAATTATGGCACAACTGTATGCCTAAAAAAACGAAACTCAAAGATCATAACATTCTCGAAACAGCAGCCAAAAATTATGAACTCAATGGTGCGCAAATAGTGTCGGCAATGGCTTTTGCCTGTTTACAAACACTTGACGAAAACACAATTGTAATTGATTCCCAGCATATTATGAAAGGAATCGAATTAGAATACAACAAAGAAGAAAAACTTTTTATTACGTCAACTTTGGTTTCCAAAACTGGATAAAATTGAGAAGATGTAACATAATTTGGGAAAAATTTAAAACAAAAAAGTCATGCAAAAAACATTCTGCCAAAAAGAGTTACTCATAAAGAGTCCCCAACAACGAAATGGTGCGGCCAACAACAAAAAAGACATCGAAAAAATTCTGTCTTGGCTAAATTTATTTGCAATGCAAAATCCAAGCTCGGGAACTGCTACTGGTATTGACGGAGATTTACCACCAACTGAGAAAACAGTTGTTAATTTTCAAAAATTCAACAACTTACCGCAAACAGGAAGTATAGACCAAAAAGTATTCTATTTACTGGCATCTCCACTCAAAAAAGCTTTTGAAGACACAGTATCAGGGAATAATTTAAGAGTATTAATTCTGAATATAGCCAAAAATCACCTTAAAAATCATCCTTTTGAACTTGTAATCAACAATCAAAGTAATTCTGATCCTTGGGTACGAAGCCATATGGACGGACATGAAGGAACCGAATGGTTTTAGTGCATGGGATTTGTTCAGGCAATAATTAACCAAACAGCTTCTATTCAGGGAAAAAAATCAAAATCCTGATGCCGTTAACCTACAGCTACGATACTGTTGGCACAATTGAGTCTTTAGTGTAAACATAGCTGATTAATTTTTAGTAAATATAGTTTCTGCTAAAAGGAAATATTTAGCATTTTGTTTATGACCTATAATAATATCAAGAAAAAACTTCTTTCAAAACATCTAACGATTTTGGTCTTTTGAATCCGTCGAGATGAAAGCTGTAATAATCAATTAAAATCTTTAAAAGCAATTGTCTTTCAATGACATGAAACGTTTTTTGGTCGTTATCAAATTTCAGCTGAATTAATTTTTTAAACAATTGAGTTTCATGTTCTGTGAGTGAACTAATAGCATGAAAAGGAGTAAAAACGCCTTCTATCATTTCGAAAAAAGCCATGTCGATATCTGACGTATCTGGATAAAACCCAAGATATTTTGTTGTTTCCAGCATTAAAATCAAATGAAAATTAGAAATTTCATCGTGCTGGTCTAACCAATGCAAAGCGGTTTCTAAAAAAGTAAACAAGGATTCATTTTTCTCTTCCTCGTGAATGGAATGATGCAGAATTTCGGAAAGAAACAAAACCATAGTGCTTTTGAAAATATCCGAATGTATTGAATGAAAAGGGGACGATATTTTTACTTCTTTGAAATTTTCCAGAGTTCCTTTGTTTTTATGAACAGCTTCAATCTCTATAATAGTCAAAGGCTGGAAATAAGCCATTTTTTGGCTCGTTTTCCGAGACGAAAAAGCATCCCGCACAAAGTACGATTTCAGTCCGCTGGATAAAGTAAAACATTTTACAATCAAGCTTTTTTCCTGAAATTTTAAGGCTGATATTACTATGGCTTTGGTTTTGACTAACAAGTTTGGACTATTAGATTATTGGATTTTCGGATGGATGCTGAATACTAAAAAACTGATTATTTAGCACTACCTTATAATCATCACTTTCTTAACCTTTGTTTCACTTCCATCTTGAGCAGATACAAAAACCATGTACACCCCAGATGCTACTTTGTATTTCCCAAAAGCAGTGGTGTCCCATTCTAAAGTTCCGCCCTCGGTAGTGGCTTCGTAAACTAGATTTCCCGCAACATCGGTAATTTTTACGTTGGCTTTGTTAAGCAATCCGTTTATTTTTACAGTCCCTTCGTATTCTGGACGAACGGGATTAGGGTACACATATACATTATTTAGATTATTGCTGGCCGAAGTGGCAATTCCTTTAAACGAAATCAAACCTTTGGAAGTAGCTATAAAGACTTCGCCAGTACCCTTATTAATGCTAATATCGTTTATCACATTACTTGGCAACGGCGAATTATCTGTGGTAAAATGATACTTGGTTTCCTGACCATTTGAAGAGACCAAAAACACGCCTGCATCTGCAGTTGCAATCCATTTTTCATTAGCACCATTTACTTCAATGTCGGTTATAAATTGCTCGTAAAGCAGTTCTTGAGCCAGATTATCTTCCATAATAATAATGCTTTCCGCTGTTAACTGGCTTTCGGTTTGAAAGTCATTCACGTTATACAAAACTCTCAATCCTTTTGTGGTTCCAATCCAAAGCTGATTTTTGTTATCTACAGCAAGAGCCCGAACATCTTGTACGGGCAAATTTCCCTGATCAGCGCCAAAAGTCATTTTTTTGAACGTATTGCTGCTTTCGTTAAATCCTATTACGCCATTTATATTGGTCGACATCCATTTTGTCCCATACTTATCAATAACCATAGTGCCAAAATCATTGCTCCCAGGTGTATTTATAATTTTATCCATGGCATAACTCTTCCATTGTCCGCCGGGACTTAGCATTTTTAGACCATTTACAACTCTAGAATTGTTAATCCATAAATTTCCCGATTTATCAAAGGCCGTCCCCCCGATTCTAATATCGATATAAGTGGGATCCGGCGGGCTGATTGTCAAAGATTCTAAACTGCTGTTGTTTTGATTGTATAAAATCGTTGGAATATCACTTTGTATTTTTAATAAACCTGAAAAATAAGAACTCGCATATACTTCTTTTTCATTTGCAGGATTGATTGCAATCCGAGTCATAGATTTGGCACCAAGCACCTTATCAAAAGGAATATTGAGCCATCCCGCTGTGGTGTATTTACTAATTCCTAAATTATCCAATGGATACGGATTATAAAAATTATCATAATCCCCATACACTGTCCAAAGCTGCGTTGGGGTAACCTGCAGCGCAAAAATACTATTTCGGGAAGGCCCAATTGGAGTTATATTATCAAATGTTAATGAGGGCAAAAGCGTTGTTGTTATCAATCCGTTTTCGGTGGTTCCTATAAAAATAACAGCGTCAATTATGGTAGCACAGCTAAAGGCTGAATTCATCTGCAGAATCTGATCTTTATTTATTTGGCGCTGCAGTACCATTTGCTTATTGTAAATCAAAACAGAATTGGGTGTTGTCACAATCAAGTAATCGGCAGTTGATCGAAAATTAACAGCAGGTTCTGATAATTGCAAAAAGCCATTAAAAGTATTGGATGCCGAATCGTATTTGTGAACATAGCCCGTTGCATTTACAGCATACAGCTCAGTTCCTAAAGAGGCAATTCCGAACCAATCACCTGTTGCTGTTACTTGCCATTGTTTGTAATCAATTAAATTGGGATTAGTTATACTTCCTTTTCGAATACCACTGGATGTGGATGCATAAATAAATCCGTTGTAAATTGCCGTTTGAGAAACTTTGATTTCGGCACCATTGTCGCCAATAAAATAAGTGTCGCCAAATTGCGAAGTGGTTAAATTGAATTGTACGATTCCAAAATCGGTGGAGACATAGACAATTCCGTTGTACTCCATAAAATTATTGATTCGTTTTATATTGGCCGGCAAATTTTTATTGATAATATCCACAACTCTAAGCATCGACCCATCGGCTTCGTTGATTACGGTTAATAAACCGTTTTGATATCCAATAATTGTTTTATTAAAAGTTGGGCTGTAATACAGTGCCGTAATGGTTTCGCCCGCAAGTCCATCGACTGTTGTGGTAGTTTTTATAATATTGGTGCTGTTATCTTTGGAGAACAAGGCATTTTCAGAAGCGGCGTAAATTGCTTTTGGCGATTCGGAAACGGCTTTAATTTGGGTATAAGAGAAATATCCTTGCCAAGACAAATTGCTTTGAGCAAAAGTGATTTGAACCATGAGTAAAAAAAGCAGGTATGACAGTCTTTTTTGCATTGAACAACAAATTGGTTCACAAATATAACACAAAGGAAAGAATTAAGGATTTTTGAATGAAGATTAACGATTTTAAAAATATAAAATACAGCACTTACCTTTTGAATGATATAATAGCCTGCGAAAGGGATGTCGCTGCGGAGCGGATAGCCCGACCGCATTATAGAAAGGGGGGCGAATAATCGGAATGTTAAATCAGCCTCCTTTTCATAATGGGGTTTCGCCCACACGAGCTTTTACAAACTGACGAAGTAAATGCCATTAGAACTGAATTTTATAAGCACAAAAAATGCCTTTAATCTTTACAGAAAAAAGGCATTTTGTATTTATTAATGGTGATTAATCAATCCTGCTTTAAAATCAGAAATCAGAAATCGTTAATCAGAAATCTAAAATTTCTATACAACTCCTTGAGCAAGCATAGCATCGGCTACTTTTACAAATCCAGCGATGTTGGCTCCTCTTACGTAGTCTGTAAAACCTGTTGCATCGGTACCATATTTTACACAGGAAGCGTGGATGTCTTTCATGATCATTTTTAATCTTTCGTCCACTTCTTCGGAAGTCCAGCTTAAACGCAATGAGTTTTGGGACATTTCAAGTCCTGA
Source organism: Flavobacterium sp. P3_A6 (assembly GCF_056403035.1). Taxonomy (NCBI): domain Bacteria; kingdom Pseudomonadati; phylum Bacteroidota; class Flavobacteriia; order Flavobacteriales; family Flavobacteriaceae; genus Flavobacterium; species Flavobacterium sp. P3_A6. The sequence continues at coordinate 143,390 of NZ_JBFUGG010000002.1, read as the reverse complement.
AGTAGCTACTCCACCAGCATTGGAAGCTTTTCCCGGAGCGAATAAAATTTTGGCTTTTTGGAAAACGTGAATAGCTTCCGGTGTAGAAGGCATGTTTGCTCCTTCGGCAACACAAATACATCCGTTGGCAACAAGCGTTTTTGCTTCGTCTTCGTTCAATTCGTTTTGGGTTGCACAAGGTAAAGCAACATCACATTTCACTTCCCATGGACGTTTACCGGCCACATATTTTGCATTTGGATATTTAGCAGCGTAATCGCTGATTCTTCCTCTCAACTCATTTTTGATTTCCATTACATGGGCCAATTTGGCTTCATCAATTCCATCGGCGTCATAAATATATCCAGCAGAATCAGACATAGTCACTACTTTACCTCCCAATTGAATTACTTTTTCGGCAGCATATTGCGCGACGTTTCCAGATCCGGAAATTACTACTGTTTTCCCTGTGAAGCTTTCGCCTTTGGTAGCCAACATACTTTGTGCAAAATATACATCTCCGTATCCTGTAGCTTCCGGACGGATTAATGACCCACCGAAAGAAATTCCTTTACCTGTTAAAACTCCAGTAAATTCGTTTACCAATCTTTTGTATTGACCAAACATATATCCTACTTCTCTTCCGCCAACACCAATATCTCCGGCAGGTACGTCTGTATCGGCACCAATATGTTTTGATAATTCTGTCATAAAAGATTGACAAAAACGCATTACTTCGTTGTCTGATTTTCCTTTTGGATCAAAATCGGCTCCACCTTTTCCACCGCCCATTGGCAATGTGGTCAAACTGTTTTTAAAAGTTTGTTCAAAAGCCAAGAACTTCAAAATACTTAAGTTTACTGAAGGATGGAAACGAATCCCTCCTTTATATGGTCCGATAGCCGAATTCATTTGAATACGGTATCCTCTATTTACCTGTGTATCACCTTTATCATCTACCCAAACTACTCGGAACATAATAATACGATCTGACTCGACCATTCTTTCCAAAATCATTTTGTTCTGATATTTTTTATTTTCTTCGATGAAAGGGATTACTGTTTCGGCAACTTCAGTAACAGCTTGCATAAATTCCGGCTCGTTCGGATTTTTTTTGGCAACCAATTCTATAAAATCTGTAATACTTTGTGACATGGTTAATAAATTATAAGCGTTTGATAAACGCTTCCGTTAGTTTTGCAAAGATACATCTTATTCGAATATTTTAACTTTTTTTACACCATATTGAAGTAAAATTATCTTTTTATTAGTCATTTATAAAAAATTCAATACATGAGATAGTGTTTTTACGAAATCGATATAGTATTAATAATGATTATAAAGATATACTCTTTTTTTTAAATTTAATTTTATTACTATTTATTTTTTATATTTAATAAATTCTATCTTGGTGCTTTTCATATCTTTGCTCAGTCACTAAAATGCCGCCTACTTATGACTAAACTAAAAATAATTGCATTACTACTATTAACTGGCTTGCCATTTAATTCCTTTTCGCAAGCAGGAATCAGCCATGAGATAGGTGTAATAGCTGGACGGATTGAATTTCGTTCTGATTATGGTCAGCGTAACGATACACAAACCAATTTAAACAATATGGGGTTTCAAATTGCATTTGTCGACTATATGAATTTCTCCTATACTGACTTTGTAAATAACTATTTCGCAGAACATTTCAAAGTGAGAAATGAGCTTTCCTATAGTAAAACCAATTTACAGCATTATGGAAAATGGGCTGAAAAAAACACAATCGCATCGAAACAGCTGAAAGCGATGCGAGGTTCAACCCAATTAGTTAATTTAGGTTTTCAGCTTGAATACAGCTTTGTGCATATTCACGATTTTGAGAGAACAATAGGAAGTTTTGCACCATATATAGCTTTGGGCCCTCAAGTCAATTTTTATACTGCTACAGCAACTTCTGAATTAGGCGAGCTTGGAAATACAACTACCACTCATCCGAAATATTTGGTTCCTTCAGACGGGCATCCTTATGGATTTTCTAATGAAAGCAAAATGGTTTTTTCTGGAGTTCTAAATATTGGAACCCGTTATAAACTGAGCCCAATGTCTGATCTTGTATTTGATATAAGAGCTCAATATTTCAATTCGGATTGGGTTGACGGTCTTAATCCTAATCGAGAATTGTTTACAGAAAACAAAAATAATGACTGGTTAACTTTTATCGGATTAGGATATATTCTATATCTGGACAATTAAAAAAATATTTCTTACATAAAAAAATCCAACTTTATAATCAAAGTTGGATTTTTTAGTTTTATGCTAATGCCTGATTCAAATCGGCTATTAAATCTTCGGCATCTTCAATACCTACACTCAGACGAACCAAATCATCAGTGATTCCGACTTCTTTTCGCTTGTCCTCCGGAATGGATGCATGCGTCATTAATGCTGGATGATTAGCTAATGATTCGACACCTCCAAGAGATTCTGCCAGCGTAAAAACTTTTAGCTTTTCCAGAAAATCTATCGCATCTTCTTTTTTACCAGATACAAAAGTAAAAGAAACCATTCCGCCAAATCCGCTCATTTGTTTTTTGGCAATTTCGTGATACGGATGACTCTGTAATCCTGGATAATAAACGGTTTTTATTTTAGGATGATTGCTCAAAAACTGAACTACTTTATCACCATTTTCACAATGTCTCTGTACTCTTAAATGCAGGGTTTTAATACCTCTTAGCACCAAAAAACTGTCCATTGGCCCTAAAGTTGCTCCAGTCGCAAATTGCTGAAAATGCAATTGATTTCCAAGAGCTTCGTCTTTTACAATTAAAGCGCCCGCAATTACATCCGAATGTCCTCCCAAATATTTGGTCGCTGAGTGCATGACAATATCTGCTCCTAAATCCAACGGCTTTTGCAAATAAGGAGTTGCAAAAGTATTGTCCACCGCAAAAAGAATATTATTGGCTTTCGTGATCTTGGCAATTTCCTGAATATCGGCCAATTTCATCAAAGGATTAGTTGGGGTTTCGACCCAAACCAATTTCGTATTGCTATTAATTAATGCCTCGAATTTATCCAAATCATTCATGTCTACAAAATGAAATATGATGCCGCTATCTTTATAAATACGGGTAAACATTCTGTAGGTTCCGCCATATAAATCGTCCATCGCAATGATTTCATCACCTGCTTTAAACGATCTCAAAATACAGTCAGTAGCTGCAAGTCCTGATGAGAAAGCTAAACCGCGTGTTCCATTCTCGATACTTGCCAAAGCGTTTTCAAGAGCAGTACGAGTTGGATTTGCCGCTCTGCTGTATTCATAATCTGGGTTTAAAGGTTTTCCTGGACTTGTCTGCACAAATGTGGAAGTTTGGTAAACTGGAGGCATTACTGCGCCTGTACTCGGATCATGATGCTGACCTCCATGAATAACTTTGGTATTAAATTTCATTTTATCTTTTTTAGATTCTTTTTGCTTCTGTCTAAATTACCGCTTTGCTTTTATTGAGCTGATAAACAATCTATACAAACTTTCTGATGCTCATCATAATTCCAATATGAAGCCCTTCGTGAAAATTATTGAACTCTATAGCTCCTACAGCACTTTTCAAAATAAATCCAGTAGAAGTCGGGTATTCTTGATAATTTACAAAAATACCATTGTTGTAATCTACTTCCAATTTATGCAGCGTATCAAACAATAATTCTTTTATTTCATCTGCCTCTGCTTGCGTAACATCCTGTTCTGGCTTCGTCCCTTTTTTATATTTTTCTACCATTGCGTCCGAAACCATCATTGGCAATCCTGATAATTTATAAACTAATAATTGCTGTGTCACAACAATGTGACCAATATTCCAAATTAAATTATTACCAAATCCTTCTGGAATTTTATTCAATTGCTCTAATGTGTAATTTTCAAAATAAGCATTTAGCATTTTTCTGCTAGTACTGTTAACTTCAAATGTATCTTTCATGTATGTAAAATTTATTTATTATTATGGTAATATATGTAATCGTCTTTTTTTACTTTGTCAAAATTGTTACTAAAGACGACTTCATCATCGTAATTTTTGCATAAAAATAAACATTTTAAATGTCAAATGTTTTCCTTTGCATTTAGAAAATAGAAAAATAATGAACAAAATATACTACCTCGCATCTTGTGACACTTGCCGAAAAATTATAAAATCACTTCCAAAAGACCATGATCTGGCTTTTCATGACATCAAGCAAAATCCTATTACTGTTGAAGAACTAGAGGAAATGTATAATCTTTCGGGAAGTTATGAAGCTTTGTTCAGCAAAAAAGCACAACTGTATAAATCGATGGATTTAAAAAACAAATCCCTCACCGAAGATGATTATAAAAAATACATCTTGGAACATTATACTTTTCTGAGCCGTCCCGTTTTTATCATCAATGACAAAATCTACATTGGCAACACACAGCAAAACATTCTTCAAGTGATGAAAGCATTGGGTTAATCCCAAAAGGCATCAACTAAGTCTCTAAATACCAAAAGCTGATCACTGAAAACTTTTTCCTTATCTTTGAACACTTTTAGAAAAATATATGATACAATCGATGACTGGTTTTGGTAAAGCCACTTTGCAATTACCATCCAAAAAAATTACGGTAGAAGTAAAATCTTTAAACAGTAAAGGTTTGGATTTAAATGTACGAATGCCTTCTCTCTATCGCGAAATGGAACTGGGTTTACGCAACCAAATCGCCCTAAAACTGGAAAGAGGCAAAGTTGATTTTTCTATTTTTATCGAAAGTACCGCAGAACAGACTTCCACCAAAGTAAATGTGCCTATCGTAAAAGCCTACATCAATCAATTGAGAGAAGTGTATGCCAATGCCGATGAAACCGAATTAATGAAAATGGCCGTGCGTATGCCGGACACTATGAAAATAGAACGCGAGGAAATCGACGAAAATGACTGGATTCAAATCCAAACGGTAATCGAAGAAGCGTTGCAAAACATTCTGAATTTTAGAAAAGACGAAGGTCAATCTCTGGAAAATGAATTTCAATTGCGCATCGGGAACATTCGCCAATACATGAATGAAGCTTTGGCACTAGATCCGGAGCGTGTTCAGGCAATAAAAGACCGTTTGCAGACTGCAATCGCAGAATTGAAAGTCAATGTGGATGAAAATCGTTTTGAACAAGAATTGATTTATTACTTAGAAAAACTGGATATCACCGAAGAGAAAGTTCGTTTGACAAATCATTTGGATTACTTCTTGGAAACCATCAACGGAACAGAAGCCAACGGTAGAAAACTTGGATTCATTACACAGGAAATGGGCCGTGAAATCAACACTATGGGTTCCAAATCGAATCATGCACAAATGCAAAAATTAGTGGTTCAGATGAAAGATGAATTAGAAAAAATTAAGGAACAAGTGCTTAATGTACTATAAAGTAATTAGTGAGTAGTGATTAGTGAATAGTGCTAATTACTACTCACTAATCACTAATTACTAAAACAATGAAAAAAGGAAAATTAATCGTGTTCTCGGCGCCATCGGGATCTGGGAAAACCACTATAGTCAGGCATTTATTAGGAAAAGAAGATTTGAATCTGGAGTTTTCCATATCGGCAGCTACACGTGAAGCACGAGGCGAAGAAGTAAACGGAAAGGATTATTACTTTATGTCCTTGAAAGAGTTTAAAAACCACATCAAAGCAGAAGATTTTGTAGAATGGGAAGAAGTCTATCGCGACAATTTCTATGGCACGCTAAAAAGCGAAGTAGAACGCATTTGGGCGCAAGGCAAAAACGTGATTTTTGATATTGACGTAGCTGGCGGTTTGCGCATCAAACATAAATTCCCAGAAGAAACTTTGGCTGTTTTTGTAAAGCCTCCAAGCGTAGATGAACTCAAAAGAAGATTGAAAGAACGCTCCACCGAAAGCGAAGATAAAATCAATATGCGTATCGCCAAAGCTTCGGTAGAACTCGCAACTGCACCACAATTTGACGTAATTATAAAAAACTACGATTTACCTGTTGCCCTTGAAGAAGCGTATCAATTGGTTAAGGATTTTGTAAAATAAGTAATTTGTTGATAGTGATTAATAAATAACGCTAATCACTATCAACTAATCACTAATCACTAAAAAATGAAAATCGGACTTTATTTCGGAACCTATAATCCAATTCATATTGGGCATCTTATCATTGCCAATCACATGGCAGAGCATGCCGATTTAGATCAGATTTGGATGGTCGTAACACCACACAATCCGCTAAAAAAGAAAGCTACTTTACTTGACGATTACCACCGCTTGCAAATGGTGCATCTTGCTACCGAAGATTTCCCAAAAATAAAACCTTCGGATATTGAGTTTAAATTAACACAGCCCAATTACACGGTAAATACACTGGTTCATTTACAGGAAAAATTTCCAAATCATGAATTCTCCCTGATTATGGGCGAAGACAACCTGAAGTCACTGCACAAATGGAAAAACTATGAAGTTATTTTGGAACACCACGATATCTATGTTTATCCCCGAATTTCATCAGAAACCGACACGAGCCTGAAAGGCGAACTGGCGAAGCAGGATTTGGAACTTAAAAATCATCCAAAAATCCATTTGATTGACGCTCCCGTTGTTGAAATATCTTCGACTTTTATTCGGGAAAATGTGAAGAAAGGGAAAAATGTTCAGCCTTTATTGCCTAATAAAGTTTGGCAATATATCGATCATAATAATTTTTACAGGAAATAATCAATTTAAACATTCTTTTAATTCCTCCATTATGTCCTCAAAAAAAGGACTCAAATTATCATTTTTACCTGATAATAAAAATACTTCTGTGCTTGGCATTTCTTTGCTGTTCCATATCAATTGCAGTTTTTTTTCCTGAATAAAATTTTTAGCATTAATATTCCAAGTAACCGCAACTCCTGTATTCTTGCTAAGAATTTCCAGCATTTCATATTCTGATGGAATGATATAATTGGCCACAATTGATGGCCTTTTTTTGGCAAAAACATGAAGCCAGAATAATTTAATATGCGGAATTCCGGCATCGTGACTGTACCATTTTTGATCGTTTAGCCAATTCTCAATGGCTTTAAAATCTTTGGTTTTAATATTCTGCTTAAAAATCGAAAGTTCGATGTTTGCAGAACCAACTATAACTTGCTTGATATCACCTGCCTTTTTTTGAATCGTGTCAAAAGTGTCGATTTTTTTGGTCACTATGGCAAAATCCAATTTTTTGGAATTCACTAAATCAAAAAGCGCATCATTATTATGGAATGTAAAATCGATAAAATCAAATTTAGCGACCAAAACACTCCCTATACTGCTCATTAAATGCCTGGAAATACCGACCGACAACAATCTATTAGCATTAAAAGCTTTGGCTCTAAATCCGTTCTCAACATTCTCCAATCGATCCAAAGCATCAATAATTAGATTATTGAGTAACTTAGCATATTCTGTCGGTTCAACCCCTTTGGACTTTCGGTTAAAAAGCTTGTAGCCCACATGTGCTTCCAACATCACTATTTGCTGACTTACAGCGGGCTGACTAATAAATAATTCTTTGGCAGCCAAAGAAAAATTTCCGTTTTTATACACCGATTTAAACGTTCGGTACCATTCCAGATTGACCATGATATAAATATATTTATCACAAACATAATTTAAATTATTTTTACTAATATCATTTTCGCCATAAATTTGCTGTACTAAAAAATTAAATCATGAGAAAATTTACAGTATTAACTCTTCTAGCATTAACCGTGAGCTGCTTTATGGCAACTGCACAAAAACAAAATAATAAAAAGATGAAAAAAGTATTATTCGTAGTTACCAGCCACGATCAATTGGGTAACACAGGTGAAAAAACAGGATTTTGGATCGAAGAATTGGCGGCTCCATATTATGCATTATTGGATAAAGGCGTGATTATTGACATCGCTACGCCTAAGGGAGGACAACCCCCAATTGACCCAAAAAGTGCCGACCCTTCATCGGCAACCGAGGACACAAAACGATTTGATGCAGATGCCGTTTTATTGGAGAAACTAAAAAATACCAAAAAATTAGCCGATGTTAATCAAGCTGATTATGATGCCGTTTTTTACCCAGGAGGCCACGGTCCGCTTTGGGATTTAGTTGAAGATAAAAATTCCATTGCGTTGATTGAGTCATTTTATACCCATAAAAAACCAGTAGCCTTTGTATGTCATGCTCCTGCGGTTTTAAAAAATGTAAAAGCAAATGGCGAATTTTTGGTAAAAGGAAAAAAAGTAACTGGTTTTGCCAACACCGAAGAAGAAGCAGTTGGGTTAACCAAAATTGTTCCCTTTTTATTGGAAGATGCACTACAGGCAAATGGAGGAATTTATAGTAAAGGTGAAAATTGGCATCCATACGCCGTGGAAGATGGATTATTAATTACTGGTCAAAACCCAGCTTCATCCAAACTGGTTGCTGCGAAATTATTGGCTCAATTGAATTCAAAAAAATAAAATAGATTCTGAGAAACTAAGCTGCTAAGATTTAAGTAAATTATATTTGAAAATAAACTTTCATAAAACTTAGAATCTTAGCAACTTAGTGTCTTTAATAAAAAACAAACATCATGCTAAATTTCGAATTATACAATCCTACCAAATTGGTCTTTGGAAAAGGACAAATAGAAAAATTAAATACATTAATTCCAACAAATGCCAAAATCCTTTTAGCATATGGCGGAGGAAGCATTTTTGCAAATGGAGTTCACGAGCAGGTTCGCAAAAGCCTGGAAGGATATGAAATCGTTGAATTTGGAGGAATCGAAGCCAATCCTCGTTTTGAAACTTTGATGAAAGCCGTTGCTGTTATCCGAGAACAAAACATTAATTTTATTTTGGCCGTCGGTGGCGGAAGCGTTATTGATGGTGTTAAATTTATTTCGGCTGCCGTTCCTTTTGAAGGTGATCCAATTGATATTCTAAAAAAGAGAATACTTTTCAAAGAAGGAGCAGCTGTGATTCCGTTTGGCACCGTTCTTACCTTGCCCGCAACAGGAAGCGAAATGAATTCGGGTTCGGTGGTAACAATTGCGTCGACTCAAGAAAAACTAGATTTTGGCGGTTCCGCTCTATTTCCTAAATTTTCCATTTGTGACCCGACTGTCATTGCATCATTGCCTAAAAAACAACTGCAAAATGGAGTTGTGGATGCTTACACACACGTACTGGAGCAATACCTAACCTATGTGCACGAAGGGTTTTTACAAGATCGAATTGCAGAAAGCATTTTGCAGACCTTAATCCAAATTGGTCCAGATGTGGCAGAAAATCCAACGGATTATGCTTTGGCTTCCAACTTTATGTGGAGCTGTACCATGGCTTTAAACGGACTGATTCAAAAAGGAGTTCCAAGTGATTGGGCAACCCACATGATTGGCCATGAATTGACAGCCCTTTACGGAATTGACCATGCCAGAACACTAGCAATCATTGGCCCTAACTTATATAAAGTAATGTTTGAAACCAAAAAAGAAAAATTGGCTCAATATGGAAAACGCGTCTTTAATCTAACAGGATCTGAAGAAGAAATTGCTACAAAAGCTATTGAAAAAACAGTTGCCTTCTTTCACACTATGGGAATGAAAACCCTGCTCTCCGAAAATGCGGAAAATATCGAAAAAACTGCCGATTTCATTGTAGACCGTTTTGAAAAAAGAGGCTGGAAAGCCTTAGGAGAAAAACAAAATATTACTTTGGAAAAAGTAAAAGAAATTGTTTTGGCAAGTTATTAAATCTGTACCAAAAACTGTAAATAAAAAAAGGCGTTCACTTAACCAATAAGAACGCCTTTTAAAATACTAAAACAAAACTAACTAACTCAATTTTATATTTAAATTGTAAACAATTTATTTATAATGACTTACAACGTAAGTGTTGTGTTTATATTGTATAAAATCAAAAAAAAATATTAATAATCTATTTTTTTAGCAGAAACTTTATAAAGTCCAATAAATTCAAGACTTGCAAAGAAAATTAATTTGTGTTATTGATATAATTTTAAGTACTTTTGGTGAAATTTAATAAAAAAATGTCCGATAATTTAAAATTTGCAGTCATTGGTGGCGGAAGCTGGGCTACAGCTATAGCTAAAATGTTGTGCGTAAATCTTCCCGAGATTTCATGGTATATGCGTAATGACGCTGCCATAGAACACATTAAAAATTACAAGCACAATCCCAATTACTTAAGCTCTGTAGAATTTGACAATACAAAACTAAAACTTACCAATGATATAAACGAAGCTGTCGCTTATGCAGATTACATCATATTTGCAATTCCTTCCGCTTTTTTAAACGGCGAACTGGAAAAACTGACAGTTTCCCTGAAAGACAAAATAATTTTTTCTGCCATAAAAGGAATTGTTCCCGAAACCAGTTTGATCGTTGGGGAACATTTTCATTACAAATATGATATTCCTTATTACAATATTGGTGTAATTACGGGTCCTTGCCACGCCGAAGAAGTAGCATTAGAAAGACTTTCATACTTAACGATTGCTTGTGGCGATCAGGACAAAGCTGGCATCGTTGCCAAAAATTTATCCGGAAACTATATCAAAGCAAAAATCTCTGACGATATTATAGGAACTGAATATGCCGCAATGCTAAAAAATATTTATTCCATTGCTGCAGGGATTGCGCACGGATTGGGTTATGGCGATAATTTCCAGTCGGTTATTATGAGCAATGCAATTCGCGAGATGAAGAAATTCATCAAGAAAGTGCATAAAATGAAGCGAAACATCAATGATTCTGCTTATTTGGGAGATTTATTGGTTACAGGTTATTCTGTTTTTTCCAGAAATAGAATGTTCGGAAATATGATTGGAAAAGGATATACCGTAAAATCGGCACAAATGGAAATGAGTATGGTTGCCGAAGGTTATTATGCTGTAAAAAGCGCCTACAAACTTAATCAAGGTTATGGTGCAAGCACCCCTATCATTGATGCTGTTTATGCTATTTTGTACGAAGGAAAAGAAGCCAAAGCAGTATTTAAAAAACTAACTGAGGAATTGGATTAAGATTTTTTAGAAAAAGGAATCAAGAGAAAAGATTTTGTTGTAAACATAAAACAGAAAGGGTCAAGACAAATTTAATTAGTCTTGTCTTGACCCTTTCTGTTTTATGTTAAAGTCTATTCCTATTTTCTTAATTCTTTTCTTCTATTCTCTATTTCACCATCACTCCATCTACAAACAAGAGCGGTACTTCTTCCACGTTAGTTTCATTAATGCTGTTGGCTTTGAAAATAAATTTTTTGTCGTATAACGTGTTTCCGATAAAATAGGTCACCATAAATTCATTGTTGAGTGCCAATACGCTTTTTTCTATCATTTCTATTTTCACTACTGAAACGGCTGGAACTTCCATAAATGCGTGACGCAAAAGAGATGTTTTCTTCATTTCGCCGTCAATAGTTCCAAATGCTTTGGAAACGACCATAACGCTGTCTAGCTGAAAATCACTGTCGTTTATTAAATAGGCATACCATACTTTTTCCATAAAATCATCACTCCATTCTTGAACGGCAGCCAGGAATACATTTTCTACTTCGGGGATGGTAATATCTTTCTTCATTGTCGTCAAAAGTTATGAAGCCGAAAGTCGAAAGTCCCAAACATTGAAACTTTCGACTTTTGACTTTCGCATAAATTATATTATATACTTGCTTTGAATTGCTCTAAGAAACGCACGTCATTTTCATAAAACATACGAATATCGCCAATTTGGTATAAGAGCATTGCGATCCGCTCGATTCCCATTCCAAATGCAAAACCATTGTACTCGTCCGGATTGATATCACAGTTTTTAAGTACGTTTGGATCTACCATTCCGCAGCCCATGATTTCTAGCCAGCCGGTTCCTTTGGTGATACGGTAATCGGTTTCGGTTTTTAAACCCCAATAAATATCAACCTCGGCACTTGGCTCGGTAAACGGAAAATAGGAAGGGCGTAAACGGATTTTTGATTTTCCGAACATCTCTTTTGTGAAATACAAAAGGGTTTGCTTCAAGTCGGCAAAAGATACATCTTTGTCAATATACAATCCTTCCACTTGGTGGAAAATACAATGTGAGCGTGATGAAACGGCTTCATTACGGAAAACTCTCCCTGGAGAAATGGTACGGATAGGCGGTTTGTTGTTTTCCATATAACGCACCTGCACGGATGAAGTGTGCGTACGCAACAAAATATCAGGATTAGTCTGGATGAAAAAAGTATCCTGCATATCACGCGCCGGATGGTATTCCGGTAAGTTTAATGCAGTGAAATTGTGCCAATCATCCTCAATTTCAGGACCTTCGGACACGTTGAACCCGATGTTTGAAAAGACATCGATAATTTGGTTTTTTACCAACGAAATAGGATGACGGGAACCAATAATTGTTGGTTCAGCCGTACGGGTCAAGTCTCCATAAAAACCTTTTACTTCTTCTTTACTTGCTAGGGTTTCCTGAATGGATTTTACCTTGTCTTCGGCAGAAGTTTTAAGTAAATTGATTACTTGTCCAAACTCCTTTTTTTGATCGTTAGGCACATTCCTGAATTCGGCAAAAAGATCTTTCAACAAACCTTTGGTTCCCAAAAATTTTATTCTAAATGCTTCTAATTCTGCAGTGTTTTGTGTGGAGAACGCCTGAGCTTCACCAATATATTCTTTTATCTTGTCTATCATTTTCATTCCATAATTGAGAGTGCAAATTTAGCTTTTTTTGGCGATTAGTGAAAAGTAATTAGTGATTAGTCTAAAAAAAGTTAGCAATAAAACTAATTGTTAATCACTTACTGCTAATTACTAATCTATAACTTGTCTTTCCAGAAAATAATTAACGATAGCTTCTTTCATCAAAACGGATTGTTCTCCAGCTTTTAAAGGCGGTAATTGTTCTTTTACTGCATAATGAGGCCATCCTTCTTCATCAAAAAATTCGAATTCGTAGAATCCGTAAGGTTCTAATAATCGGCAAATAGCGATATGCATCAAATTGAGTTTCTCATCTTTTTTGAACTCACGGTGCACTTTTCCTAATTCCTGTACTCCGATTAAATAAATAATAGCATCCAAATCTAAATCTTCGCCTTGCGAAAATTGATTGGAAAGTATATTAACAAGCCGTTCCCAGCGTTCTTTCAGTTGTGTGTCTCTTGACATTCTTATTTTTGATTGCAGATTAACGATTTTTGAATGTAGATTTTCAAAAAAGATAATCAAATTATTTTACGCAAAGATAACAACTTGAAATTTGACAATGGTTACCGAACAATTCTTTTATATTTGCAACATCAAATTTTAAAATAAAAAAATGAGTTTTTTTGATATTGTTATAGGCGGACTATTGTGTTTTTCATTGTATAAAGGAATCCAAAACGGGCTTTTTGTGGAAATGGCTTCGTTCTTTTCACTTATTTTGGGAATTTACATTGCCATAAAATTTTCGGATGTTGTGAAAAGTATTTTATCGGGCTGGCTGCATTGGAATCCCTATACTATTCAGGTTTTTGCTTTTATCTTAACTTTTATCATCGTGGTTATTGGGATTTATATGCTTGGAAAGTTCCTGACCAATATAGCAGATTTTGCTTTTTTGGGTTGGATCAACAGCCTTGGCGGCGGTTTTTTCAGAGTGCTGAAAACCATTTTAATCATGAGTATATTTTTTACGGTTTTCGAAAAAATAAATTACCATAATTATTTGGCCAAAAAAGAAACACTGGACAAATCCATTTTCTTTAACCCGATTCAAAAAACAGCAGGATTTATATTTCCTTCTATTGAGAAGTGGTATGATAAAGCAAGAAAGTAATTTTTTAAGATAGCAGTTTTCAGGCTTCAGTTAGCTAGATTCTTAAAACAGAACAGCCCATAGTTTGTACCATGGGCTGTTCTGTTTTAATCTAAATATCAACAAGTGAAACACAAACTTGCTGTCTGCTGTCTAAAAAACTAATCCTTCACTTCTTTTATTGCTTTACTGTCGATCCAGCCTTCAGTTCCATCAGTTAGCTGAATTTTTTTCCAGTTATCTAATGTTTCTTCTACATATACTTTGGTGCCTGCATGCAAAATAAAAATCGAGCTGCTGGCATTTTGAGGTTCACTCCTTACATCGGCTGATTCAGCAAAAACTATAGCTGGCCTTTCGTTGTCAAAATGACTTTTTTCAAAAAAAGCTGCTACAACACTCATTAGTACAAAAAGTAAAACTATAAACATTCCTACAAAGAAAATCCTTTTAGTCACTACTGTTTGAGAGAAATAATAGACTATAAAAAAAGTCAGAAACAAAAATGCAAAGCCAATGGCTATATAAGCCCAAGTATCGAATGGGTAAATTCCCGTAAAATCACGAAGGATTTTTGCAAAACCTACTTTAGGGATTACTTTAATTTCGTCTATTGTACGCTTTTGAGCAAATTTTATATTGTTTGATGCCTCTTTGTTTGCTGGATCTAAAACTAAAGCTTTTTCGTAATTATAAATTGACGGAGCCGTTTGCTGCAGTTTATAATAGCAATTCCCTAAATTAAAATACAATTGGGCTGATTCTTTGTTTGCAGCCAAAACTGATTCATACTCTTTGACAGCAAGTTCGTACTTCCCGCTTTTATATAAATCATTCCCTCTTTCAAAGCCTGTTTGGGCAAAGAAAACTTGTGAAACCAATAATAATAAGTAAAAGATATTTTTCATTTTAATTTCAAAATTAAATCTGTTTTTCTAATTCAGAAATGATGGCTACCGCTTTATCAAAATCGTGCTGTATTGTTGCGCTTGATGATGGCGCATATCTCGCAATTTCGCAATTCTCGGTTAGCGCAATAAAATCATTTACCGCCTGAGGATTCGCTTTTCTGGACAATAATAATTCTTGAATATTATCCTTGCTCATTTCAGAAGTTTCGATATGCAGTTTTGCTTTCAAGAAATTATGCATCGCTTTTTCCAGCGCCACATAGAAAGGCTCTTTATTGTTGATTTGTTTTTTGGCTTCGGATAAATATTTCTTAGCCAATTTATTATTCATTTTAATTCGATTGCCAAAAACATCGCTGTCGATTGCTTCTTTTTTCTTTCTGAATAATACAATTATCGGAAGCAATAAGAATGGTAAAAACAATAAAGCATAGAATTTATTAGACCCAAAAAAAACAGGCTCTTTAATTGATACAAGATCTGTTCTTAAATCAATATACCTGAATTGCTCAGCAGGCTCAATTTTATTTTTACCTGCGCTTGTGGCGACATGTTGTGTCTCTGCCGCTTGTGATGGCCCATCCAGAACACTAATTTTTATCTCCGATGAACTTATCGTTTTGTAAGTGCCTGTTCCTAAATCAAAATACGAGAAATGCATTGGCTTAATGACATAATCGCCTTTATATTGCGGTACTATTGTATACGAATCAGATATTTTACCATTCATTCCAGATAATGGCGTGTTTACTTTTTCGCTATGTACGGCATCATACATTTCTAATGCGTTTGGCACTTCTGGTTTTGGCAGCGTAAATAATTTTAGATTTCCTGTCCCGGCAACACTCAAAACAAGATCCAGACTTTCTCCGTTTTTCAAAGTGGTTTTCGAAGGAATAGCTTGGAAATCAAATTTACCTACAGCTCCTGAAAAATCAGCTGGTTTTCCTGCTTCTGGCAATGCTCTTACATTGATAGTTTTGGCTCCTGCCGATACATGCTTATTTCCGTCTATGACTTCTACTTGACCAAACATATTTCTACGATTAGTAGGCAGTTTAACATCAACATCCATTGACAAAGGCTCAATCACCAGCTTTCCAGATTTTTGCGGATATAGAATTACTTTTTTTAATACAACATAACGATACTTCTCTCCTTTAAACATTCCCTCTTCGGCAACCAATTGTTTGATTTCGATGTTTTGACTCCAAAAATCATTGTATTTAGGTTTGCTAAGCTCTTTCCAATTATCAATGCCGATGTTATAACTGAAATACAATTTATAAACTGCCGTAATCGGCTGATTGATATACGGACTGGTATTGGAAATTTCGGCAACTAAATAGAGATTATCATCTGCAGAAATTTGAGAATCATTTGGATCTCTCGGCTGCTGTGTAGCTGCAGTTACATTTATTTTTATAGGCTGCGTTTTATAAATCTGACCGTTAAACTCAATAACGGCTTGTCTTATTGTCAAAGTGCCTTTTTGAGTAGGCAATAAAAAATAAGAATAACTTTTCTCGAAAGATGTTTTTCCGTTGATCCAAGATTGGCTAACCTGCTGACTTGGTCCAGCAATAATCCTAAAACCTTCAAAAGAAGGCTGCACAAAATTATCACCATCAATATTCATTACAAAATCGATACGAAGTCTCTCGTTGAGTCCAAGCGTCGTTTTGCTCACTCTTGCCTCAAATTGTACTTGAGCCAAAAGTCCTTGAAAACATAATAGAAATAAAATTAAAAATCTTTTCATTACTTTTTTAATCATTTAAATATTTAACTGATTAATCGTTTAAGTGTTCAAATAAACAAATAAACGATTAAACAAATCAACTTGAATTTTACCAGTCTTTCTCTGTTTTTACAGGAGATCCTTTTACTTTATTGGCATTTACTTTATCCTGTATTTTCTTTTCTTCGTTGTTTACAGCATCCAAAAGATTTTCCATTCGCTGTTTTGGAATTCCGCCTGGTTTAGGTTTTGGCTGCCCTTGATCATCTTTGGGTTTGCCGTCATCTTTTTTGTTTTTGTCTCCGTCTTTTTTATCGTCCTTTTTATCTTTATCGCCGTCTTTCTTGTCGTCCTTTTTGTCTTTGTCTTTTTTGTCCTCTTTCTTATCCTTGTTTTTGTCCTTATCCTTATTCTTGTCTTTCTTTTTATCGTCTTTTGGAGGCGGATTATCTTTTAGCATTTTTTTGGCCAAAGCATAATTATAGCGTGTCTCTTCATCTTCAGGATTGTTTCTCAAGGCATTTTTATACGCTTCCACAGCTTGGGTATAATCCTTCTCTTTCATAAAAACATTTCCCAAATTATGGAAAGCCTTGTGTTTTTGCGGTCTTGTCTTTAGGCTCTTCAACGCATTATCAAACGCAAATTTGGATTCCGAAAACTGATTTTGCCTGTAAATTGCATTTCCTAAATTATAGGAGGCCACCGTTCTGTTTGGAAATTTAGAATGTGAAATTCTATAATCGGCTTCGGCTTCCACAAAATTTTTAGCTGCAAATTCCTCATTTGCTTTAGGCAAAACTTTGTCTTTCTCTTGGGCATTGGCCACAAAAGTTAAAAGCATCAGCAATAAGTATATAATTCTATTTTTCATTTTCATTTCAATATTCCTTTCAAGATGACTTAACAGCAGTTGATTTGTTGGTTTGCTTGATTTTTGTACTTTATTTATTTTCTCCAAATAAATCCAATTTGTTTACCCATTTGGTTTTTCTGTCTAATAAGAAAATATCCGCAAATAATAATACAAATCCAAACCCTAAAAACCATTGAAACTGCGATTGGAAATCAGCCATTTGGGTTGCTTCAAATTCAGTTTTTTGAATTTTATCCAATGCCGATTTTATGTAATCCACTACTTCTTTGGTGTTGTTTCCGTTTACATAACCTCCTTTTGTAGCTTTCCCAATTGCTTCGAGGTTTTTCGGAACCAGTTTCGTAATTACAATTTCTCCGTTGTTATCTCTTTTATAACTTTCGACAACTCCATTTCTTTTCAAAGGAATAGTGCCTCCTTTTTCTGTTCCTACTCCAATTGTGATGATTTTAATTCCCAATTTATTTGCTTCTTCTGCTGCAGCTTCGGCTCCTTCAGAATGGTCTTCTCCGTCAGATATCATAATCAGCAGTTTACTGGTTTTTTTATCATCAAAAAAAGTAGATGATATTTTGATGGCATCATCAAAAGAAGTGCCTACAGAAGACACCATATCAGTATTCGTGCTTTGCAGATACATCTTGGCCACACCATAATCGGTTGTTATCGGCAATACTGGAAAAGCACTTCCAGCATACGCTACAATTCCTATCCTGTCATTCCCCAGCTGATTGATAATCTGTGATACGATTTGTTTGCTTTTTTCCAAACGGCTTGGGGCTACATCCTCGCAAAGCATACTTTTGGATACATCCATAGCAAAGACGATGTCTATTCCTTCTCTTTTTACAGTCTCTAACTTCGTGCCGATTTTTGGATTCACCAAACCTATAATCAGCGCCAGTAATGCCAAAAGCAACACTGCCAATTTTAAAGCTGGTTTAAAAACAGAACGTTCAGGGCTTAGCCTATTGATAACTTCCAAATCTCCAAATTCGCGCTGTTTCTTTCTTTTCCAATATAAATTAAACAGAAAAAGTACCACCAAAACTGGCAGTATAAAAAGAAGGTATAAATAATTGCGTTCGTCTAATTCCATTTTTATTTAACCGCTAAGGTCACTAAGTTTTCACTAAGTCCACAAAGTTAATTGCAAACTGTTTTTTTATAAAGTTCCGTTTATTACTCTTTAGACACCATTTTTCAATAAATTGACATTGAAATTAATTAACAAACCTAATTTGCAATTTGACAATCTTAAGTATGTTAACAGTTGTGCCAAATGCACGTCATTCAAAGCTTCAACTGATTTAATTTCAACTATAAATTTATTTTCAATAATAATATCTATTCTATAACCCGCATCCAGCTTAACTTCCTCATAAATTAGAGGCAATTGTTTTTGTTTTTCAATTTTTTAATTGTGCTTTTTTAATTCATAAAATAAGCATTCTTCATAAGCACTTTCTAATAAACCTGGATCCAAAACTTGATGAACTTTTAATGCACTTTCAAAAACAATTTTTGATATATCATTTTCGCTCATCTCTATTTTTTACTTTTTGTAACTTTCTCTTTGTAGGCTTTGCGCATTCTTCGTGTACTTTGTGTTTAAACCTAAATAAAACTCCTGTATACTGTTTTGCGCAAAATGAATTCAAACAATAATAAAAAACCTGCCAGTAAAACAAAAGGCCTGAATTTTTCATCATAATCATAGAATTTCAATTCTTCGATTTCAGTAGTTTCCAGTTTATTGATCTCGTTATAAATTTGTTCTAACCTGTCATTGCTGGTTGCTCTAAAATATTTCCCGCCAGTTTTCATGGCAATATTCTTCATCAACTGCTCATCAATTTCTACTTTCATCATTTGAAAGAGGAGTTGCCCGTTTGGGCCAATTGCATAAGGAGATTCTGCCATTCCATTGGTGCCAATACCAATAGTATATACTTTTATACCATATTGATGTGCGATATCTGATGCTGTTTCCGGTTCGATAAATCCTGCGTTATTTACTCCATCTGTCAATAAAATAACTACTTTACTTTTGGCTTTGCTGTCTTTAAGACGGTTTACGGCTGTTGCCAATCCCATACCGATTCCAGTTCCGTCCTGCAAAACATTATCATATTTTATGCTTCTGATCGCTTCCTGGATAATCGCTTTATCGCTGGTTACAGGTGCTTTTGTATAAGCTTCAGATGCATAGACTACTAATCCTATTCTGTCATTTGGTCTTTCGTCAACAAATTTGGCTGCCACTCTTTTTAAGGCCTCCATTCTGTTTGGCTTCAAATCCTTTGCAAGCATACTTCCAGATACATCGACAGCTACAACAATGTCAATCCCTTTTGTTGTTTTTGTCTTATTGCTGATGTCCACTGTTCTGGGTCTGGCCATAGCCACAATCAATGATGTCAATGCTAATAACCGTAAAATATCTAACGCCGGTTTTAGTTTCGTTGTCAAAGATTCCGTCCCTTTGAATCCTTGAAGCGAACTCATCTTTAGGGTAGCAGACCTCTGATTTCTTTTCCAAACTAGCCAAACGCCTGCAATCGGAATTAGAAGGAACAACCAAAAAAATTCTGGATTTAAAAAGGTCATTTTTTCCATTAGTTACCTGCAGTTTTAAGTTCTACAGAATTCAGAATACGGTCTGATAATTCTGTCGCATAACGATCTCCTTCTTCGTGAAGAATCATAATTTGCTGTAATCCTCCTTCTTGCCCAAATAGCAAAATTTCATAATATATTTTGGAACTCGTTTGATTCTGACCATCAATCCTTGAGAAAGTTCCATAACCTTTTTTACCTGTTATCCCTTTATTAGTCTGGAAATCCTCTTCTTTAACAATCATATTTTGCGCTCCTTGGGTTTCCAATACTTTTAAAGAACTTTCAATAGCTTTGGATAAATCCAATGTTCCTTCCTTCTTATATTTTATAGTGGATACCATAATGTAAAAATTGTCCAACAAACTTCCATATCCAAATGACTGCATCTCTTTGATTAATGCCATTCCGTTTTTTGGCAATGATTTTGTCAAATCCATCCGCTTCAAAACTTTTGGAGTTTCAATAATAACGCCTGGATTTCCATATTCACTTTTTACCCATTCGCCTTCCAGTAATTCTTTAGTCGGATGCCCCAATATATTGTCTTTTACATAGTCAAATCCTTTGGTCGCTATAAAGAAGGCTGTTGTTGCAAAAAGCAGAAAAAGAATAGATCCAATCGATATTGCAATACGCTGGTTTCTCTTTTTTCTAAGTAAAATTTGAATTTGTTTTTGCTTTTGAGCTTCATTCAAAATAGTGTCTTCTTCAATTGGCACCTCAACAGGAATAGCCTCGTCAAGTGTTAAAATCGCTTTTTGAATTTTGTTTCTGTCTTCGGTAATTTCAAATTCCAGCGGTTTCGATTTAGCAAACTTTACTAAATCAGCCTGTTTCAAAACAACAAATAAATTTTCTATTGTTTCCTGAGAGAGCTTCATTTTCTTTTTTAACGAAGCCGCTTTAAGTCCCTCAATCAATTCAGAAGTAGTGCTTTCCATTGCTGGAATCTCTATTGCTTCTTCAATATAGTTTCTTGCAATGTCTGTCAGTTCACTATAGTATTCTTTGACTTCTCCATGTTGCCAAAGCTCTTTCTTCTCTAATATATTAAGCAGGCTTGTCGCTTTTTCAATTGGTGTTTTATAAACTTCTTCTTCAATTTTTTTCTTTTGACGAATTTTGGTGTACCAGTAAACAAAAGCTCCAATTCCTAAAATTAACAGAATTCCCAAAAGATATTTCCACCAATCGCCCAACGAATCTTCGGATTTTACAATGTCTTTGATGTCATACATTTTTTGTCTCAATGTATCGACCTGCACATTCGCAACCTCTACTTTTATGGAATCGGTCAAAAACTCTTTATTGTTTATCAGAATTTTGATGCTTGGAATTGTATATCTGCCTGAATCGAATTGAGTCAAACCGTACTTTTTAATTAATTCGTATCGGTCGTCTTTTTTGATAGTGTCAATGGGATAGGACTGAATAACTTCCAGCGCTCCAATGTTTTTTAGCTTTGGAAAAACCACTTTAGACAATGTATCCACCGAAGTTTTTAAAGTCAGCTTAAACTCTGCTCCAATCTTATTTTTTGTGGTATCGATACTGGTGACTACTTTTTGCTGGGCAAAAAGAGAAGTTGAAAACAGTAGGTATATTAATAGTTTTTTAAACATTTATTTTGGGAACTTTAATTTCTGATTTAAGATTAACGATTTTTGATTTCAGATTTTCCACCGAACAAAAATTATTTTCAATCCAAAAAATATATTATTTCAAATTTGTTTTTGCTGTTTTGATACTTGTTACGAAAATAGAAATCAACTCATTTACTTCTGTTTTTGCCATCATTAAATTATTTAAATCGGACGTTAAATTTGCTTTTTCGACTATTCTTAAACACACGAAAGTTTCTCTTAATTCTTTTAAACAAATACCCATTTTATGAATAAAATCCTTTGTGCTTTCAGCACTTTGAGCTTCTCCATAATTTAATGCTGGTGAAGTCCCTGATCTAATTATTTGTCCTCCTAGATGATTTCCTGCGTAATTTACTTTAAAAGTACTCGCCGAAATTATTATAGTAGCGGCAAAATCTATTAACCTGTTTTCAAGTTCTTGTTTATTCATTATTTCTTTAGTTTATCAGCAAATAAAAAATCTTTACACAATCCAACAAATCTGAAATCAAAAATCGTTAATCAAAAATCTGCAATCTTTATCGCGATTTAAAATAGCCTAATAATTTGGTAACATAACTTTCATCAACTCTAGTATTCACAACACCAGAACCCGATTTACTAAAAGTTTCCTTAAAATAATTTACATTATCATGATAGTGTTTTTCATAACTCGTCCGCACTGATTTTGATCCTGTATTAATTAGTCTGGTCTCTCCTGTTTCTGCATCCGTCATTGGAACGATTCCTAAATCCGGCATTTTCTCTTCTCGAATGTCATACACTCTGATACCTGTAATATCGTGTTTCTTTGAAGCGATCTTCAATGTATGCTCGTATTCGCCAGACATAAAATCGGAAATGACAAATACAATGGCTTTCTTTTTTTGGGTACCCGATAAAAATTTCAAAGCCTGTGCAATATCCGTTTTGTAGCTTTTAGGTTCAAACTCTATAAGCTCCCGAATGATACGCAATACATGAGATCTTCCTTTTTTGGGCGGAATATACAATTCAATCTGATCGGAAAATAAAATCAATCCAATTTTATCATTGTTTTGAGTAGCCGAAAATGCCATGGTAGCGGCAATCTCGGTAACAATTTCTTTTTTAAACTGATTTTTAGAGCCAAAACTTTCCGAACCGGAAATATCAACCATTAACATCATGGTTAATTCTCTTTCTTCTTCAAAAACTTTAACGTGAGCTTCATTGTAACGAGCGGTTACATTCCAATCGATGGCGCGGATATCGTCGCCAAATTGATATTGACGAACTTCACTAAAAGTCATCCCCCGTCCCTTGAACGATGTATGGTACTCGCCCGAGAAGATATGATCGCTCAGCCTTCGGGTTTTGATTTCTATTTTACGTACTTTTTTTAAAAGCTCTTTTGTATCCATTTCTTTAGTAATTAGTAACTAGTGAATAGTGAATAGTAACCAACCAAGGCTAATTACTGTTCACTTATTACTATTCACTTTTTATGGTACTTCAATTTCGTTTATGATTTTATTGATAATGTCCACCGATGTAATGTTTTCGGCTTCCGCTTCATAAGTAACTCCGATTCTATGACGCAAAATATCATGTACTACTGCTCTAACATCTTCAGGAATTACATAACCGCGGCGTTTGATAAAAGCATAACATTTAGCAGCCGTAGCAAGATTGATACTTCCGCGGGGGGAAGCTCCAAAACTGATTAAAGGTTTTAAATCAGCTAATTTATATTTCTCTGGATAACGGGTAGCAAAAATAATATCCAGAATGTATTTCTCTATTTTCTCATCCATGTAAACTTCACGCACAGCTTCTTGAGCTCTCAAAATCTGTTCTACAGAAACTACCGGATTTACTTTATCATAGCTTCCTTTAAGGTTTTGGCGAATTACCAAACGCTCATCTTCCATCTTCGGATAATCGATAACTGTTTTCAGCATAAAACGGTCAACTTGCGCTTCCGGCAATTGATAGGTTCCTTCCTGCTCAATAGGGTTTTGTGTAGCCAAAACTAAAAACGGCTTGTCTAGCTTGAAAGTAGTGTCGCCAATTGTAACTTGTTTTTCCTGCATCGCCTCCAGCAAAGCCGACTGCACTTTGGCAGGAGCACGGTTAATCTCATCGGCAAGAACGAAATTAGCGAAGATCGGCCCTTTTTTTATAGAAAACTCATTAGCTTTAATATTGTAAATCATAGTTCCAATAACATCGGCAGGCAATAAATCTGGCGTAAACTGGATTCTGCTGAATGACCCCTGAATAGCTTGTGAAAGTGTGTTTATAGCTAATGTTTTGGCCAGCCCGGGAACTCCTTCCAATAGAATATGTCCTTGTCCCAAAAGTCCAATTAACAGTCTTTCGACCATATGTTTCTGACCCACAATAACTTTGTTCATTTCCATTGTGAGAAGGTCAATAAAAGCACTTTCCCTTTCGATTTTTTCATTGATTGCTCTAATGTCTAAAGTCGCTGTATTTTGTTCCATATTGTTATATTTAAACCTCTTGTTTTTGGTATCCTTAATTTGATGGTGCAAATTGAATTTTTTTTTAGAAGTAGGATGTTAAAAAATGGTTAAAACTTCTGCAGATCCCCCAATTTTAAGGACGAATTATGATTGTATTTATCTATTTTTAAGAACAAAAAAAAATAAACTTCAAATTCATTAAATTAACCCCATAATCAAGAGGGAACATTAAAAATTAAACCATGAGTAAAATTCCATTTTCAAAAATTATTGCCGGCACTATGACTTGGGGAATTTGGGGCAAAAACTGCACCAGCGAACAAATGATAACTCTTATGAATTCATGTCTGGAAAACGGTATTACGACTTTTGATCACGCTGATATTTATGGAGGTTACACTACCGAAAAAGATTTTGGAAAAGCTTTCAGCGAAAGCAAAATAAACCGCAGTGATATTCAGTTAATTTCGAAGTGCGGCATCCAAATGGTTTCTGAAAACAGAAATAACACAATCAAGCATTATTCCTATTCCAAAGACTACATTATAGCTTCAGCAGAACAGTCTCTGAAACATTTGCAGACCGATTATTTAGACCTTTTGCTTTTGCATCGGCCAAGTCCGCTAATGCAGGCAGATGAAATTGCAGAAGCTGTTGAAAAATTAAAAATAACCGGAAAGATTCTGGATTTTGGTGTTTCTAATTTTACGCCAAGCCAATGCAGCCTGATCGAGTCAAAAACCAAAATAAACTACAATCAGATCGAATTTTCGATTACGCATTTGAGACCAATGCTTGACGGAAGTTTGGATCACATGCAAACCAACCGGATTACGCCAATGTGCTGGTCGCCGCTAGGAACTGTTTTTAGAAAAGATGACGAGCAGTCACAGCGCATTCAAAAAACTGCAAATGAATTAGCCTCCAAATATCAGGTTTCCAATGATATTATTCTGCTGTCTTGGATATTAAAACATCCTGCTGGCATTTTACCTGTTTGCGGTACCTCCGACAAAAATAGACTCGCTAATTTAATGCGGGCTTCAACTTTTGAAATGGAAGTGGAAGATTGGTTTTCTCTTTGGACAGCAAGCACAGGAAATGATATTCCTTAATTAAAAACAAAAAACAGCTAAAATTAGCTGTTTTTTGTTTTTATAAAATAATGCAGATTCATTTTTATAATGCAATATTCCCTATATCCGTTACTGTTCCATTAACAACAGCTACTTCCGGAATTACTTTTATCGCCTTACCTGATGCTATATCCGGAGTTAAGGTAACCGTATAAATTCCAACAGGCAGTCCGTCCAATTGAAACACTCCTGCATCATTAGCGTAGGCAGATACTGTTGTTGTTCCTACTTGAACAGATGCCAGAACCTGATAGCCAACTAATGGCGGGCTAATAGTTCCTTTAATACTTCCTGAAGTTTCGTTTGTTGAAACCCGGATAACTGGATGTAAATTATAAATACCAGAAGCTCCTGCTTGGACAACAATTGAATGCTCTACATCGAAATCCAATAAGAATTCATAGGTTTTGTCTGCTAGTAACGTCTGATTAACTTGTAATTTTAATCCCGATTGTTGAGCGCTCGGTGTCTTCAAAGAATGAGTAGTACCATCCTTAAGCACTACAGTATTATTTTCACCAAGCAATAATCGAATTTGTCCCAAATATCCTGAAGCAATAGTATTATCTGCTATTAAAACAGTTACCCCTCCTGTTAAATCCAGTAAATTATAAACCCCTGGATTTTTTCCAATACTTACCCAGCCTTGATCATCAGTACTTGAGCTGTTTTTTATCAAAACATCTTTAACCTCAAGATTTACCTCTTTATAATCCCCGGGGGCATCAGACAATCTTACGATGACATTTGATGTACCTGAACTTGAAGAATCATCATTTTCATTACATCCAATAAAAACAAGACTTAACATTGTCATTGCAAAAAAAACTAATGTACTTGGCTTAATTGTTTTCATAATCTTTGATAATTACATTTTTAGTAAATTTAATTCATATAAAATCAGTAAATTTAGAACGTGTCAAATTGTGATTTAGTGTGTTTTTTATTCAAACTATCCAGTATTAACAATGATTAACAAACGGCTTCTTATTAAAAATCTTCTTGCTCACAATGATGAGAGCAGCTTTTATGACAAAAAAAGACAACTGAATTTACATACCAGAGAGGGCAAAGCAAAATTTTTGAAACACATTTGCGCCTTATCCAATTCTAATCCAACTAATAACTCTTATATAGTAGTTGGTGTCGAAGATGAAAACAATGAAATTGTCGGTGATGACTTTTTTGACGATAGCAGAATTCAGAATTTAGTGAATGCTTTTCTTGAAAACCCACCTAGAATTCAATATGAAAACGTACCTTTTCCTAATTTGCCAAAAGACAAAGTAATTGGACTTGTTACTATAAAACCCAATAGTAAAACTTCTTTCTTCAAAAAAGGAATACATACAATTCCTGCCAACAGTATTTTTGTTCGGCGTGGCAGCAATACAATGCCGATTGAAGGTGAGATAGAGAAAAACCATCAAAATACTGAAACCGTTATCGGCATTGAAAATAACTCAAGAAACAGCATCAAATATACTCTTGACGGCGTCATTGATTTTATGAATTACCGCCATAAGGACATGGCTCCAAAATACAAAGTCTTCAAAGAATTATTTGTCATTTGCTGGGCAGGAATTGTCAAAAAATCCAAAAACAAAACCTATTTGTCCCGAGTTGATATTGAGCTGATTAACGAACAGATCAAATTATTCTATTCGGCTCAGGATGTGGTTGAAATTAGCTACGATGAAGACAGTTTTACGATTATCGAATATGTTCCGCTAGGATTGAACGACAAGACCAGCTACTATCCGCTGGAACAGCAAACAATCCATTTTCATGATAACGGGTATTATAAAATTGACCGGAAAATACTTTTTGAGCCTCCTGAATATAATAAGAAAATGTTATTCCATATTTACAATTCGAACATTGCTTTGCTGCATAAACTCGAAAAAAATATTAAATTAACTGAACGGGAAAAAAAGGATTTGAATCATTTGCCTTCCACCTTCATGATTTGTTATCTCAACGGTTTTGAAGATGCTAAACAAAAACTGATTGACTCCAAAGAATTGCTGAAGCCATTTGCGCAAATCTATCTTTCGTTTAAAGAAGCTTTACGAATTTTAAGAAAAATGAAATATGATGTGCAATAAGATATTTCTCTTATTGCAATTCCGTTTGTCATATATTAGCTGAATAATCCCGCTACCCAAGTAACCACATCAATAATAACTTGACAAATAAAATTAGTCATTAAAAGCAATAAGGTCAGAAGTGCATTCATTTTAAAAAATTTTAAGTAAAATTACAATGATTCCTAATACCAAACAATCACTAAAAGCAATGATATTTTGGCTTTCAAAAATACTGAAAATTACTATACCATGGTTATTATTATATTGAAATTCAACGACTATAAACAGCCTTTCAACCGATTTATTCTTAATAAAAACTTAAATTTATTTTAGGMTTAATTCTTATTTTTTTCAAAATCACTTTGTCTTTGAAATTCAAACACTTTTAAGTTCCATTTTCTCTCTTATAAACAAACTGCTTTATATCTTTAAAAAAAATCCATCAATTCTACTTTTCTGCTATTTTTGTAAAAGAACAAATTGAGAATATGAGAACATTAGTAGTAGGAGATATACATGGCGGTTTGAGAGCCTTGCATCAAATTCTGGAAAGAGCAAACGTAAGCACAGAAGACAAACTCATTTTTTTGGGGGATTATGTAGATGGCTGGAGTCAGTCCCCGCAGGTAATTGATTTTTTGATCGCATTGCAAAAAACTCATGATGTTGTTTGCATCCGCGGTAATCATGATGAGCTGTTAAGAGAATGGCTCCAAGACAATAAAGACAATGAGCAATGGCATCAGCATGGAGGAGAAGCTACCGTTTTGGCCTATGAAAGCGTAAATGAAGAAACCAAAAAAAAGCATGTGCAATTCTTAAAATCCCTAAAAGATTATTACCTAGATGACCAGAACAGAATGTTCATACATGCTGGTTTTACTAATATGAACGGTGTAAACTATGAATATTTTCCGAAGCTGTTTTATTGGGACAGAACTCTTTGGGAAACGGCTTTGGCATTAGATCCAAAAATAAAATCAGGTCATCCGCATTATCCAAAACGATTTACATTATATAACGAAATCTACATTGGCCATACCCCGGTTTCCCGTATTGGAGAAACAGTTCCTGTACAAAAGGCCAATATCTGGAATATTGACACTAGCGCTGCTTTCAAAGGACCGCTAACAATACTGGATGTCGATACGAAAGAGTTTTGGCAAAGCGAACTTTTACCTAGTTTATATCCTACAGAAAAAGGGCGAAATAGAATCTAAACACTATATTTGCAAAAAATTAATTATTTATATTTTCAACAAATGAAAAAAATTATTACAGTTTTATTTTTAGTTTCTTTTTGCATTTCAAATGCACAACAGGCCTTTAAAGGTAAAGGTGATGCAAAAATTAATATTGGAGCCAATATACAAGACGGCGGTTCTGGAATTCAAGGATCTGCTGATTTTGGTCTTGGTGAAAATTTCTCTTATGGATTTGTCGCTACTTATTTATTAGGAGTAGATAAGTTTTCAGGTATTTATGGCGACAACACTTTTGCTAATGAAAAACCAAATTTTGAAGATCGTTTTGATGCAAAATTTAGAGTTAATGCTAATTTAAGCAGTGTAATTGGTGTAGACCAATTAGATATCTATCCAGGTTTGAGCTTAGGATTACGCAATTTTGGCGGTCATCTTGGCGGCCGTTACTTTTTTACGGAAGGTTTTGGTGTTTTTACTGAACTTGGCTTTCCAATTGCAAAATACAACGATGAAAAAGAAGTATTCGATCATTTAAACAATCAAGTTACCTTTAGTATAGGTGCTTCGTTTAATTTAGATTAAACTTTAAATCCCAAATTAAAAGTGGCTTGTTAACTAAAACAAGCCACTTTTTTATGCCTTAAAATTATCTACAAATCAAATTTTATTCCTTGTGCCAAAGGCAAACTTGTGGTATAATTGATGGTATTGGTTTGACGACGCATGTAGACTTTCCATGCATCAGAACCAGATTCTCTACCTCCGCCAGTTTCTTTTTCTCCTCCAAAAGCTCCTCCGATTTCGGCTCCGGAAGTTCCGATATTAACATTGGCAATTCCGCAATCTGATCCTACTACGGACAAGAAATGTTCTGCTTCACGCAAATTATTTGTCATAATTGCAGACGATAATCCCTGAGCAACTCCGTTTTGAACATCGATTGCATTCTCAACAGTTCCAGAATATTTGATCAAATATAAAACTGGTGCAAAAGTTTCGTGCTGTACAATTTCGAATGAATTTTGCGCTTCGGCAATAGCAGGTTTTACATAACAGCCGCTTTCGTAACCTTCTCCAGAAAGTACTCCTCCTTCAACAAGAATTTTTCCTCCTTCGGCAACTACTTTGGTTAAAGCCTGATTATACATTTCAACCGCTTGTTTATCAATTAATGGTCCAACATGATTTTTTTCGTCCAATGGATTTCCAATTCTCAATTGTCCGTAAGCAGATACAACGGCATCTTTCACTTTATCATAAATACTTTCGTGAATAATTAAACGACGGGTAGAAGTACATCTTTGTCCTGCAGTTCCTACCGCTCCAAAAACAGCTCCGATAACTGTCATTTTAATATCGGCCTCTGGCGTTACAATAATCGCATTGTTTCCGCCTAATTCTAATAATGATTTACCTAAACGGCCGGCAACGGTTTGCGCTACAATTTTACCCATACGAGTAGAACCTGTCGCCGAAACTAAAGGTACGCGCTTATCGGCAGTCATTAATTGACCAATTGTATAATCTCCGTTAATCAAACAGGAAATTCCTTCTGGAAGATTGTTTTCTCTGATTACCTCAGCAATAATATTTTGACAGGCAATCCCGCATAATGGAGTTTTCTCTGATGGTTTCCAAACGCATACATCTCCGCAAATCCAAGCCAATGCAGTATTCCAAGCCCAAACAGCGACTGGAAAATTGAAAGCAGAAATAATTCCCACAATTCCCAATGAGTGGTATTGCTCATACATTCTATGTCCCGGACGTTCGGAGTGCATCGTCAATCCGTGCAATTGACGTGACAATCCTACTGCAAAGTCACAGATATCAATCATTTCCTGAACCTCTCCATAACCTTCCTGCAATGATTTTCCCATTTCATAAGAAACCAATTTACCTAAAGCTTCTTTATTTTGACGCAGTTTCTCTCCAAACTGACGCACAATTTCTCCACGTTGTGGTGCTGGCATCAATCGGAATGTTTTGAAAGCTTCAGTTGCAGTCTGCATTACTTTTTCGTAATCAGCCGATGTACTCATTTTTACAGAAGCAATTAATTTGCCGTCTACTGGCGAAAAACTTTCCAGGATTGCTCCGTTTGAAAAATGATTAATTCCTGTCGAAGTTCCTTCGTTTATGGCTTTAACTCCCAATTGCGCTAATGCCTCTTTCATCCCAAATTGATCTGCTATTGTTGTCATTGTAACTTTTTTAGTTAAAATTGTTGTATTTTTGCGTAAAGATATTATTTTAAGGGAAACTTTTATAATTATTGATGTGATAAAATCTAATTTGATCGAGACTAGTTTAACTCAGGACGTTCAACCAAGCTCTTAATTTAGGAAAGACATTCAGATTGAATTCTTCTTTACCCAAAATAATACAATAGCAAAATTATAGCTTTCTGATATGGTGTTATCAATTTTCACATAAAATTGCATACATTAAAAAAAGAAGGGAGTAATTTTATAGCTGAAATTAATTCATAATCCTATTTTAACATGAAATCTATCTCACTATATTTTATTGGTTTATTTTTGATTTTTTCACCATTGCTCGCTCAGAAAAAAGTTTTTGAGGTAGTTCCATTGGGAGTTAAAGGAGGTGTTGACGAAACCAATCTTTCAGCCTATTTAGTTGCTCCTAAACATACTAATAATTTCATCTGCCTCGACGCCGGTACTATAAATGCTGGGATTGAAAAAGCAATTGAAAATAATGTATTCACGGTTTCATCTGATGAAGTTTTACGAAAATATATCAAAGGATATCTTATTTCTCATGCTCATCTCGATCATATTTCGGGCTTAATCATCAACTCTCCTGCTGATTCTTCCAAAACGGTTTATGCCACCAAAAAATGCATGGAAACTATTGAAAACCATTATTTTAATGGTGAGGCTTGGGCTAATTTTGGTGATGAAGGTTCCGGTTTTCAGATAAAAAAATATCATTTTCAAACGCTTCCTCCTGGAGAAGAAACACCATTAACCAATACCGAAATGACTGTAAAAGCATTTCCTTTAAGTCATGGGAATCCCGTTGAAAGCACTGCTTTTTTAATCAAAAACGAAGAAAATTATGTTCTATATTTAGGCGATACCGGTCCTGATGAAATTGAAAAAAGCAATAATCTGCGAATATTATGGCAAGCTGTTGCTCCTTTGATTAAAGAAAAACAGCTAAGAGGTATTTTTATAGAGGTTTCGTTCCCAAATGAACAGCCTGATAATGCTTTGTATGGGCATTTGACTCCGGATCATTTAATGAAAGAACTCAGTAAATTAGAAGAATTCGCTGGAAAAGGAAGCTTACAGGATTTTAAAATTATCATTACTCACAGAAAACCGCCAACAAAAAACATTCAAAAAATTAAAGAGCAATTGAAAAAAGATAACGCTTTAGGTGTAGACTTTATATTTCCAGAACAGGGGAAAAAATTTGAATTGTAGTTTTTTAATCAAATATTCTTTGAAAACCTTGCGGTTAGAAGCAACAATCATTTTTTCTCTTTTATCAAATAAATATAAACTGGGAAATGGTCGCTAAAACCAATTTCGGTGAGTGAATGCCGTAATGGATATCCTTTGTATTTCMCATTTTTTTGGATTAAAAATGGTTTGTTATAAATTCCGGCTTTCCAATATTGGAACATGCTGTAATCCTTTTGCAACAGCGAACCCGAAACCATAACTTGGTCAAAAATATCCCAAGAATCCCGAAAAGCAATCGTTCCCAATCCTTTATTGGCCATTTCCTCAAACGGGTTGTAAATACCAAATGACTGAACTTCCTGTATTTTGCCTTTGGCACCAAGCGCTTTTTTTACACTATTATTAAAAGGGCTATCGTTTAAATCTCCCATGGTGATTACTTTGGCATTGGGGTTAATGCGTTGTAAAGAATCAATAATTTTTCTATTCAGCGCTCCCGCGGCTTCCCGATATGGGCTCGATTTCTTTTCACCTCCAGATCGTGACGGCCAGTGATTGACAATAATATGAATCTCTTCACCATTCAAAAAACCGGTTACCAGCAATTGGTCTCTGGTATAAACACGATAATTTTTGGTATTGACTTGGATAATATCTTCGGATTCTAAATTTTCTGCAGCATCCTCTTTTGGTGTTTCTTTAATTGGCTGTATTCCTTTATAGACATACAGTGGAATATTGACATAACTCGTGGGCTGAAATTGTTTCTTTTGATACAATAAGGCCACATCAATTCCTCTTTTGTCGGGGGAATCAAAATGAATAATACCGTAATCTTTGTCAATCAATTTGGGCTGTTTAACTAAATCTTCAAGCACAGTTTGATTTTCAATTTCGGCACCGCCAATAAATGTCGGGGAATTGGGATTTTCACCAGTACCAATTTCGGATAAAACCCGTGCTAAATTTTCCAGTTTTTGACGGTATTTTTTAGTGTTCCAATGTTGGTCTCCCATTGGCGTCCATTCCTCGTCATTGGTAATCGGATCATTAATGGTATCAAAAAGATTTTCAAAATTGTAAAAAGCCACAGTATGAATCGAAAAAGCCTTCGTTTGTGCATTTCCTTTGGCAATTAAAAAGAACAGAATCAGATAAAAACAAATCTTTTGGGGCATTATTACTTTTTCTTAAAAGGGTTCGGTTTTGTAAATATAGTAATTTGATTACAATTATTTGTTGTCTTCAAGAAATGTATATCTTTGCTTACATCCTATAATCATTCATTTTTCAAAAAGTACAGCATGAATACCAATCCATTTTCTTTAATTCAAAAACAAGGGATTTTGTATCCAATGCTATTGCTTATTTTTGTTTTACAATCTATAAACAGTCAAGCTCAAACTACTATGATCACACCACCTTATTTACAAAAAGGAGATACCGTTGCCATTGTGGCAACCGCCCGAAAAAATGTTGATGAAAACCTAAAACCCACTATAGACTTATTACATTCCTGGGGTTTGGAAGTCATTATCGGAAATACCATCGGATTGGACCTAAACCAATTGGCGGGAACCGATGAACAGCGCGCCACCGATTTTCAGCAACAGATGGACAACCCGAATATCAAGGCAATTTGGTGTGTACGAGGCGGATATGGTACAGTTCGAATGATTGATTTATTGGATTTTACCAAATTCAAACAGCACCCAAAATGGATTGTTGGTTTTAGCGATGTTACGGTTTTGCACAATCATCTCAATACAATGGGCTACAAATCAATTCATGGAACTATGCCGGTAAGTGTCGAAAGAACAGCTCCAGAGTCCATAGAAACTTTGAAAACAGCCTTGTTTGGACAAAAATTATCATATCAAATTGATCCGTTCCCGATGAACCGTTTCGGGAAAGCCACTGGCGAATTGGTGGGTGGAAACCTTTCTATTTTATACAGTCTATTAGGGTCTAAATCAGCGATTGACTGTACTGATAAAATTTTGTTCATTGAAGATCTGGATGAATATCTCTATCACATTGACCGAATGATGATGAACCTGAAACGTAACGGCTGTCTCGAAAGCATCAAAGGAATTATTGTTGGGGGCATGACCAAAATGAAAGACAATGATATTCCGTGGGGAAAAAATGCCAATGAAATTGTTCAGGATGTAACCAAAAAATACAACATTCCGATACTTTATAATTTTCCTGCTGGACACGTTCACGATAATAGAGCCTTGATTATGGGAAATATCGTGACTATGGATGTGAATGAAAAATGCAATACGGTGGTTTTTGAATAAAAAAAATAGAAAATAGATTGTATTTCATAAACTCAGATATTAAATCTATTTTCTATGTTCTCTTCTCTAATCTCTAATTTCTAACTTCAAAATGGCTGCACACAACGAACTGGGAAAACTGGGAGAAGATCTTGCAGTGGATTACCTTAAAAAAAACGGATACACTATTCTGAACACCAATTGGACCTTTCAAAAAGCAGAAATTGACATTATTGCCAAAATTGAAAACACACTCGCCATTGTAGAAGTAAAAACCCGTTCGTCTCTAGAATTCGGTTTGCCTCAAGATTTTGTGAAACCAAAAAAAATTCAGCTCTTGGTGAAAGCTGTAAATGCATACGTAACCGAAAGAGATTTGGATGTAAGTGTCCGTTTTGACATTATTGCCATTACTGCGTCTGTTCGCTCTTCGGTCTCGGACCACAAAGAAGGGAAATCCTTTGCAATTGAGCACCTTATAGATGCTTTTTTTTATTTTTAAAAAAATTTAACAATGTTATATTTGTAACAAATTGTTTTTTACTTATATTTGTCGAAAATTTAGATCCAAAAACTAAGTATTAACTACGTACAAACCACAATACATTATGAAAACAGTTTCCTCAATCGTTGAAAATTACATTAAAACAAAACCATTTTTATTGAATGCTTTATCATTGGGCATCATCAACCTGACTTCTTTGTCAAGAAATATTATGACCGAATTAGAAAGTGAATTTGGTAAAGAAGTAAAACAGGGTGCTGTAGTAATGGCTTTAAAACGTCTTACTGAAGAACTAGACTTTCGATTGAATCACAAAATCAATAAAGTAATAAAAAACATAGGCGAAATCACAGTTCGATCAGCTTTAACTGATTATACCTATGTGGTTTCGGATACTGTTTTGAATAAACAAGCTGATTTAATCAGCGATATTAATTCATTGCCCGAAATTTTTTATACCTCATCCAAAGGGGTAAACGAAACTAATATTGTGGTGAGCAATAGTGTGAACCACTTAGTAGAAAAGCATTTTGCTTCCGAAAAATTGATTCAAAAACTGGAAAACCTAGCTTCTATCACTGTTAAATTACCAAAAGAAAATATTGTTGTTCCTGGCATTTATTATTTCATTTTCCAGCGTTTGGCTTGGGAAGGCATCATCATCAATGAAGTAATTTCAACCTCTAATGAATTTACAATAATGGTGAGTGAAAATGAAGTAGATGTTGCCTTCAAGGTGATTAAAGATTTGAAAAATTAAAAAAAATATTTTTTATAATGAAAAACGAGGCTTACGGCTTCGTTTTTTTTTTACAAAAAATCTGCGTTCCCGTTTTTTACACAGATTTACGCAGATTTTATAAAATCAGAATAAATGAAATAATTATTTTTTAAATTAATTTATACTCAGAAATGGTAGAACATCCGTTAATACTTAAATTTACACTTTTATCACAAAAAACTTCGTGACGTCAATGTGACTTGTGAGTATTATTCATAAATACAATCGCTATGTTAGCCCCTTCATATCAAAAGTTAAAAGATATTTTGTCGACATCCATTGATTCTAAAAGAATCTTGGATAATCCATTGCAGACACTTGCTTATGGAACCGATGCCAGTTTTTACAGACTTATTCCCAAAATTGTAATTCTGGCGCATAACGAAGCCGAAGTAACCGAAATTATAAAACAAGCCAAATTACTAGATATTGCGCTGACTTTTCGTGCTGCAGGAACCAGTTTATCGGGTCAGGCCATTACCGATTCGGTTTTGGTTGTCGCCACACACGGCTGGAAAAATTTTGAACTTTTGGAAAACAATCAAAAAATCAAATTGGAACCCGGAATTGTAGGTGCACGAGCCAATACTTTTTTGGCTCCTCACGGATTAAAAATTGGACCAGATCCAGCATCGATCGGAGCGGCGATGATAGGCGGAATTGTTGCCAATAACGCCAGCGGCATGTGTTGCGGAACGGCTCAAAACTCGTATCAGACCATAGCCGACATTAGGATTGTATTGAATGATGGAACTGTTCTTGACACCGCAAATGAGGAGAGCGTTACCGCTTTCAAACAAAATCAGACCGCTTTAATTCAGGAAATAGAAAACCTTAGAGATACCATCAAAAATGATTATGCCTTATTTCATTTCATCAAAAACAAGTTCAAAATAAAAAATACCACAGGTTATAGCATCAATGCTTTTGTCGATTATCAGGATCCGATTGAAATTATCAAACATTTGATGGTTGGTTCAGAAGGAACTTTGGCTTTTATTTCGAATGTGACTTTCAAAACGGTTGTTGATGAAAAACACAAATCCTGTTCCTTGCTTATTTTCAGCACGATTCAGGATGCCTGCAATGCAACAATTCTATTGAAATCCAGTCCAGTAGCTGCAGTAGAATTATTGGACAGAGAATCCATTCGTTCGGTAGAAAATGATCCAGATGCACCAACTTATTTCAAAACATTACCCGAATCAGCTTGTGCTTTATTGGTCGAATGCCGGGATAATGATTTGGCTATTTTAAAACAAAAACAAGAGCAAATTCGATTTCAAATCCAATCTATTCCAACCTATTCGGATTATGAATTTACGAGTGATCCTAAACAATATTATTTCAACTGGAAAGCCCGAAAAGGCTTGTTGCCAACTGTTGGCGGACTGCGAAAAAATGGAACATCTGTTATTATTGAAGATGTTGCTTTTCCTTTGCCTCAACTCGCCGATGCCTGCATTGCATTAAAAAATTTATTCAAAAAATATGAATATCATGATGCCGTTTTATTTGGCCATGCTTTAGAAGGCAACCTTCATTTTGTGTTTTCTCAGGACTTTTCGAACCAAGCCGAAATTGACCGTTATGAAAAACTAATGTCGGAATTAGCCGTTTTGGTCGTGGACCGTTTCAACGGTTCGTTGAAAGCCGAACACGGAACTGGCCGTAATATGGCTCCATTTGTCGAAAAAGAATGGGGTTCTGCAGCCTACAAAATTATGAAGCGCATCAAAAATATTTTTGATCCCAACAATAAAATTAATCCAGATGTTTTAATCAATCCGGATCCCAAAGCGCATCTCAAAAATCTAAAACCAATGCCCGAATCCCACGCCATTGTTGACAAATGTATGGAATGCGGATTTTGCGAGCCGCATTGCGTTTCCGAAGGTTTGACATTGTCGCCAAGACAGCGTATCGTGATTGCCAGAGAAATTAGCCGATTGGAAGAAACCAATGATAATCCGCAACGATTAGCCGATATTCGAAAAGATGTCACTTATCAGCTAGACGAAACCTGTGCGACCGATGGCCTTTGTGCTTTGGCCTGCCCAGTTCATATTGATACTGGAAAATTTGTAAAAGAATGGCGTGCCAACGAAATAAATGCAAGTGATAGAAAAACTGCCGCTTATATTGGTTCCCACATGGCTGAAACAACTGCAGTTTTGAGAATTGGATTAAAATCAGTATCCTTTTTCCATTCCCTATTTGGAACAAAAATTATGACCGTTTTATCCAACGGTTTCCATTTTATAAGCTTTGGAAAAGTTCCAAAATGGATTCCTGAAATGCCTAAAGGAGCCAACAAAATAAATACGAAAAATTAACCGCAAAAGCGCAAATTTTATAATAATGATTTTTTATAATTGAGTCCGAAAATTAAAAATCAATTTGCGCCCCGAGCAATAGCGAATAGGCGCAGCAATCTGCGGTTAAACTATTAATAATAAAGCAATGAATACAAACTCTGATTTAAAAGTCGTTTACTTTCCTTCCTGCATCAACCGAAGTATGGGTAAAAATAGTTTTCAAAGTGCAGACGATCTTCAATTAACCGAACTAACCCATAAATTATTGGTGCGTGCCGGCTTTACAATAATTTATCCCGAATCAATAAACAGTCATTGCTGTGGTATGCCTTTTTCAAGTAAAGGTTTTGCAGAAGCCAATCATACACAATCGGAAGCATTGGAAACAGCACTTATAAAAGCTTCTGAAAACGGGAAATATCCTGTTTTGTATGACATGAGTCCTTGTTTTTATCATTCGAAAGAAGAATTTTCAAAAGCCTTAAAAATAGTAGATCCCATAGAATTTATGCTGGATTATGTGATGCCAAATTTGACAGTAAAAAACAAAAAAGATACCGTAGCCGTTTTCCCGGTTTGCTCCGTTAAAAAAATTGGAAAAATGGAGCAGCTTCTTACTTTGTCTCAGCTCTGTGCCAATAACGTTACCCTTATTGACAGCAATTGCTGTGGTTTTGCTGGAGACAGAGGCTTCCTGATTCCGGAATTGAACGAACATGGATTGCGTGATTTAAAATCCCAAATTCCAGCCAATTGCAGTGAAGGCTTTTCCACCAGCCGAACCTGCGAAATTGGTTTAGAAAAAATGAGCGGTGTTGATTTTAAATCTGTTTTTTATCTGATTGAAGAAGTGACTAGATAGTTAAGCGATCTCTTTTCAAATCTAAAATTAACCAAATTTAGCTTCTTAAAACTAAACATTTTTTTATATTTTAGGCTTTAATAATAAACAGACCTGCTATAAAATAAATACTGCCCTATGGAAGAAAAATACATAATAAATCAAACAGAAAAAAGGATTGAACCCCTTGAAAAAAAATGCAGCTATTGCCGAAAAAAAGAAATGTCATTAATGGACAGCTGCTTCTTTCAAACGCTGTACCTTGAACAAAACAGGTCAAACTATGTTGTTTTCCGCAATGTAAAATTTAACAAAGTATCCATTGGAGTTCCCAGATGTGAAAACTGTAAATCAATACATGAAGAATCTGAGGCAAAAGCTAAAAAATATATTTTTATTGCCACTGGTATAATGCTTATTATGCCACTGCTGTTTTCATTTAGTTTAGATTCTTTCAAAGGTGGAATTATACCCGCTTTAATAGTTTTAATTGCTGGATTTTTAATAAAAAACTATATTGTTGAAAAAATAATCGTTAATACTGATATTCTTTCCGAAAAAGATGGAGCTGCATATAGCGTAATTGTTCAAGGTTTTCTTGAAGAAGGCTGGCAATATAAAAAACCAGAAGCTTAAAAAATGCTGTTATTTACTAAAAAACATTAAAACTAACCGTTGAGAAATCAGCGGTTTTTTTATGCTTTAAAAAATGCAACAAATTAATAAGCAACTAAATAGTTAAAATTACATCTATACTAATAAAACGTAGAAACCATGAAAAATAAAATTTATCTTATTGTATTATT
Source organism: Flavobacterium sp. P3_A6 (assembly GCF_056403035.1). Taxonomy (NCBI): domain Bacteria; kingdom Pseudomonadati; phylum Bacteroidota; class Flavobacteriia; order Flavobacteriales; family Flavobacteriaceae; genus Flavobacterium; species Flavobacterium sp. P3_A6. The sequence goes on along the minus strand of NZ_JBFUGG010000002.1, from coordinate 103,923 downwards.
ATTGATCGGCGGTTTTGTTTCTTCTTGTGAATCGGATAATGCAGATCAAAATCAGTTTCAAAATAGTAACAAAGCCTTGTCTAATTTCAAAAAATCAACGAATAACTCCTATAAATACATAGTCACTGGTGTAACTTGGGTTGGTCCAGCTTGGGAAACTACTATAATTGTTTCTAACGGAAAAGTAATTCAAAGGCAGTTTAAATACGCTAATACCACAGGATTAAGAAATGATATTCCTAAAGAAGAATTGGAATGGACTGAAAATGGAAGTAAAATTGGCAGTCATAAAAATATAGCGGCAACTGCTCTAACATTGGACGAAATATATAATAAAGCCGAACAAGAATGGCTAATAAAAAGAGATAATGCCAAAATATACTTTGAAACCAAAAATAATAGGCTAATCTCAACCTGCGGATATGTTGAAAATAATTGTCAAGACGATTGTTTCATTGGAATACATATAAAAAGTATTGAACCATTATTAAACAAATAATAGTGTTCTAGCTTCTCTTACCAAAATAGCTTGGAAAAATGCTTTTGGAGGTGATTCAATCTGGAATCACATTACAAGCCTTGTCAGTATATGGTGTCAAAAAATTAATGTTATAAACTGGTAGGTTTACAAATAGTCTTATATAACCTTGTTTCTTATATTTGTAACGTAACATGATACAGATTAGTCTTTACTAAGGCTATTTGTAACACTCAGCATATTATTGTAAAGCCACAAAGACTGCTAAGATTTAATTCATATAACTTTTTGTTCAAATTAATTGTATGGTTGTTTAAATTTTTAATACTTCGAAACTATTTGTCTTTGTGTGCCTTTACAATATTCTTTTTACTCCAAAAAACAAAAAAAAGATTGATACCTAAAAAAACACCGCTCTGGCAATATAACTGCTGAAGAGTAAATACTCCGGTTGAGTTACATCTGTTGCAACAAAATAAAAACAAAAAAGAAGCTTCAAAAGCTTCTTTTTTGTTTACAGTTTACAGCGGATTTACAAATTCATTCCTCCCGAAACTTCGATACGCTGACCGTTCACCCATTTAGCATCATCAGTACACAAAAAGGCAATCACACTCCCAATATCATCTGGCAAGCCTACTCTTCCCAAAGCGGTTACCGAAGAAATAAATTGATTTAACTGTTCGTTGTCGCGAACAACTCCCCCGCCAAAATCAGTTTCTATAGCACCAGGCGCGACAATATTGACTCTGATTTTTCTTGCCCCCAATTCTTTTGCCTGGTATTTAGTCAATGTTTCCATCGCTCCTTTCATACTCGCATAAGCAGCATATCCCGGAAATGAAAAACGGGTCAGTCCCGATGAAACATTTACAATTCCTCCGCCATCGTTTATTAGCCCCAAAGATTTTTGAGTTAGAAAAAAGGGGCCTTTGAATTGAATATTAACCAAAGTGTCAAACTGATCTGCAGTAGTTGTCGAAAAACTCTCGTGAAGACCAATACCCGCATTGTTGATTAAAAAATCAATTTTATCGGTGCCAAAAGTGCTTTTTAAAGCCGTTGCCACATTTTGAAAGAACAAATCAAAACTGCTTACCTCCGCAACATTCAGCTGAATCGCTATTGCTTTTTGTCCCAGTTTTTCGATTTCATTTACAACATTATCAGCTTCTTCCTTTTTGCTATTATAAGTAAGTACAACGTCAAGACCCTTTTTGGCAAGATTCAAAGCCATATCTTTTCCTAATCCGCGGCTTCCTCCAGTAACTAATGCTATTTTATTCTTCTTAATTTCCATGTTTAGTTTTGTTTTAAATTGATAAAACAAAATTAGCACAAGTATAAGCCTCTGTAATTGCGAATATCAATCCAGAGTTTGCAAAATTCAAATCAGGTTATTTAAACTCGAAAAGCCATAGGAGTCAAAGCTGTTTGTTTTTTGAAAAAATTTGAAAAGTGTGCCAATTCCTCAAATCCCAAAGAATAAGCAATTTCCGAAATGTTCCAATCCGTTTCTTTCAATAGAATCTTAGCCTCTTGAATCAATCGGTCGCTGATTAACTCCGTAGTGGTTTTTCCCGTATTTTCCTTTAAAACTTTATTGAGATGATTAACATGAATGGCCAAACGAGCCGCAAAATCTTTGGCTGATTTCAATTCCAACCGTTGTCGCGGTGACTCAATCGGAAATTGTCTTTCGAGTAATTCTACAAATAAAGAAGAAACCCTAGCTGCCGAATTATGCTTAGAATATAAGGCGGTCACGGGCTGCAGTTTTTGTCCAAAATGAATCAGCTCCGCTACATAGTTACGAATCAAATCGTATTTATACACATAATCTGAATTAATTTCTTTATGTATCTTACTGAAAATTAAGTCAACTGCAACTGCATCCTCCTTTGTCAGCTGAAAAACAGGATAACCATCCGTTTGAAAAATAGGCAGTTTATCCAAGTCGATTCCGCTTTTGTCTTTAGTCAAAAACTCACTTGTGAAAACACAAAAATGTCCAGACTGCTGTATGTCCAGCGGAACATAATTATAAGGAATTTTGGGTGTAGCAAATAAAAGTGCGTTTTCTTCTATTTCAATTATGCGGTCAGCATATTCTACTCTGTTTTTTCCCCGAATCAAACTTATTTTATAATATGCCCTTCTGTCATAAGGCATAAAAGATTTTTCCTTCAGCCTTTCATAAAGTTCCTTGATACTGAAAACATTAAAATGTCCAATTTCTTTTTGAATATCCTTTGGCAATAATGCATTTGTTTCTGTACTGGAATCTCCAGAAATTTCCTGATAGAATTCTTCTATTGATTTTGATTTCATTAGAAATAAATTTGTAAAAATCAAATATACAAAATAAATTTATTAAACTTTCCACGGAGGATTCAATCGGTTTTCACCAGCAAAATACAAGATAATGGTATTGTTGTCTAAATCTTTCAAGCGGGCTTCGCGCCAAAGCCAAGGTTGATCCATAGGCCCATGCTCGAAGATAATTCCTTGCTGTTGCAAATCTGCTGCTTTTTTGTCTAAATCTTCACATTCAAAATACACCCAAACTCCTTCTCCATTTGACAATTCAGGAACAAGATGTATCGAAAAAGTACTTTGTCCATCGGGGCAAACCAATCGAACATAATTTGGCAAAGCCAAAACAATAGGCAATAAACCGAGTTGCTGATAAAATGCCAAAGCTTGTTCTACATTTCGGGAAGGTATAGTTACTTGATTGAGATTCATGGGGCAATAAATTAGAATATGAAAATAATCATTTTAGCTATCAGTGCATAGCTGCGTTTATTTTATATTAAAGAATTTTGCCGCGTTATTATAAAAGATATTGTCTTTTTGGGAATCACTTAAAAACGGTGCGTCTTCAACATTTTTTATAGACAAAGGAATGGCGTCTTCCCAAATCATTTGATCGGAACCATACATAATTCTAGTATCAAATCCAGAGTTTATCAATGATTTCAAATAACTGTAAAAATCTTCTTTTGGAACCAACCAGTCAATAGCCGATACATCCACATAAACCTGTGGATACACATACATTAATGCTTTTGTCTCCTCTAGAAATGGAAATCCCATATGCATCATTTGAATTTTAAGTTTCGGATGTTTTATTAATACAGGCTCTAGAAGCAGCGGTCTGCCTTCTTCAATCCTGAATTTTGGGCAACAGCCATAAGGTGTATTTGGTCCTGCGATTCCTGTATGTACAGCCACAGGAATTCCATATTTCTCGCAAATAGCCAAATAAGGTTCGTACTTTTTGTTAGTTAAATTTTCTCCTTCATATTGCAGTCCAAGCTCTCCAAAAACAGCAATTTTATTTTCTTCACACAGCTTTTTAAAAACAAGAGTATCGGGTAAACTATTATTTTGATGATCGGGATATTCCAAGGAACTAATAAATCGGGATGGGTCTTTTGTTATAAAATCTAAATTCCGTTTTAAACTTCCCGAGCAAATTGCTTTTACTACATTGTGCTTTATTAAAAACGCAACATTGCTCTTATAGATTGCATCATTAGTTTGTGCTTCTGGCCGTTTTCCGGTTATAGGATTTGGCGGAGGAGTTTCTCCATAATCCCCAGCAGAACGGGTATGAAAATGTACATCAATTATTTTTCTGTTTTGAGAAAGACTATTTTGAGTAAACAAAATTAGAATTGAAAATAAGGAGAGATACTTAGTCATTTTGATCATATTAGTTATTTGCAAATACTGCCAAAATTCAATCTAAGTATTTGAAATTCAAATATACAAAACAATTTTTAGATCTAGCTTCTTTAACTCCCTCCCAACATCTCCATCAATTCCAAAGCTCTTCTAGTCGATTTCACATTATCAAAAGTCAACAAAAGACGTAAACCGTTTGGAGTCTGTTTTTCTTTCATCACACAAATGTTGCTGTGCGTCTGCACAAACTGAATCACTTTGTGGAAACGTTTCGAATGGTAAAAATCAGATTGTTGGTCGGAGACAAAATAGCCAATCATCTTGCCTTTTTTCATCACCAATTTTTCGATACCCACGCGGGTCGCAATCCATTTGATGCGAATACTGTTCATTAAGGCAAGTGCTCTCGGTGGCATTGGACCAAAACGGTCAATCAATTTATTTTGAAAAACAACCAATTCTTCCTCGTTTTTCACGTCGGCCAATTCGTTGTATAAACTCAAACGCTCGGTGACATTATTGATATATTCGTCTGAAAACAACAACTCAAAATCGGTGTCGATCTGCAGGTCTTTTACATATTCCTTGGTTTCGATATTGTTCTCTTCGGGATACAAATCCTTGAATTCGTTTTCCTTCAATTCCTCGATGGCCTCGTTCATGATTTTTTGGTACGTATCAAAACCAATGTCGTTGATGAAACCGCTTTGCTCTCCTCCCAATAAATCTCCTGCACCGCGAATCTCAAGATCTTTCATTGCAATGTTCAAACCGCTTCCTAACTCGCTGAATTGCTCTAATGCCTGAATTCGCTTTCTGGCATCTTCGGTCATATGCGAATACGGCGGGCAGATGAAATAACAAAACGCTTTCTTATTGCTACGTCCTACTCGACCTCGCATTTGATGCAAATCAGAAAGTCCAAAATTATTAGCATTATTGATGAAAATCGTATTCGCATTCGGAACATCCAATCCGCTTTCAATAATAGTGGTGGCAACCAAAACATCAAATTCTCCGTTCATAAAAGCGAGCATCAATTCTTCTAGTTTGGAGCCGTCCATTTGACCGTGACCAATCCCAACTCGAGCATTTGGCACTAACCTCTGAATCATTCCCGCAAATTCCTTGATGTTTTCGATTCGGTTATTAATAAAGAAAACCTGCCCGTTACGCTGAATTTCATACGAAATTGCATCCCGAATCAGCTCTTCATTAAAACTGACTACATTCGTTTCAATAGGATATCTGTTTGGCGGAGGTGTTGTAATTACCGATAAATCACGTGCTGCCATCAACGAAAACTGCAAAGTTCTTGGGATTGGCGTTGCCGTCAATGTCAGGGTATCAACATTAGCAGCAATTGTCTTGAGTTTGTCTTTTACGTTAACGCCAAATTTCTGTTCCTCATCCACGATCAACAATCCAAGGTCTTTGAAAACCACATTTTTGTTAACCAATTGGTGCGTACCAATAACAATGTCGAGTTTCCCTTCGGCCAATTGTTTTAAAGTTTCTGCTTTTTGTTTGGTCGTTCTAAAACGGTTCAGATAACCAATAGAAACTGGCATATCTTTCAGTCTTTCGCTAAAAGTACGGTAATGCTGGTACGCCAAAATTGTCGTTGGAACTAGAATTGCCACTTGTTTTGAATTATCAACAGCCTTAAAAGCGGCACGAATCGCGACTTCAGTTTTACCAAAACCAACGTCACCGCAAACCAAACGATCCATAGGACGCTCGCTTTCCATATCGGCTTTAACTTCCTGGGTTGACTTAATTTGGTCTGGCGTGTCTTCATAAATAAACGAACTTTCCAACTCGTTTTGCAGATAACTGTCGGGAGCAAATTGAAATCCTCTCTCCAATCGGCGTTTGGCATACAACTGAATCAGATTGAATGCAATATGCTTGACTCTTGCTTTGGTTTTCTGTTTTAAAACCTTCCAAGCATTTGAGCCTAATTTATAAATTTTGGGTGGCGTTCCGTCTTTTCCGTTATATTTCGAAATCTTATGCAGCGAGTGAATGCTCACATACACGATATCATTATCTGCATAAACGAGCTTGATGGCTTCCTGTGTTTTACCTTCGACCTGTATTTTTTGCAGTCCGCCAAACTTCCCGATTCCATGATCGATATGCGTCACATAATCGCCTACGGACAAAGTCGTGAGTTCTTTTAAAGTTAAATTCTGCTTTTTTGAATAACCATCTTTTATGCTGAATTTATGATAACGCTCAAAAATCTGATGGTCAGTGTAACAGATAATTTGGTTTTCCTGATCGATGAAACCTTGGTACAATGGCAAAACAATCGTCTTGTATTGCTTGCGAATATTCTCGGAATTGGCTTCATCAAGGGACTCGAATATATCGTGAAAACGTTTCGTCTGCGCTTCATTCGAACAAAACAAATAATTTTGATACCCGTTAAAATGATTGTCACTCAAATTATTCAGCAATAAATCGAATTGCTTGTTGAACGAAGGTTGTGGCTGAATGTGAAATTCAAATTTCTTAGTCGTTTTAAAAATAGGTTTAGAATTGAACTCCACCACCGAAAAATCCAGTGCTCTTTTCACAAATGCTTTTTGGTTCAAGAACAATTGTTCTGGAGTGGCGTGTTTGATGTCTTTCGATAATTTTTCAAAAGCTTCTTCGGCTCTACCAAATTGTTTGTCCAATTCGTATAAAAGATTCTCTGTGTTTTGAAAAAACAAAACCGTCCTTTCAGCTATATAATCCAGAAAACTTTCCCGGTTTTCCTGAAAAACTTTATTCTCGACATTCGGGATAATGGTAATTTTTTTCTTTTGTTCCAATGACAATTGGGTTGCAACGTCAAAAGTCCTGATGCTTTCGACTTCATTACCAAAAAATTCTATTCGGTACGGATTGTCATTCGAAAACGAAAACACATCGACAATTCCTCCGCGAACAGAGAATTCGCCTGGTTCTGTAATGAAATCAACTCTTTTGAATTCGTATTCAAACAAAACTTCATTCAGGAAATCGATAGATATTTTATCTCCAACAGTGACTTTCAAAGTGTTTTTATCCAAATTTTGCCGGGTCACCACTTTTTCAAAAAGTGCTTCTGGATACGTTACAATTACGGCAGGTTTTTTTCGGGAATTGATTCTATTGAGTACTTCGGATCGAAGCAGAACATTGGCATTGTCGGTTTCTTCAATTTGGTACGGACGACGGAAAGAACCGGGATAAAACAACACATCCTGCTCGCCTATCATCTGTTCCAAATCGTTCAAATAATACGCAGCTTCTTCCTTATTATTCAAAACCACCAAAAATGGAAGTTCCGATTTCTTGAAAACCGACTGAATCACAAAGGAAGCCGCCGATCCCAACAAACCTTCCAAATGTATTTTTATTGGATTATTCCCCTGCAGACTAGCTACAATCTGAGCCGTTTTGGGAGAAGAATCATAAACCGAATATATAGAAGTGGCTTTACTCAAGGTTTTGCTCCGTTTGGATTTTTTTGATTCATTAAACTGCTAGGGCTAACCGGAATTATTGGATTTCCAGAAGGTATTGCTCTAGTAGTATCCATAATCATCTGTAAAAGTTCGGACTCACCTGTTTCCATTGGTATTTTGCTTTTCTCTACAATTTTGTCCATTTGCCTTTGTAAAGAAACCAGCTCAAGATTAATTTCTGCAACAAATTTTACTACTTTTTTCTCCGAAATATCGGTAAGGTTTATATACAAATCCAACATTCGGACTTGTGTAATCAAAGTAGCAATTCTGCTTCTTATCTGTGGCGTATCAAATTGTGTGGGGATATTTGTATTCAAAGCCATTACTTTCGTTGATAACGCTTTGGATTTCTTCTGGAAATCACCAATTGTTTTCTTAGGTTTTTTGGCCAATTCATCCATAAACTCACGCCATTGAGGCCATGTCTTTATAGAAGCCTCAGATGTTTCATTGATTGGTGTGTCAAAAAAAATCCAGCCTTTTTTTATAGTGGTAAAAATTAATTCTTTCTTTTTTGCATCTCGCAATTGATCGGCAAGACGCTTATCGCTACTGTCGTTACACGAAAGCTGCATTAAAATTACCAAAAAAAGCAACGCTAATTTATTGTTCATTTTCCAAATTATTTGAACCGCAAAGTTACAAAGTAAATTTACAATACCGAATTTCAGCATCAGAATAACAATCTGATACTAATTACTCTATTTGTCTGAATTTAATCAACCGGAAATAATCAATATTCGCTATTTTAAAAATAATTTTGTGATTTTTGTAACTTTATTTGCGAAATTGTGATATTTATCTAAATCGTTATCTTTGTAATTCAAAACCATCTGATATGAATCCAAAGATCTTAATAATAGGCGCTTGCGGTCAAATAGGCACCGAATTAACTCATCGGCTCCGCACCATCTATGGAACCGATAATGTAATTGCTTCTGACATTCGAAAACTGAATAACGATGTAGTCAATTCTGGTCCGTTTGAAGTAATCAATGCCTTAGATTTTAACCAAATTGAACATTTAGTCGAAATCCACCAAATTACCGATGTATACTTGATGGCAGCTTTACTATCGGCAACTGCCGAAAAAAACCCTGCTTTTGCTTGGGATCTGAATATGAATTCATTATTTCACGTTTTGAATTTGGCGAAAGCAAAAAAAATAAAAAAAATATTTTGGCCTTCCAGCATCGCCGTTTTTGGCCCTACAACTCCCAAAGAAAACACACCGCAATACACCATCATGGAACCTTCCACCGTATATGGCATCAGCAAACAGGCTGGCGAAAGATGGTGCGAATATTATCATAATCTTTTTGGAGTCGATGTTCGAAGCATCCGTTACCCTGGATTAATCAGCTGGACTACACTTCCCGGCGGCGGTACTACAGATTATGCCGTAGACATTTACCACAAAGCTTTAAGTGATGGGAAATATGAATGTTTCTTATCCTCCGAAACCAAAATGCCAATGATGTACATGGATGACGCCATTGCTGCCACGATCAACATCATGAAAGCGCCCATTGAACAAATTAAAATCCGCTCCTCCTATAATCTGGCCGCCATCAGTTTCACGCCAAGCGAAATTGCCTCCGAAATCAAAAAACACATTCCGCAGCTCGAAGTAACGTACGCACCCGACTTCCGTCAAAAAATTGCTGACAGTTGGCCTGCCAGCATTGACGACTCACGAGCCAGGGAAGACTGGGGCTGGAATCACCAATTTGATCTCGAAATGATGACCGCCGAAATGCTAAAAAATCTCGCCCCTCAATACAACACTGATTTACAATAAAATATACAGCTTTTGGGCGTGCCCTCGTTAAGTAAATGGGCTTCTTATAGTACCGTTTATCTGCCCATTTCCTTAACGAGGTCGGGCTATCCATGCTACTTCGGTAGCTTATTTCTATCCCTCACGCAGCTTCAGTACTTTCAAAATCACCATTAGTTTGCGTAGTCTCTGCTATCATTTGTTTATCGTATTAAAAAAACTTAAGCAAATTCTGAGTTTATTACAATTCCATAAATTAAACTATTCACAAATATCGTTTGAGTAATAATCTCCAATGATTTTTGCCAATTCAATAGGTGTTTTTATGTGTGTTTTAATTAAATTGCAAATAGAAACAAATTTAGAATGGTATGCCACAAAACAATCCTAAAATCAACGCCGAAAAAGCGCGTTTACAGCTAAGAACTGATAATAAAGGCTGGAAAAAATGGGGACCCTATTTGTCCGAAAGACAATGGGGAACCGTAAGGGAAGATTATTCTCAAAGCGGTTATGCCTGGGGAAGTACCACGCACGACATGGCTCGTTCCAAAGCATACCGCTGGGGAGAAGAAGGTATTGGAGGGATTTCAGACAATAAACAGCATATTTGTTTAGCTTTTGCCTTTTGGAACCATAAAGACCGCATCTTAAAAGAGCGTTTCTTCGGGCTAACCCCAGCCGAATCAAATCACGGAGAAGACGTAAAAGAAATTTATTATTACCTAGATTCGACCCCTACGCATTCGTATCAAAAAATGCTGTACAAATATCCCCATGCCGCTTTTCCATACGAAAAGCTAATAGAGGAAAGCAAAAAACGCAGCCGCCAAGAACCCGAATACGAATTGCTCGACACTGGCGTTTTTGACAAAGACGAATATTTTGACATCACCATAGAATATGCCAAAGCCGATGAACAGGACATACTGATCAAAGTAACGGTAGAGAACCGTTCCAAATTAATGGCACCTATTTCGGTATTGCCGACTATTTGGTTTAGAAACACCTGGAGCTGGGGATATGACAATTACAAACACAAACCTACTTTAACCGGAGTCGAAAAATCACATATCGAAGTACAGCATAGACTTGTGGGCAGCTTCAACCTGTATGCCGAAAATGCCAAAGACCTTTTATTTTGTGATAATAAAACCAATTTTGAAAAATTATATAAATCGCCGGATCAATCCGCTTATGCCAAAGACGGAATAAACGATTATATTATAAATCAAAAACGAGCTAGCATAAATCCAGATGCCATTGGTACCAAGGCATCGGTTCATTATGATGATTTCATTCCGCCACTTGGAAAAAAAGAATACCGCCTTCGCTTTACAAACGCTAGTCCGGATACTCCCTTTGAAGATTTTGATGCTATTTTTAAACAAAGAATCGAGGAAGCCGACGAATTTTATGATCAGGTTCAAAAAGGAGTAAAAGATGAAAAATTAAAATCCATTCAGCGGCAAGCCTATGCAGGAATGCTTTGGACAAAACAATGGTATTATTATAATGTTTTTGAATGGCTAAAAGGTGATCCCTCAACACCCAGACCTGATGCTAATCGAAAAGAAGGACGCAACAGTGCTTGGAAACACATGTACACATCCAACATTCTCTCAATGCCGGACAAGTGGGAGTATCCTTGGTTTGCGGCATGGGATCTGGCTTTTCACACCTTGCCTCTGGCACGATTAGATCCTGATTTTGCCAAAAGGCAATTATTGGTTATTCTGCGCGAATATTACATGCACCCCAACGGACAAATCCCAGCTTACGAATGGTCGTTCTCGGATGTTAACCCCCCTGTACATGCATGGGCTACTTGGAAAGTATATGAAATTGATAAAAAAGCCAACAATGGCGTTGGAGATACCGTTTTCTTAGAGCGCATTTTTCACAAACTGCTCCTCAACTTTACGTGGTGGGTAAATTTAAAAGATGAAAATGGCAATAACATCTTTGGAGGAGGATTCCTCGGGATGGATAATATTGGGGTATTTGACCGTTCTGCTGATTTGCCAACCGGAGGTCATCTCGAACAAGCCGATGGAACTGGATGGATGGCAATGTATTGCTTAAATATGTTGCGTATAGCCTGTGAAATATCTCTTAAAAACCCTGTTTATCAGGACATGGCCTCCAAATTCTTTGAGCACTTTCTTCAAATTTCAGGAGCGATGCAGGCTTTGGGAGAAAACAAAGTAAGTCTTTGGGACGAAGACGATCAGTTCTATTATGACATGCTCCATAAAGAGAATGACGATGCCGAATTACTAAAAATACGCTCGATGGTAGGATTAATCCCTTTATTTGCTGTCGAAGTATTAACCCCGGATTTACTGGAAAAACTGCCGGTATTTAAACGCCGTGTCGAATGGGTTTTAAAAAACCGTCCAGATTTGGCTAGTTTGGTATCCAGCTGGTACAATCCTGGAAAAGGAGAAACCCGTTTGCTCTCCACTCTTAGAGGGCATCGTATGAAAATGATCCTCAAGCGCATGTTTGATGAAAAGGAATTTTTATCGGATTTTGGTGTGCGTTCCCTATCCAAATACCATAAAGAGCATCCATATAAATTCAAACATGATGGTGGCATCATCCAGGTGGATTATACGCCAGCCGAAGCAACAGGAGATATGTTTGGCGGTAATTCCAATTGGAGAGGTCCAATCTGGTTTCCTATGAATTATTTGATTTTGGACTCACTGGAAAAATTCCACAGTTATTACGGCAAAGACTTTAAGGTAGAATTCCCAGCCGAATCTGGTAAATTAGTCAATTTACAGGAAGCCGCTCAGGGTGTTGCCAAACGATTATTAAGACTGTTTGTCCCGGATGCCAATAAAAAAATTCCGATGTATGGCGAATACAAAAAATTTCAGGAAGACCCTCTTTTTAATAAAAATCATTTATTTTTTGAGTATTTTGATGGAGACAATGGTAAAGGTTTAGGAGCCAATCATCAAACTGGGTGGACTGGGCTCATTGCCGAAATTATCAGGCATTTGCATGAGGAGACGGAATAGATAATTTTTTCGTGTCTTTGTAAATACGTTTAAAAAGACATACGATGTACCCTTGCTACAAAGAGAAATCTTATTGAAAACCTAAATTTCTAAGTTTACCTTAATGCTGCTATATCTGGGTGAGGGATAAAAGCTGGCTACCAAAGTAGCGCGGATAGCCCGACCCTGTTGAGCAAAGGGGCTGTATAAGCGATACTATTAGGTAAGCCCCTTTGCTTAACAGGGTCACCCCCGAATAATTTTTACCGAAAAAAGGCTCTTTTAAAACTTTACATTTTAAAAGAACCTTTTATATTTTAAACCAAGAATTTACTTCAGTTCGTAAATATTATTGCTTTGTTTGATATCGGCCATTAAACCGCTTGGGTCGATAGTGATTTTCTTGATAGCCGTTTTGGGTTTTGAAATGTTAAACTCAAAAGTAGGATATGCCCAGGCCCAATCGTTCAGAACAGTTCTCGTAATGGCAGGAGTTGGATTTTCTTTTTCGAAACTCATCATGCGCAATGGGATGTAGAAACTTTCTTTGGTTCCGTCTGCATACTCTACCAAGAGGTCAATAGGCATTGGCATTCTGCCTATTCTTTCTAGAATTACAGTAGTTTTATCTGCATTTTCTTTGACATCTTTGATTCCGTAATCGATGGTATTTAAAGTTTCTGTCCAATCCACCAAGTACCAATCGAGGTTAGCTCCCGAAACACGCTCGGCAGTTCTCTTGATATCATTTGGTGACGGGTGCTTGAATTTGAAATCCTGATAGTATTTTTTTACAGTTTTGTTCAAGTTTTCCTGCCCGATTACATAACCCAATTGTGCTAGAAAAAGACATCCTTTATAATAAGACGCACTGCTATAGGAACGGTTTTCATCAAAATGGTCTCCGTGTGTGGAAAGTGGTTCTTCCTTCCCCGATTCGACTAATTTATAATAAGCGGCAAAAACTCCCTTGAATGGGTTTTCTTCCTTTTTTTCTTTCAAATCATTCAGAGCCAAATATTCTATATAAGTAGTAAAACCTTCGTCCATCCAGGGATGTTTGGATTCATTTGATGCTAAAATATGCTGAAACCAAGAATGCCCCATCTCATGCGCACCGGTTTTTAAAATTCCTTCTGGAGTTCCGTTGCCTAACATCAGCGTACACATGGCATACTCCATTCCTCCATCCCCGCCTTGTATAAACGAATATTGCTTATATGGATAATCTCCAACAGTTTTATTATAAAAGTCCATTACTTTTACTAACTGAGGCTCTGCTTTTCTCCAGTTTTCGACTAATGATGGCGTGTTTTTGAAAAGGAAATGCAAATCGACATTATTGGGTCCCTTTACAATATCATGCTGATAATCTTTATCGGCAGCCCAGGCAAAATCATGAACCATTGGTGCCACAAAATGCCAAGTTAACGTTTTTGCTTTTTTAGGATATACTACAGTAACTCCAGTATCTTGATAGCCATGACCTATTTCGTTTGGATTTTGTAAATAACCGGTACATCCCAAAGCATAGTCTTTATCAATTGTAATGTTTACATCAAAATTTCCCCAAACCCCATGAAATTCTCTAGCAATATAAGGATCGGCATGCCAGCCCTCAAAGTCAAATTCGGCCATTTTTGGATACCATTGTGTCATCGACAATTCAATTCCCTCAGAATTATTTCGGCCTGAACGGCGAATCTGCACTGGCACCTGGCCGTCAAAATCCAGTGTAAAAACAGTTTTTGAATTTGGCAAAATTGGTTTAGCCAAAGTCACCTCAAGAATTGTGCTTACTTCTTTGGCAACTGCCGTAACGCCATCTTGTTTGAAATTTGAAATTTTTAAATAACCGATTTCATTTGGTTTTAAGTTTTTGATTCGGCTTTCTTTTACATCCTTGCCATCCGCTTTTATTTTAGTTACCATACGGGCATCAGGATCTTTGATGGTTTGAAGTCTTGCATCCATTTCGCTTCCAGGCTGAAAAGCATTATTATACAAATGATAATACACTTTTTTTAATGTATCGGAAGAGTTATTGGTATAAATCAGTTCTTGTTTCCCCTTGTACTGATAATTTTTGACATCCATTGTAACATCCATTTTGTAATCAGCATGCTGTTGCCAATAACCTTGCTTTTGGGCGAATAGATTTACGGAAAAGAATAAGAATAAAACGAGTTTGCGCATTGCATTAAAATGAAAAAATGGAAGAGTTTAAAAAAACCCTTCCATTAGATTAATAAAAATTAAAATTATTTTTTTGATATTTTTTCTGCCATCAAAAGCGCGTTATAGGCATTTACCATTTTGGCCGATTTTGATGTTTTATCAGACTTAACATTTATATCTTGATTTTCACCCAAAACTACATCATCTGGAAGCGGTGTCCCTGAATCCATCAAGATTTGTTTTACTTGCTTAGCTGATAATTTTGGGTAATATGAACGAATCAACGCTGCAACTCCGGCAGCATTTGGCGAAGCCATTGAAGTCCCCTGCAAATATTTGTATTTATTATTTGGAATTGTTGCATAAATTTCGTCACCCGGAGCAAAAACGTCTACATTGAAAGTTCCGTAATTTGAAAATGGAGCGATTACATTACTTCCATATTGATTATTCAAAGCACCTACAGTCAGTACATTTGAAGCAAATTCTTTTATATTGTCCTGTGAGTCATTTGGAAAATTGGCATTTTCGGGCAAATCAATATTATCTCCGTCATTTCCAGCCGCATGAACAAATAATACATCTTTCTTTTCGGCATATTTTATAGCATCAAAAACCCATTGCTTATGCGGAGAATAACTTTTTCCAAAACTGCCATTAATAACTTTGGCACCATTATCAACTGCATAACGAATCGCTAATGCAATGTCTTTATCATATTCATCTCCGTCTGGAACAGCTCTTACAGTCATAATCTCTACATTATTAGCAACTCCGTCTCCACCAATATTATTACCTCTTACTTGTGCAATAATTCCTGCTACGTGAGTTCCGTGAAGTGCTTCTTCTTTGTCTGGCCCATAAACGGTATTGTTACCGTATTTGGTGTTTTTGATATCTTCAGGATTATCACCAACCACTTTTCTGCCATCAAACTCTTTGTTCAGATTATATTTCAATTGCCCGTCAACATAATCACTGTACTCTTTAATTTCATCTCTAAAAGTTGGTCCAGCATTGGTTAAAATACGGCTCATGATCATTTTGCTTTTGGTCAAATCGGGATCTGTAGTTACGATTCCGTTTAAATCTTCAATAGTATAATTCTCTTTGCCTAAATATGTTTGAATAGCTTTATCTGAACCCGTCAAAAAATCAACTTGTTTTTTGTCTTTTAAAGCTTTGTTGTTTTTTTCATCATAAGCTGCCAAAGCGCTTTTGTAAGTTGCCGACCCATCATCTCCTTTTTTTGCGATTCGAGTCATTTCAAGGGTTTCATGCACTGCATTTCCTAAGAAATTCCAGCCATGAATATCATCTATAAAACCGTTTTTATCATCGTCAATTCCGTTCCCGGCAATTTCTTTTTTATTGGTCCAAACAACTGATTTCAAATCTTCATGGTCAATATCTACACCAGAATCTACAATTCCAACAATTACTTTGACCCCTTTTTTGCCTTTTAACAATTCGGCATAGGCTTTATCCACACTCATTCCAGGGACACTGTCTTTGGCTAAATCCAAATGTGACCATCTTTGCAGTTCATGTTCGCTTAATTTTCCTTTTTTTCCAGTATAAGTGACTGCCGTTTGTGCATTTGCCGAAAGGCATACAGACAAAGCTGTTAATAATGTTAATGAAGTTAAGTTTATTCTTTTCATCTGTACGTAGTTTTTCGGTATTAGTAATCAACTTCAAAAATAGTGGAAGTAAATTAAAAATTACGCAATCATTAACKGTTTTTTATGATAAAATGCGTTTAGAAATAAATTTTGTTATAAAATTAGAAAGGAAGAATTATTACTAAAAAAAAGCGACGCTTATTTTGGAATAGTAATCTTTCGAATAATTCTTTAAAAAAACTAAAAACCAGTTAAATATAAAAAAACCAAAGAGTATGACTTCAATGATATGGAGAATTGGTCTGTTTTCAATCCTTAGCATTGTAATTACCCAAATGAACTAAAAAATATCTTACAATCCATCTATAAACAAATCTTAAAATAGAGTGGTTTTTCCTAGCAATATATTACTAGAAAAGTAATATTAATTGTAATATTGTATAATACAAAAAACTGTTACCCATTTATGGAAAGAAACCTAATCTTCTTGTTTTTAGCAAATTTATCTGCTAATAGACAAATTCCAAATATTTCCATATCAGTTCCTGAAAGTTTATACTTACTTATTGTCATTTTTGAAAAATGATGCCAATACCTAATACTCTAATTTGAAAAAATATCATTTAAGCAGTTACTGAGCATACACCCCACCCCCACTTTATGAAATACTTAAAAAACGGATTTTAAATAAAACATACTAGTAAACAACCCAAATCTTTATTTTATGAAAAAAACTTTACTATTACTTCTGACAATACTTTCCTGTTTACAAATAAATGCACAATGCTGGAAAACAGTAACTGCCGGATATAGTTATACTGTAGCCACACAAACAGATAATAGCTTGTGGAGCTGGGGAGAAAACAAAAGTGGACAATTAGGAGATGGCACCCTTATAAATAACTATACGCCAAAAAAAATCGGAACAGCTACTGATTGGAAAATAGTAGTTACCGGAACGAATCATACGGTTGCACTAAAAAACGATGGTACTTTGTGGGCCTGGGGCAGCAACAAGGAAGGGCAATTGGGAGATGGTACCTCCACAAATAAAAGTATTCCTACACAAATAGGAACTGCTACTAATTGGCAGACAGTAGCAGCAGGAAATCAATATACAATGGCCTTAAAGAACGATGGAACTTTATGGGCTTGGGGAGATAATTATTTTGGAGAATTGGGCACCGGTAACAGTTCGGACAGCAGCATTCCTAAACAAGTTGGAACAGCTACAGATTGGAAATCGATAACTGTAGGTTATTTTCATACAATTGCATTAAAAACAGATGGCACTTTATGGACGTGGGGAGGAAATGATGATGGACAATTAGGTGATGGTACTACTTCTAAAAGTAATTCTCCAAAAAAAATAGGAACAGCAACTGATTGGAAAATTATATGTGGAGGAGGCAGTCATACACTTGCTATAAAAACAGACGGATCTCTATGGGCTTGGGGAAAAAATAAATATGGAGAGTTAGGAAACGGCACAACTACGGATAGCTATGTTCCGACAAAAATAGGAACGTCCACGGATTGGAAAAGTTTAGGAGCGGCGGGCGATCATACAATTGCTATAAAAACAGATGGCTCTTTATGGAACTGGGGATATAATTCGCATAACGAATTAGGAAATGGTACAACCCTAAACAGCCTTATACCAATACAAATAGGAGCTTCAAAAAATTGGCAAGATGTCGCCGCAGGCTGGTATTACACAGCTGCTGTAAGTTCTGATGGCGTTATGTGGACTTTCGGAGATAATGCTGATGGGCAATTAGGTGATGGTACAAATGTTAATAAAAATGTACCGATAACAGTTGTGTGCCCATCTTCATTTACAATGACAACATCTCAAGCCAATATAACCTGTTTTGGCGATAAAAATGGTTCAGCTTCGGTAACATCTGTTTCAGGTGGTACAACTCCATATTCTTATCTTTGGTCTAATGGAGCAAAGACAGAAAAAATTACTGGATTGTCTGCAGGAACTTATTCTTGCACTGTGACAGATGCCTCTTCGTTATCAATCACTAAGAGTTTTGTCATTACAGAGCCAAGTCCTCTTTTTGCCACAACAACAATTACAAATACCGATTGTAATGGGGACAATAACGGAATTATAACCATTATAGCTAATGGAGGAACGACACCCTACCAATATGCAATTTCTAATATGGTTTTTCAATCTTCAAATATATTTACTAATTTATCAGCAGGAGTTTATGAACTATACGTAAAGGACAACAATGGCTGTATCGTATTAAATATTGTAACTGTTACCGCTGCCAATACACCTCCACCAACTGCAACTGGACAAACATTCAATACTGGCGCAGCAGTTACTAATTTACAAGCAACCGGATCTAATGTTAAATGGTATAATAACATTACAGGAGGAAATTCTTTGTCTTTATTGACCGCACTACAAACAGGTAAATATTATGTTTCGCAAACAATCAACGGATGTGAGAGTTCAAGAACAGTTGTCGATGTAACAGTTACAAGTCTAATACCAACATACGTCCCTTCCAATGGTTTGATTGCTTATTACCCTTTTACGGGAAATGCAAATGATGTTAGCGGAAACGGATATAATGGCACCGTAACCGGAGCTGTCTTGATCACAGATAAAGCAGGAAATCCAAATAGCGCTTATAGTTTTGATGGGATATTAAGTTATATTGATGCAACTATAGCCACCATTCCCCAAAATAATTCTCCTAGAACAATTTCAGGTTGGTTCAAAACAAATTCTCCTAATTACACGGAAAGCAACTATAGCACTATATTTAATTACGGTAATTTATCAACAAATCAAAGATTTGCACTTAGTCTTTACTCCAAAGGTTATCTTGATTTTATAAGCTCGTCTAATTTTTCCAACAATGATCTTGGAATACAAAATAATTATTTAGACAATACTTGGCATTTCATCACTATAACCTATGATGGCACAAAGGTTTCATTGTTTATTGATGGAAATTATGTTGATGGGAAAAATATAACCTTAAACACAATTAATAAAAATTTCAGAATAGGAAAACGAATTGACGGAGACACTAATAATGAATATTTTAAAGGTTCAATAGATGATGTAGGAATTTGGAATCGTGTCCTAACTCCTGAAGAAATCACCAAACTGTACAATTCTCAAAATGACGCTAATTTATATACATTAATCCCTGATGTAAACTTTGAAAAAAAATTAATAGCGCTAGGAATTGACTCCGGAGCGGCTGATGGAAAAGTGTTGACCAGCAACATTGACAAATTGACTACATTGGATGTTTCATATAGCTCAATTACAAGCTTAACTGGTATTGAGTATTTTATAAATTTGGAAACATTAAATTGTGATTTTAATAAATTAGCAACTTTAGATGTTTCTAAAAATCTTAATTTAAAGAAAATAGACTGTAACTATAATCAAATAACGACTCTTGATATTTACAAAAATCTGAATTTAAAACATTTAGGCAGTTTCTCAAATAAATTAACAACTCTTGATGTGACAAAAAACATTCCATTAATTGAATTGGATTGTGGCAATAATCAGTTAACAGCATTAGATATATCAAAAAATGTAAACTTAGGTCTTCTTCGTTGCCCTGACAATCAATTAGAAACTCTAGATGTATCTACAAATGTGGCTTTAGACACTTTAGTCAGTTATTCAAATAAATTATCTAGATTAGACATTTCTAAAAATATTATTTTGAAAGAAATTAATTGTTCAAGCAATAAATTAATATCTCTTAATTTAAAAAATGGAAATAATTTAAATTTTGTAAATCGGAAATTGTTTTTTACAGGCAACCCAAATTTAAATTGTATACTGGTTGATGATAAAACTTATTCTGATAAGAATTGGGCTAATTCTAAGGATGTTTCGGCAACTTATAATACAGACTGTACACAATATACTTTAATTCCCGATTCAAATTTTGAACAAAAACTAATTGATTTGGGAATTGACACTGATGGTCTAAACGGAAAAATTACCGCCACAAACATAAGTACAATTACCTCCTTAAATCTTTCAAACAGTAACATTAAAGATTTAACCGGAATTGAAATTTTTACTGCATTAAAAATTTTAGACTGCAGCAACAATCAGCTTGTCACTTTAGATCTTTCTAAAAATACCAATCTTCAAATTCTTTATGTTACAGGCAATCCACTTGTATATTTAAATTTGAAAAACGGAAACAACCAAAACCTTATTGTGGCATCAGTAACAAGTAAAAAAGCAAGTAACATTCCAGGAACTTCCTTTTTAGGAATTACCACTTTGGGCTGTGTAAAAGTTGATAGCACCACATACTCTAACGCGAATTGGTCTAAAATTAAAGAAACTACCACTGTCTATTCTGAGACTTGCACTTTAGGACTGGAAGATTCTGAATTTAGCAAAGCTATTGTCTATCCAAATCCTACAAAAGGGGAGATAAACATTCTAAACATTGCCTTAGAAAAAGCTACAGTTTATAATTCATTAGGACAATTAGTAAAAACATTTAATTTGGATTCTGCCAATACAAACAATACTATTAGTTTATCCGGTCTTCCAAAAGGAGTTTACTATATCTATCTAATTAATCAGGATGCCGCTTCCGCTAAAAAAGTTATAGTCGAATAATTATATTCCGTGTTAACAAAAAAACCTCATTTTCAAACTGATGAAAATGAGGTTTTTTTATGTTTTTAAAAAATATCCGAACAATTAAACCGCTCTTTCAATCGCACTCCTTTCTCCGTATGCTCAACGGTAATAATCTCGTTATGCGCATCATGTTCAAGAAATAAATAATAATTTTGATTTGCTGCCGCATTCAAAAATTTAGATTTTTCAGGCATGGTCAGCAACGGCCGTGTATCATACCCCATTACATAAGGCAAAGGCAGATGTCCTGCTGTTGGAATTAAGTCGGCACAAAAAACAATCATTTTATCCTGATACTGAATATGTGGAATCATCATTTTTTCGGTATGACCATCAACATAAAAAATTCCAAATCCCAATTCATTTGAAATGCAAAAATCGCCTTCTTGTTTAGCGATAAAATGCAACTGCCCGCTTTCCTGCATTGGTAAAATGTTCTCTGATAAAAAAGAGGCTTTCTCTCTAGCATTGGGCTTTGTGGCCCATTCCCAATGATTTTCATTTGTCCAGAATTTTGCATTTTTGAAAGCAGGTTCATAACCAGTTTTGTCTTTATTCCATTGAATGCTTCCTCCACAGTGGTCAAAATGCAAATGCGTCATAAAAACATCAGTAATGTCATCGCGATGAAAACCGTATTGAGCCAAAGATTTGTCCATAGAATGAGTTCCCCAAAGCGAGTAATAGCCAAAAAACTTATCGGATTGTTTGTTCCCCATTCCGGTGTCAATCAAAATCAATCGGCTACCGTCTTCAATTAACAAACAGCGCGCAGCAATATCAATTAAATTATTTTCGTCGGCAGGATTGGTTTTGTTCCAAATCGTTTTAGGAACCACACCAAACATTGCTCCGCCGTCTAGCTTAAAATTGCCCGTTTCTATTGGATAAAGTTTCATAGTGCTTAGAATTGAATTTATGCCCAAATGTATGCGATTCAAGAATAATCTAAAACTATTTTTGAAACGAATTCAAAAATCAAACCAATAAAAAAGCCTGAATCCTTTTTTGAATTCAGGCCTAATTTAATTTTTAATGACCGAGAACAGCTTTTTTAATTTTAAATTGTCTTCAAACTGAAAAGGTTTCGTTTTAATCAATTCATTGATATCCTTAATTCTTTCCGTTGTAACTGGATGTGAGCTTAAAAATTCTGGGATTGTTACAACTTCTTCATCTTGCAATCTTTTAAATAAATTAGACATCCCTTTTGGATTTATTTTATTTAAAGCAACAATCTCAAAGCCTTCCACATCTGCTTCATGTTCAAAATTTCTGGAATAAGACAGCGATTGCAAATTGTTTACGTTATCTCCAATTGTTGCCATAATCCCATTCGCATCTCCTAAAACAGCAGATACAAATATATAGCCCGACAAATTTCTGCACACCATTTTCATTGAATGCCGATGATTCACATGAGCTACTTCATGACCTATTAATCCAACTAATTCGTCATAGTTTTTCATGGTATTAAGTATCCCCGAAAAAACAACAATATTCCCGTCTGGAAGTGCATAAGCATTCACAATTGGGGAATCTACAACCGTGAATTTTAATTTTTTTGTGTTTTTTAAATTAAGCTCTTTTGCAAATAAATTCAATGCTTTTGTTTTTTCGGCATCAACATCGCTAAACAGCATATTTTGTTCAAAAAAAGTTGTCCCCAAATGAGAATCATAATCTTCTGGAATAATTATCACCGCTTTTTCTGCTATCCAGGGAATGGCAAAAAAATAGCCTAATCCAATAATCGCAAAGATAAAAACAGTAAAAAAGATATGGGCTTTGATTCCCATATCCATTAATTTATGATACCAACTCAGATTTTTTTTCTTTTTTCTAAAATCTTGAAGTCTCGCTGTAAAATCACTGTCATTAATTTTGATGTTTTGAATAGGATCATTCCCATATTCAATGTACATATTCTTTGATTTTACTTGAAAATCAATTGCATTCAAATTCCAAAAATGCTGCTGATTATTGTCCGTTTCAAAAACAAGAACATTCTTCTCAATGTCAAGAATTAATTCAATATCTTTCGGAATAGCCGATTCTCCATCAAAGAAAACCGCATTAATTTTTTCTTTCATCCTATTACATCACAAAATCCATGTCGAGGAAATCTCCAATATCTTCTCCAGTAGCATCTTTATAGTTCTCTTCCGTTTGCAGTAATGAGTTCAAATCGATATTTCCTTCCATTTCAATATTCTCAAAAATATATTTCATTGTTCTTGTAACAACCCATGCATATCCGATGCCGAGCGTACCAATGATTATTAATATATTTACAATAGCCAATTTAAAAAAACCGCCACCAGTAACCGTTGAATTTAAGGCGATTTCTTTATCCCCTTTATTCATGCTTAAATTATTAATGTAATATTCAAAAAGTTCTTGCTGCCACCAAAAAGCATATATCCCTAAAGTAAATACTGTCAATAAATAGCCTTTCAGATTTAACATAAAATAATCTCCACCATCACCATCACTGTTAAATTCAACATCGCCAAATCGGATATTCCCTAATATATAATTTCTCATATTAATAGACATCCAAGAGCCATATATTCCAAAAGTACAAATAGTGAAAAACAGCCATTTAAAAAAATTTATACTAAACTCTTTACGGTCTCCTCTATATCCAAAACGGATACCTCTCCAGGAGGTTCTGGACATTCGGTATCTGTAAGAGCCATGGATTGCAAACGGCAATAGCGCCAAAATACTTAAATAAAGTACACCAAGTCCCAAAAATGGTAATTTAAGGTAGATTAACAAAAAAAACAAAGAATAGATAATTGCAATAATAAGTATTACTTTTATAAAACCTTTAAACATTTCCTTTCCCGTTCCATGAAATGAAAAGGAATCGCCATTCAAAGAAGTTTCACCGTATAAAAACTGTAGTTTTCTTGCTTTGGCCCATGGGTAATAAAACCCTAAAGTAAGAACTGTCAATAGCCAATTGACAATAATAACGCTAAAAAATTCACTTCCTTTTCCATTAAATTCAAGCTGGTAGTTTGTTGGGGTCTTTAATGTTTCTTCCATAATTATTTAATACTATTTAGTTTGTTAATAGGTTATAAATATATCATTTTAATCATTAATTCTAGTCATTATATAACAAATATCTATTTTCTTATTAGTTATATAAATGTTATCAGTCATGGAAAAAAGCATTTTATGTAGTATCTTTGCAGTTAATTTAGACGAAATAAAGATTAGGGTGTAAAGAAGCTTTCAAAAGCTGGGTTCTTTTTATAAAACTCACTTTAAGTTATTTACTTCTAAAAAACATAAAAAAAATTAAGATGATACAAGTTTCTGATACTGCCAAAAAGAAAATTATCGATCTTATGAAAGACGATGGTTTTGATGCTGCTGTAGACTACGTGAGAGTAGGCGTGAAAAGTGGCGGATGCTCTGGTTTGTCATATGATTTGAAATTTGACAAAACCAAAGGCGAAGACGATAAAATATTTGTTGACAACGACATCAGTATCGCTGTCGAAAAAAAATCATTCCTCTATTTAGCCGGAACGATACTGGAATTTTCCGGAGGATTAAACGGAAAAGGTTTCGTTTTTAACAATCCGAATGCCAACAGAACCTGTGGCTGCGGGGAATCATTTTCACTTTAAAAAATCAAATGATTGAAAATTTTAAAGATTTAAAGATTACGGAAGTTTTTTAATATTTAAATCCCTCAATTTTTAAATCTTTCAATACAATAAAAAATGTCAAAATACACCGAAGACGATTTAAAAATCGAATTAGAAACCAAAGAATATGAGTACGGATTCTATACTGAATTAGAATCTGAAACTTTTCCTATTGGTTTAAATGAAGATATTGTTCGCGCTATTTCTCAAAAGAAAGACGAACCACAATGGATGACCGACTGGCGCATTGAGGCTTTCCGCGCTTGGGAAGAAATGATTGAGCCAGAATGGGCAAACGTTAAGTATCAAAAACCGGACTTTCAAGCCATTTCTTATTACTCAGCACCAAAAAAAGCAGATCCAAACAAAACATTGGACGACGTTGATCCTGAACTTTTAGAAATGTACAAAAAGTTAGGTATCTCTATTGATGAGCAAAAAAAGATGAATAACGTTGCTATGGATATCGTAGTTGACTCTGTTTCGGTAGCTACAACATTCAAAAAAACATTAGGTGAAAAAGGAATTATCTTTATGAGCATTTCCGAAGCCATCAAAGAACACCCTGAATTAGTTCGTAAATATCTTGGTACTGTTGTTCCTCAAAGAGACAACTTTTATGCAGCCTTGAATTCGGCTGTATTCTCAGACGGATCTTTCTGTTATATCCCAAAAGGAGTTCGTTGCCCAATGGAACTGTCTACTTATTTTAGAATCAATCAAGCAGGAACAGGACAATTCGAAAGAACCCTATTAGTGGCTGACGAAGGCAGTTATGTTTCTTACTTAGAAGGATGTACTGCTCCAACCCGCGACGAAAACCAATTGCATGCCGCAGTTGTAGAATTGATTGCCTTGGACGATGCCGAAATAAAATATTCAACAGTTCAAAACTGGTATCCAGGAAATAAAGAAGGTAAAGGCGGTGTTTTCAATTTTGTGACCAAAAGAGGATTCTGCGAGAAAAATGCCAAAATCTCTTGGACTCAAGTAGAAACAGGATCAGCGATTACCTGGAAATATCCTTCTGTTATTTTAAAAGGAGATAACTCTATCGGAGAATTTTATTCTATTGCCGTTACCAATAATTACCAACAGGCCGATACTGGAACCAAGATGATTCATTTGGGCAAAAACACCAAATCAACTATTATCTCCAAAGGTATCTCTGCAGGAAAATCACAAAACAGCTATAGAGGTTTGGTTCAAATTGGAGCAAGAGCTGAAAACGCCCGAAATTTTTCGCAATGTGATTCGCTGTTAATGGGAAATCATTGTGGAGCGCATACTTTTCCATATATCGAAAGCAAAAACCCAACTGCCAAAGTGGAACATGAAGCTACAACGAGTAAAATTGGTGAAGATCAAGTTTTCTATTGCAACCAGCGCGGAATCCCAACCGAAAAAGCTATTGCGCTTATCGTAAACGGTTTCAGTAAAGACGTGTTGAACAAATTGCCAATGGAATTTGCCGTAGAAGCACAAAAATTATTGGAAATTTCACTTGAAGGTTCAGTAGGATAAAAATAAACAAAGTATAAAAACACATTCAAAAAATGTTATCAATAAAAAATCTACACGCCTCAATAGGCGACAAAGAAATATTAAAAGGAATAAACCTTGAAGTAAAAGCTGGAGAAGTCCATGCGATAATGGGACCTAACGGTGCCGGAAAAAGTACGCTTTCAGCTGTTGTTGCCGGAAACGAAAATTATGAAGTAACCGATGGTGAAATCTTTTTGGACGGCGAAGATCTTGCCGATCTTGCTCCAGAGGAAAGGGCCCACAAAGGTATTTTTCTTTCATTCCAATATCCAGTGGAAATCCCTGGAGTTTCAGTAACCAACTTTATGAGAACTGCTATAAACGAAACACGTAAAGCAAACGGCCAAGAAGAAATGCCTGCCAACGAAATGCTGAAAGTAATCCGCGAAAAATCAGAATTGTTGGAAATTGACAGAAAATTTCTTTCTCGTTCCCTTAACGAAGGTTTCTCTGGTGGTGAGAAAAAAAGAAATGAAATTTTTCAAATGGCGATGTTGGATCCAAAACTGGCTATCCTTGACGAAACCGATTCTGGTCTTGACATCGATGCTTTAAGAATTGTTGCCAATGGCGTGAATAAATTGAAAAGCGATAAAAATGCTGTGATCGTAATTACTCACTACCAAAGATTATTGGATTATATTGTTCCAGATTTTGTTCACGTTCTTCACAACGGAAAAATTGTAAAATCAGGCGGAGCAGAATTAGCTCACGAACTGGAAGAAAAAGGATACGACTGGATTAAAGGAGATAATTAAGATGGAGCTAAAAGAAAAATTACTATCGTCTTTTATGGCTTTTGAAGAACGTATCGATGTTCATTCTGAACTTCACAACGTGCGGACAACCGCTATAAAAAACTTCGAAAATAAAGGTTTCCCGACTAAAAAAGAAGAAAGTTGGAAATACACTTCGCTAAACGCTATCCTGAAAAATGATTTTAGCGTTTTTCCAAAAACAGAAAATGCCATCCACTATAATGATGTAAAAAAATACTTTTTACACGAAATAGATAGCTACAAAGTAGTTTTTGTAGACGGTGTTTTTAGTTCCCATTTATCTTCAACTACTCACGACAGTATTGATGTTTGCTTAATGTCATCAGCGTTAAACAAACCAAAATACAAAATGATTATTGATACTTATTTCAATAAGATAGCCAGTAAAGAAGAAAGTTTGACTTCCTTGAATACAGCTTTCGCCAATGAAGGAGCCTACATCAACATCCCTAAAAGCAAAGTTGCCGACAAACCTATAGAAATCATGTATTTCTCTACAGGAAGCGAAACAGCACTTTTGGTTCAGCCTAGAAACTTGGTTATCGTTGGTGAAAATTCACACGTACAAATCATAGAACGTCATCAAAGCTTGAACGAAAATCCGGTTTTAACCAATTCGGTTACCGAAATTTTTGCCCAAAAAAGAGCCATTGTGGATTATTACAAAATTCAAAATGATAATCTGGAGGCCAATTTAATTGACAATACGTATGTTTCCCAAAAACAGGAAAGCCACGTTTCGGTACACACTTTCTCTTTCGGAGGAAACTTAACCAGAAACAATTTGAACTTTTACCATTTTGGAGAACGTTTGACGAGTACATTAAACGGAATCACAATTATTGGCGAAAGTCAGCACGTTGATCATTATACATTGGTAAACCACGCGACACCAAATTGCGAAAGTTTCCAAGATTACAAAGGAATTTTCAACGACCGCTCCACAGGTGTTTTTAACGGAAAAGTATATGTGGAAAGAGAAGCCCAAAAAACAAATGCTTTTCAAAAAAGCAACAACATTGTATTAAGCGACAAAGCAACTATTAACGCCAAACCGCAATTGGAAATCTTTGCCGATGACGTAAAATGTTCCCACGGCTGTACTGTTGGCCAACTGGACGAAACCGCTATGTTCTACATGCAACAGCGCGGAATCCCGAAAAAGGAAGCCAAAGCATTATTGATGTACGCTTTCTCGAATGCCGTAATCGAAAACATCAAAATACCTGAATTGAAACAACGAATCACCAAAATTATCGCTAATAAATTGGGCGTTAAAATAGGGTTTGATTTATAATTTTTAACCACAAGGTTCACAAAGATTTACGCAAAGAGCGCCAAAGTATAAATATATTATACCTTGCGCTCTTTGCGGTTTTTTCCCTTATATCCTTTGCGGTTAATTTTTTTTCACACTCCCCACAATTTCCTTCAGCAACCCATTAAAATCAAATTCTTCACTCAGCCCCATTCGCACAATTACTAAATCCTTTGACGGAATGATAAATACTTTCTGTCCCTGAAAACCATTAGCAGAATACAAATCTCGAGGTGCATCTGGATAATGTCCACCAGCATTTAGCCAAAAATGAGCGCCATAATCCCCTTTTGAACCACTGGTAGGAGTAGAAACATACTTTGCCCAACTGGTATCGAACAGCTGTTCTCCGTTCCAATTGCCATTATGCAAATACAATAATCCTAATTTGGACCAATCCCTTGTTGTCGCCCAACCATAAGATGAACCCACATAATTTCCAGCCATATCGGTTTCAATCACCATCGAATGCATCCCAATTTTATCAATCAATGCCGAATACCAAAAATCTAAGTATTCCTGATGTGTCTTGAACTGCTTCCGCAAAATTCCCGATAGTAAATTTGTTGTCCCCGATGAATAATTCCAATGTGTATTAGGTTTAAAAACGGCTGGCTTTAGCAATTGAGAACGAGACATATCTTCAGTCATAAAAAGCATTTGGGTGGCATCACAGATTCTGTCATAATACTCCTCCCACTTCAAACCCGAATTCATGTGGAGCAAATCATTGGTCGTAATGTTTTTTCGGTTGTCATTTTGCCATTCGGCAATGGGAGCGTGTTTGTAAATGTCAAATTTCTTTTGTTTTTGAAGTATTCCAAAAAGAGTTCCGGTAATGCTCTTAGTCATCGACCAGCCCAAAATAACACTGTTTTTTGTAAAACCATCCGCATATTTCTCGGCAATGATTTTGTCTTTGTAAATAACCAAAACCGAACGCGTTCTTTTATCATTATATCCTTTCGCATCAAATGCATTGGCAACAGCCAAATTCAATTTGGCATAATCCACATTGGTAAAAACCGTGTCTTTAGGTTCTGCATCTCCATAAGGAAAAGGAAGTTTACAGTTTAATTTTGTTCTTTTGGGAATTTCATACGGCTTGGTAACATCATAATTATCATCTATTAATGTAGCTCCCAAGCCATTTCTATAAATTGCTTTTCGCTTTTTTAAGCCAAAAACAGTTGCAGTTGCAAATTTCCCCGATTCATTTATTTCATTCTCAGCCCAACGGATAACCCCAAAATTATTATCATTCTTCTCTATATTTTCTTGCGAATGATTGGCCAAAAAATGGCCAGAAGCAATACTTTTGACCGAAAATCCAGAAATCAATTCTAGCTTGGAATATGTGATAAAGCCAAAATAAACAAAAAACAAAAGAACTAGAAAGATGCTTATTTTCAAATATTTTTTCATAGCGGAGATATTTACCCTAATTTAGTAAAAAAAAGAATACAAAAAAATAGCTGCTGATAAATTCCGTCTCATTTACATCAACAGTACTATTTTCTTCTGAACCGTTTTCACAATTATTCCCTATTGTTTCTTAGAAAACTAAATCAATTGTATTACTTTTGTATTTAGAAAAATTCTAAATAAAATATGTTAGATATTCAAAAAATAAGAGCCGACTTTCCCATTCTTTCGCAAAAAGTAAACGGAAAGCCTTTAGTATATTTCGATAACGGAGCCACTTCACAAAAACCGCAAGTGGTTATTGATGCGATTGAAAAGTATTATCAAGAAATAAATGCCAACATTCATAGAGGTGTTCACACCTTAAGCCAATTGGCAACCGATGCCTATGAGATTTCGCGCGCAAAAGTGCAAAATCACATTAATGCAAAATTCGTCCACGAAGTGCTTTTTACTTCGGGAACCACTTTTGGCATCAACTTAGTAGCCAATGGATTTGCATCGATTCTAAAACCGGGCGATGAAGTATTGGTTTCCTCATTAGAGCACCACAGCAATATTGTGCCCTGGCAGATGCTTTGTGAAAAAACAGGAGCCACACTCAAAGTAATTCCAATGGATGAAAACGGAGAATTGATTATGGCAGAATACGATAAACTGCTTTCTTCAAAAACCAAGATCGTAGCCGTAAACCATATTTCGAATGCTTTGGGAATAATCAATCCAATTAAGTATATGATTGATAAAGCGCACGAAGTTGGAGCTGTCATTTTAATAGACGGTGCTCAGGCAGTACCACATTTAAAACCGGATGTTCAGGCTTTAGATTGTGATTTCTACGTTTTTTCGGGACATAAAATGTGTGGACCAACAGGAACCGGAATTTTATACGGAAAAGAAGCTTGGCTAAATAAATTGCCTCCTTATCAAGGTGGTGGCGAAATGATTAAAGAAGTTACTTTCGAAAAAACCACCTACGCAGATTTACCTCATAAGTTTGAAGCGGGAACACCCAATATTGCGGGCGGAATTGTTCTAGGAACGGCAATTGATTATATGAACGAAATTGGTTTTGAAAATATTCAAAGACAAGAACTGGAATTATTGGAGTACGCCACAAAACGATTATCAGAAATTGAAGGACTGAGAATTTATGGCAATACCAAAACAAAAACTTCAGTAATCTCTTTTAATATTGACGGAATTCATCCGTATGACATTGGAACGATAATAGATAAATTGGGAATTGCAGTAAGAACAGGCCATCATTGCGCCCAGCCCATTATGAATTTCTTCTGTATTCCCGGAACGATAAGAGCTTCTTTTTCTTTCTATAATACCAAAGAAGAAATTGACTCATTAGTCGAAGCCGTAAAAAAAGCGCAAATGATGCTGTCTTAAAACCAAAACAATTATGAAAATTATATCACTCTTATTTTTGACGCTAATACTTGGAAAAAACTGCCAAAGCCAAAACAATATGGATTTGAGTACAGCAAAAATTGAGTACACTGCTAATTCAAGAGGATTATATAACAGCACTATTGTAGAAAACAAAACAGTATCCGTGAAGAAAACAAGAGACGGAGTGCCTGTTTCAAGTTCTCTCACCGATATCCAATGGAATGCTTTAATAAATGAATTTCAAAAAATAAATTTGGAAGAAATCCCGAGTTTGAAAGCTCCTACCCAAAAACGATTTCATGATGGTGCGGCAATGGCCAATTTGAAAATAACATACAAAGGGAAAACTTATGAAAGTCAAACTTTCGATAATGGATTTCCACCGGAAAAAATAAAGAACTTAGTAAATAGGATAGTATCCTTTTCAAAAGAAAAAGAATGACAATAAAAGAAATACAAAACGAAATCATAGATGAATTCGCAATGTTTGACGACTGGATGCAGCGTTATGAATACATTATCGAATTAGGCAAAAATCTTCCCTTAATCAAGGAGGAATTCAAAACAGATGACAATCTAATTAAAGGATGTCAGTCTAAAGTTTGGCTACAGGGAGAAAAAAACGACGATAAAATCGTCTTTACTGCCGATAGCGATGCCATTTTGACCAAAGGAATAATAGCCATTTTAATCCGTGCTTTTTCAAACCAAAAAGCCATTGACATATTAAACGCAGATACGGAATTTATTGATGAAATAGGTTTGAAAGAACATCTTTCACCAACAAGAGCCAATGGTTTGGTTTCGATGATAAAAAATATTAAAATGTATGCTTTGGCATTTGATGCTAAGAAATAATTTAAACATATAAGTTAATTCAATAAAAGGATAATTAATGAATATCATCAAATACTAGAAGATTAACTTTTTAGAACTTATATTTATTTATCAAAGACATTAATAAAAAATAACCTTCAATGTCTTATATGGTTTAAAAAATAAAAATTATGACAGAAGAAATAAACACCGCAGAATTAGGAGAATCAATCGTAAAAAAACTGAAAACTATTTACGATCCAGAGATTCCTGTAGATATTTACGAATTGGGATTGATATATGATGTAATGGTCAATACCGATTATGAAGTAAAAATATTGATGACGCTTACATCTCCAAACTGCCCAGTAGCGGAAAGTTTGCCAAGAGAAGTAGAAGAAAAAGTAAAATCAATCGAACACATAAAAGATGCTGAAGTTGAAATCACTTTTGATCCGCCTTGGAGCAAAGATTTGATGAGCGAAGAAGCAAAATTAGAATTAGGGATGCTTTAAAAATTAAGTCATAAAGTTGAAAGTTATAAAATCATAAAGTTGTGGCCTTATGACTTTCGACATTCGACTTTAAGACACAATTATGGAAGAAATAATCAATAAAGTAGCGAATAGTATTCTGGAAGTTTTCGATCTTGAAGACTATTATCCAACTGGAGTCCGCGCGCAAATTGATATTTCGCAGTGGCTTTATGATGGCTTTTTGTTAAAGGAAAAAGATTTTAGAGAACAGCTTAATAATCAGGATTGGTCCAAATACCAAGACCAATATGTTGCCGTTTCATGTGGCACAGATGCAATTATCCCGAAGTGGGCAATCATTTTGGTTACTATGCATTTGGCTCCTTATGCCAAGAAAATTGTAAATGGTTACTTGGAAGATTTAGATTCGGCTTTATACGAAGAATTGCTTCCTAAACTTGATTATACCGCTTATCAGGACAAACCGGTTATCATAAAAGGATGTTCCAGAAAACCGGTTCCAATGAGTGCTTATGTTTTGGCCGCGCAATGCCTACAGCCTTACGCCAGAAGCATAATGTATGGTGAAGCCTGTTCAGCTGTACCATTATATAAATCAGCCAAAAAATAAAACCCTTTTAAAACTAGAAAGACCTTTTAACATTCAATTGCTAAAAGGTCTTTTCTTTTTTTATTTATTATCTTCTTTTTCCTCTTTCTCCACTGCGTCTTTATAATCAGGATATAAAAATTTATTGTATGGAAAACGGGTAATGTGTATTTGCCGAACGGCTTCATAAACACGCTCCCTGAATTCTTCAAAATTTTCTTTTAGAGTAGCCGAAATAAACAAAGCATTTTGTTCTCCTAAACGGTGCATCCAAGTATGTTTCCACTCTTCTAGCGTAAAATGTCTTGGAGTCTTCTCCGTCATTAAATCATCTTCGTCTATCGTCAAATGTTTATAAGCATCAATTTTATTGAAAACCATAATAACCGGTTTATCATTCGCTTTAATATCCAGCAAAGTTTGATTTACCGACTCAATATGATCTTCAAATTCGGGATGTGAAATATCGACAATGTGCAATAACAAATCGGCTTCACGAACTTCATCCAATGTACTTTTGAACGAATCAACCAATTGAGTAGGTAATTTTCGAATAAACCCAACCGTATCCGATAACAAGAAAGGCAAGTTTTTAACAACCACTTTTCGAACGGTTGTATCTAATGTTGCAAAAAGTTTGTTTTCTACAAATACATCACTTTTCCCAACAGCATTCATCAAAGTCGATTTACCAACATTGGTGTATCCCACCAACGCAACCCGAACCATGGCGCCTCGATTGCTGCGCTGCACACCCATTTGCTTGTCGATGGTTTTAATCTTCTCTCTCAATAAAGCTATTCGATCACGGACGATACGCCTGTCGGTTTCAATCTCAGTTTCCCCAGGACCACGCATTCCGATACCACCTTTTTGACGTTCTAAGTGTGTCCACATTCCAGAAAGTCTCGGCAATAAATATTGGCATTGTGCTAATTCTACTTGAGTTCTTGCGTAAGAGGTTTCGGCTCTTTGTGCAAAAATATCTAGAATAAGATTAGTACGGTCGAGGATTTTACAATCAATTAATTTAGAAATATTTTTTTGCTGGGAAGGCGATAATTCATCGTCAAATATCAGAGTTGAAATATCGTTCTCTTTTACAAAAAGACAGATTTCCTCCAGCTTACCGGTTCCTACAAAAGTTTTAGGATTGGGGCGTTCCATTTTTTGCGAAAAACGCTTCACCACTTCACCTCCTGCGGTAAATGTCAAAAACTCCAATTCATCAAGATATTCATTAAGTTTCTCTTCGCTTTGATTTTGGGTAACAATACCAACAATGGCTGTTTTTTCGAAATTTATTGTTTCTTTTTCTAGCATGTCTTTAAATAAGAGTGCAAATTTAATGATTTGAAAGCTACAATCCTTTTAATGCCATTATAAAATAATCCTTAAAAAACTGAGTTTGATTATTTCTGCTTTCTTTTTTGGGATGATGGCAAAAAAGCAAAATATTTCCGTTTAGCCCCGATAGCAGTGAAAATCCTCATGTGCTGGGGTTCGGCACATGAGATTGTAACGAATAGCGGGACGATGTCGGCAAAAAAAGCCTAATCTTTCTGCTCCGAAAAACAGCAATCAAACTCAAGCCATTAGAATTCAAAAAAAATGCCCTTCATTTCTGAAAGGCATTTTTATATAAAAATGTGTTGAATATTATTTTTTGGACAGTTTGGATAACAATCTCAAAAATTCAATATACAGCCAAACTAGTGTAATTATCAATCCCATTGCGCCATACCATTCCATGTATTTAGGCATTTTTTGTTCTACTCCTTTTTCAATTCTGTCAAAATCTAAGAACAAATTTAACGCAGCAATTACAATCACAAATACACTAATACCTATACTCATCATAGAATTACCATAGTGCACTGGCACAAAACTTGTAAACATAGAGAACAGCCAAGAAAATAAATAATAGGTTGCAATAGCTAATGTCGCAGCTATAACAATTGATTTGAATTGCTCAGTAACTTTTACAATTTTATATTTATACAGCCCAAGACAAACTGCAAAAGTAACAAAAGTTGCCCCAACTGCTTGTGTGACAATTCCAGGGTACTGTGTTTCGAAAATGGCAGAAACACCGCCGATAAACAATCCTTCAAAAAGTGCATAACCGGGAGCCAAATAAGGAGAATATTCTGGTTTGAATGAAGCAATTACTACCAAAATTAATCCAACAATTCCTCCGCCAAACGCTGGCACTATTGGGTTTATTCCATTAAAAGTAGCCCACCAAATTACAGTTGCTGAAGCAATCAATAACAAAAAAAGAATTAAGCTTCTGTTGATAGTTCCAGACAAAGTCATGTCTTGATTTTCCTCAATACTGATTGCTTTAAACGTATCATCTTTTCTAGAAACAGCCGTTGAAAATGTTTTGTTATTTAAAAAAGGGTTATTCGAATTCATAATTTTCCAGTTTAAATTTTATCAAATATAATTTATAATTTAATAAAATGATTTAAATTTTTATTAATTTTTTTCTGCTATTTCCCCGCTAGCCATGCTCTTGGATTGGTATAAGTCGTGTTTTGGGTAATGGCAAATTTTAATATTGTTTTCCCATCTCCGTTCGTTTTTATTTTACCTAAACTTTGCTTGATACTCACGTTGTCTCCTTTGGTTACATTCACCGAAATCAGATTTTGGTAAATGGTAAAAAAATCGCCATGCTGTAGCATTACCAATTTATTTACCGGTGAAATAATAATAACACTAGTAACCACTCCTGCAAAAACGGCTCTGGCACTGGCTCCTGAATCGGTTGTGAATTCCAATCCGCTATTGTGGATTTGCAGTTCTCTATAAACGGGATGTGATTGGTCTCCAAAACCTAAAGAAATATATCCCCTTTCGACTGGCCAGGGCAATTTTCCCCTGTTGGCTTTAAAATTATCCGAATCAACTTTTCCATTTGATGATAGTTCAATTTTAGTAGATGAAACCGCTTTTACTTGTGCAGTTGCTGGCTCTGCTTTGGCTATTGCTTTTTCGACTTCCTTCGGAACTGGAATTGGTTTTGGAGTTGGTTTTGACTCAGCTTTTGCCTTTGCCACAGCTAATGCATTTGCCTTCTCGATTTCTTTTTTCTTTTCTAAAGCTTTGGCTTTGGCCAGTGCATTCGCTTTTGCAATAGCATCGGCTTTGGCTTTTTCTTTGGCCGCCTTTTCTATAGCCGCTTTTCTATTGGCTTCGGCAATTGCTGCACGGATTAATTTGTCTATTTTTTTGTCAATCAATTTAGACTCCTGCTGCTTTTTCTTAATCTCGGCAATGATTTGCTTTTTGTCTTTTTTTAAAGAGGCCACAAGCTTTTCCTGTTCCTGTTTTTCTTTTTCCAAAGACAGTCTTTCTTTATCATTCTCGACAATAAGCTGTTCTTTGGCACTTTTTTGCACATCCAGTTTAGCATTAAATGTATATAATGAATATGTTTTAGATTGTATTTCTTTACCTTGATTCCTCCTAAAGTTTGTATATTGTTTCATATACTGTGCTCTTTTATAAGCCTGTAAAAAACTTTCTGAGGATAATAAAAACATGGCACGACTTTCTTCAGAACGGCTCTTGTAGGATTGAACGATCATCTTGGCGTAATCTGCTTTGAGTAATTCGAGTTCTTTTTCTAGTTTGTTTATTTGAGCTTGATTTACAGAAATTGAATTGTTAAGAAGCGTCTTTTGTTTTTCAGTAGTTGCAATTAATTCTTCTTTAAGCTTAATTTTATTGCTTTGCAGAACAATGGTTTTGGTGGCTGTTTTTTCTTTCTTTTTTACCGTTTGGAGTTTCGTTTCGTTTTCGCGGATCTCTTGCTGGATTTTGACTTTACGTTCTTCTAATTTTTTTTGCTGATTGTCTTGACTCCAAAGTACTGCAGTAGTTATTAGAAAAATAAAACTTAGAAAATATTTTAACATCGCAAATTATATATAATGCAAACTTAATGAATGTAATGAATGGTTTATTAAAAAACAGCACTATTCTTCTTTCATAACTAAAATCGTGCTGTTTTAATTTTTGAGAAAAGCTACATATTATACAGCCAGCTTGCTGGATTATTGTAGGTTGTATTTTGTGAAATTGTGAACTTTAAAATCGTTTTCCCCTCTCCATTCGTTCTTATTTTTCCCAAACTTTGCTTGATGCTGACTTTCTCTCCTTTCGTCACAAAAACAGAGCTTAAATTTTGATATACCGTAAAACAGTCACCATGCTGTATCATTACGGCTTTGTTAACAGGTGACAAAACGATAACACTCGTTACTTCGCCAGCAAAAACCGCTCTGGCATTTGATCCCTGTTCTGTTGTAATTTCTACGCCGCTGTTATGAATTACAAGATTTGGATAAACAGGATGCGGCTGTTCTCCATACCCTAATGACACAAAACCTTTTTCAACTGGCCAAGGCAATTTTCCCTTATTAGCTCTAAAATTATCTGCTAATATTTTGGCTTCTGCGGTTAATACTATTCTGGATGATGTATAAGCCGCTACGGGAGCATTTGGGTTTTCACTTGCTGCTTTCCTGTTTGCCTCGGCAATCGCTTCCCGAATTAAACGGTCAATCTGACGGTCAATCGCTCTCGACTCGGTTTGTTTTCTTTTGATCTCGGCAATGATTTTTTTCTTGTCTTTTTTAATCGAATTTACCAATTTCAATTGTTCTCTCTTTTCCTTTTCAAGAGATTGTTTCTCTTTGTTGTTTTCTGCTAATAATTTCTTCTTAGCTATTTTTTGAATATTCAGCTTTTCATTATAACCTAAAAGATCATTTGTTTTGGATTTGATTTCTTCACCCTGCATTTTTCTAAATCCCGTATATTGTTTCATATACTGGGCTCTTTTATAAGCTTGCAAAAAATTCTCTGATGATAGTAAAAACATAGCTCGGCTCTGTTCGGATCTGCTCTTGTATGATTTGACAATCATCTTAGCATAATCTTCCTTGAGAACAGCTAATTCTCTGTTGAGCTTATTTATTTTTAACTGATTAATATACATGTCATTACCAAGGATTTTAGTTTGTTTCTCAGTAGTACGAATCAGTTTTTCTTTGAGTTTAATTTTATTGCTTTGTAAAATAATTACATTAACGGCAGATTTTTCTTTATTCTTTACCGATTTCAATAATTTTTCATTGTCCAAAATTTCTTGTTGAATTTCGGCTTTACGTTTTTCTAACTTTTCTTGTTGCGACTCTTGTCCCCAAATTACTGAGGTCGTGCATAAAAAAAATAGTGCTAAGAGAAATTTTCGCATTTTACAATTATATTGGTTCAAATTTACTTAATTAAAATTCTTTTATAACCATTTGGCACACTATATGGAAAATTAAGTTCTTCGTTTATGGTTATGGTATTGTATTCCAGATTAATTTCGGTTTTTCCTTTATCCTGCGCTGCCTTTATATCGATATCCGATGGCAATTGGTTTTCATTATACTTTTTATAATCCGAATAAAAAACTTCAATCTTTCTGTTTTCGGCTGTTTGGGAAATCTCCTGCTTGTTTAATAAAAATGATTCTTTATTAAAAAAGAAATACTTTTTGGTATTGTTTTTTGAAAGATCTTCCAATCGGTAGGATTGATCCACTAAGGAATCCTGATACTTCCCTTTGTTTAAGTCGTCCAGTGTCTGACCAATCAATAAATTTTGGACTTTATTAAAATCCAAATCCGTTCCCAGCCATTTGCTCAATGTACTAAAATCTCCTTCAAAAAAAGTGCCGTTTAATTTCTCATAATAACTTACAGAAGCCGGTGTTATTAATGCTTTGGCCATAGTGATTCCAAGAAAACGAATACTTACCAAAATCTGTTCATCTCTTTTTATCTTAATTTCTGCAGATAAATTTTGAGATTGTTTTTCGTCATCATATTTTACATTGGATTTTATGTATAATGTCTTGAAATCAGTTTTATTGGCATAATGATTTTTCAGGATTCGATCAGATGACATTTTATCCAAATCTTCTTTTTTAATGCCTTCCACAACTTTCCCCTTTGCTTTACATGACACTAATAGTGATGAACTGCTCATGCAAATAATACAAACAAAAAGCAGTCTTACTATAAATCTTTTCATTATTTTTTCTCTTTTAATAATTGATTGGCTTTGTTAAAATATAATTCTTTCTTGGCGGTATCACCTAATCCGCTATAGGCTTCGCCAAGCTGTATATTGAAATTGATTTCTAAATCTTTATTTTCGACAACATAATCAAGTCCCATTTCAAGAATATCTTTGGCTTTTTTAAAAAACTGCAGCTGATTATTGGCCAATCCCGCATAATAATAAAACTGAGATTCTGCTGGATAAGTCTCAATCAGCGCCATGGCTTTTTTAACTACAGGTTCAAACTGTTTGAGTTCGGTATTGGCTTGAAGCCAAAGTAAATTGGTCTCCAAATCAGCTTCCGAATTATTTTTTTCTGACATGTCATAATACTTAATAGCCTTGTCCCATTGCTTTTTATTGTGATAAAATTTACCAATTTCCTTGGCAACATTTACTTCTTTATCATTTTTAAAATAACCAATCGCTTTGTCTAAATCAGTTGTAAATTGAGGATTTGCATTGGCGAAAAGCAAAAATTCATTCAGAATTCTGTGTTTTATTTTTGAATCAACTTTAGGGCTTGCCAAAACTGCATTCATAGATTTTACAGCACTGGCGCCATCATTTTTTTCGATATAACTCTTGAATAAGCTTACTTGTGCCCAAACAGATTCTGGTATTTCTTTCTCTAATTTTTTTGCAACTTCCTCTGCTTTTTCATCTTCGTTATTATTAGAATATAAAAAAATTAAAGCAATATAATTGGATTCTTCTTTTGGGTTTTTATCAATAAGATCTTTTAGATTACTAACCTCTGAATTTTGAAATTTTCCTACCGATAAAATTTCCATTTTATACATTTCCCTTCTTTCTGTTTTTCCAACTTTGTCATTCAGCTCATTAATTCCAGCTAAAGCCTTATCAAATTGCTTGGTCACCATATATAACGAAACCAAATCTTCTTTATATTCTGGATCAAAAGGAATAATTTTATTGACAATAATTATGGCCTGATTAAAATCTTTGGTTTCATAACACACATCATACAATCCTACCCAAAACCATTTATTATTAGGGTCAATTTGCGTCGCATGCTCAAAAGAGGAATAAGCATTTTTGTAATCTTTGGAAGCTAAATAGTTCTTGCCCATTTCAAAATAAATGGTGGCATCATTGGGTTTCAATTTCAAACATTGTTCCAATGCCAATAATGATTTGTCATAGTTTTCAATGCTTTTTTGAAAGATAGATTCATAGAAAAAATCTTGAAATTTATCTCCTTCTACTTTAATTTCCTCTGGTTCTGTTTGTGCCAATACAGAAAAAGCATTGCAAAGCAAAACAGAAAAAGCGAATATGAAAGTCCATTTTTTTTTCATTAAAAAAGAAGTCTTGGGAAACAAAATAATATCGCCAAATTTACACGCTTTATTTTAGAACAGACACACTTGCAAAATAAATTAAAAAAACAACAAAGCAGCATAATAAAAACTTAAATAATGCTGCTTGGTCATTTTTAAAAATTTGCTTTAAAATTATTCTAAAACTGAGTAATCGCCAATGCTTATACTGGTAAATTTTCCATCAAAACTGGCATGATTCCCAATCATTGCATTATCCAGATTGGCATTTTTGATATGCGAATGTGTCTGCACCAAACTGTTTTGTATTGTACTGTTTTGTACATGACATGCATTTCCTAATGACACATTTGGTCCCACAGTCGAGTTGATTAAAATTACATTCTCTCCTATGTAACATGGAGGAATTATAGTTGAATTCTCTAATTTGACATTTTGATCTACCAAATGAATACTGTCGCTATGAAGGAAACCAAGCATTCTGGAATTGGTTTCAACCGTAACATCTTTGTTACCGCAGTCCATCCATTCATCAACTTTTCCAGGAACAAATTTCATTCCCTTAGCCATCATTTGCTTAATTCCGTCATTAATTTGATATTCTCCTCCGTGAATAATATTATTATCCAATACTGACTGTAGTTCGTTTTTTAAAACTGCAACATCTTTGAAATAATAAATTCCGATAACGGCAAGATCCGAAACAAATTCTTTTGGCTTTTCTACCAATTCAATTATTTCATTGGCTTCGTTTAAATTTACCACGCCAAAAGCTTCTGGCTGATCTACTTGTTTTACCCAAATAACGCTATCCGCATTTGCATCTAAATCAAAATTGGCACGAATTAAAGTATCAGCATAAGCGATAACTGCTGGCCCGCTCAAAGAATCTTTGGCACACATAATCGCGTGACCAGTTCCAAGAGCTTCATTTTGATAATAAATAGTTCCTTTGGCTCCTAATTTTTGTGCAATCGCAATTAAATCTTCTTCGACTTTTTTTCCAAAACTTTCGTGGATGACGAATGCAATTTCCTCGATAGGCTGATTTAAAACTCCTGCAATGTCTTCAACTAAACGGTGAACGATTGGTTTTCCAGCAACAGGAATTAAAGGTTTAGGAATGGTTAATGTATGAGGTCTTAATCTGGAACCGCGTCCAGCCATTGGCACTATTATTTTCATTTTGTTAAATTTAACCGCAAAGTTCACGAAGGTTTCGCAAAATTCACGAAGGTTTTATATTATTTGTCCACAGATTAAACGGAGAAACCGATTTCCATGGATTTTTATTTGAAATTTGTTAAAATAATTGTGTTTATGATTACAATTATAAACTAAATACTGAATACTATTTCACTCCCGTACTTCCAAAACCGCCTTCACCTCTTGATGTTTCGGATAATTCATGAACTTCAATCCACTCTGCTCGTTCGTGTTTGGCGATAATGAGCTGGGCAATCCGCTCCCCGTTTTCTACAGTAAATGGAGCATTGGATAAATTTACTAAAATTACTCCTATTTCACCTCTATAATCAGCATCGACTGTTCCTGGTGCATTTAGAACTGTGATTCCGCTTTTGGCGGCCAATCCGCTTCTTGGCCGCACTTGAGCCTCATAACCTATAGGCAATTCTATAAAAAGTCCTGTTTTTACAATTGCTCTTCCTAGTGGTTCCAAGATTATGGCTTCGGTTATATTTGCTCTTAAATCCATTCCTGCCGAAGCAATAGTTTCATAGTTTGGTAAAGCATGCTGTGATTTGTTGATAATGTTGATTGTCATATTTTTAAAATAAAATGTATTGATTACGAAATGCCCTAGCCCAGATGAAAGCGGCACTTTCTAGTTTAAAAAAAAGGCTTTTTTGCCGTAGTTTTTTGTTAATCGGGAATACAGCGGACAGCAGAATTAAGCCCCTAATTTTTAGCAGGCTTTTTTAAAATCCGCAAAAGTGTTTCTTTTTCATTGTAATAGATAAAGCCCATAAACACGCCTAAAAGTAAAACTCCTATATAATAATTTTGATTAAATCCATAGAAAGAAATACATGAAAAACCAATTGATAATGATAAGTATCCACTTATTTTTTTCTTGTCATAAGGAATTGGATAGTATTTGTTTCCAAAATAATAGGAAATAAACATCATGCTTCCGTAAGCCGAAAGCGTAGCGATTGCAGATCCATAATAGCTGTATTTTGGGATTAATAAATAGTTTAACACCAAAGTTACCACTGCACCAACTAGTGAAATATAAGCCCCAACATAAGTTTTATCGATTAGTTTGTACCAAACGGAGAGGTTCGTGTAAATGCCCAAGAAAAAATTAGCCAAAATAATTAACGGTACTACTTTCATGGCTTCCCAATAGGAAGAATTTGGAATCATGATTTGCTTTAAAAGATCGGCAAAAACGATTACAGACAACAAAATAAAAGAGCCAAAAATTACAAAATATTTGGTAACCGTTGCATAGGTTTGCTGCGCATTTTCATTGGAAGCATGGCTAAAAAAGAAAGGCTCAATTCCTAAAGTATAAGCAGTTCTGTATAATACCATAAAGAGCCCCAATTTATAACAGGCAGAATAAACTCCAACTTGTTCATCAGCTATATTGGCTGGTAATAATTTACCCAAAAGGATTTTGTCGAATTGTTCATTGATTGCAAAAGCAATACCCGCGACCATAATGGGCAATCCATAACGCATCATCCGCTTCCAAAGTTCATAATCAAATTTCCATTTTATGGTAAAATAGTCAGGAAAAAGAACCACAAATGTTAGAAAACTGGCAATGATATTGGCAAGGAAAATATAACCTATCTGAAAGTTTTCGATGTAAACAGAACTTAAGAAACTGTCAGGTTGTGATACTGATACACTTGGTAAATACATTAAGAAAAACAAATTCAAACAAAGGTTGACAACAACATTTC
This sequence comes from Flavobacterium sp. P3_A6, assembly GCF_056403035.1. Taxonomy (NCBI): domain Bacteria; kingdom Pseudomonadati; phylum Bacteroidota; class Flavobacteriia; order Flavobacteriales; family Flavobacteriaceae; genus Flavobacterium; species Flavobacterium sp. P3_A6. The sequence goes on along the minus strand of NZ_JBFUGG010000002.1, from coordinate 60,570 downwards.
CTATTTTGATTGCTGCATAAAACATGGGCCTTTGATTGGCTCTTAATTTAGAGAAAGGTACTATAACTAACGCATCTAAAGCTAAAATCCAAATCGAATAAGTGATGTACTGCGTATCAACACCAGACCAATGTGCTAAAGAATTTCGAAATAGTAACGCAACAAAAATAAAAAGGATGGTGGACCAAAATATTGAGATAATTGTGGTCTCGACAACGCTGTCTTTGTTCTTTTCGGAATTATAAAACCTAAAGAAGGCCGTTTCCATTCCGTAAGCCAGAATAACATTGAAAAAAATCATCCAAGCAAATATAATAGATACCTTTCCGTACTCCGCTTGAGGCAATAGTCCTGTATAAAGCGGCACTAACAAGAAGCTGAACATTCTTGGTATTACTGTTGCAAGCCCATAAATGGCCGTTTGTTGAAGAAGCTTTTTATATAATCCCAAAATGAATTGCCTGTTAATTATTATAAAACAAAAATAACCAATTCTTTGGTTATTTTTTGTATTTTGCCTTTGAATAAAGCCAAAAAATATGTGCTAGTCAAATGTTTCTAAGTCAATCCTTCTTCATTCAGTATTTTTACAAAATGAAAGCCTCTTGGTTGATAACCTTGATTGTAATAAAAACGGTGTGCGGCAAAATTACCTGTAAAAGCATCCAAAACAATAGCTGTACAACCTTCGGATTTGGCTTTAGCATCAATATAATCGGTCATCAATTTGCCAATTCCTTTGGATCTGTAATCAGAATGCACAATAAAATTGTCAATCTCAATATATTTCCCTGTCCAAAGTTTTATAGCAGTCCAAAAACCTGTTAATCCGACACAAACCTCGTTTTCAAAAACTGCGGTTTGTTTGTAATTATGAAGAGTCATTTCCTGTAAATAGGATTCGTATTTTTCTAAAGTAAGTTTGGGATACAAATGCCTCATCACATTAATTTGAGCTAGCATTTCGGGAACGGTAGTGAGTTCGACGATTTTCAATTGTACATAATTTAAAAATAGAAGAACAAAAATAAACAAAATAGCCCATTTAGGAAGTGAAGAAAATTTATTAAAAATCACTAAAAGTGGGTATTGTGTAAACCTTTTTAATTAAAGATATTTGTATAACAAAATTAAGCAAGGGGTTTATAAAGCTAATCTGTCCCCACAAAACAGAGCATGGGCAAAGCTAAGTTTCACCCATAAAAAACAGAGCATAGGGGTTTATAAAGCTACGGTCCCCACAAAACAGAGCACGGGCAAAGCTAAGTTTCGCCCATAAAAAAAACAGAGCATAGGGTTGATAAAGCTAATTGTTCCCTTAAAAAAACAAGCTCAGGGAAAAGCTAAGATTCACCCTTAAACATAGAGCAGAAGGATTATAAAGCTATTTGTTCCTTTAAAAACAAGCACAAAAAAAGAGCCTATCGGCTCTTTTTTCATTTTTATGCATTTTAAAAATTATCCTTTTAAAGCCTCAGCACCACCAACAATCTCAAGGATTTCGTTTGTAATAGCTGCTTGACGCGCTTTGTTGTAAGTCAATTTCAATTGGTCTCTCAATTCAGTTGCATTGTCAGTTGCTTTGTGCATTGCAGTCATACGCGCTCCGTGCTCAGAAGCAAATGAATCACGAATACCTTTATATAATTGTGTTTTCAAAGCTTTTGGAATCAAGGTCAAAACAATTTCGCCCTTCGCAGGCTCAAAAATATAATCGCCTGTTGAAACTGGTTTATCAGATTGAATAGGTGCTAATGGTAAAAATTGTTCTGTTTGTACAATTTGAGTAGCTGCATTTTTAAACTGATTGTAAACCAATTCTATTCTGTCATATTCACCTGAAACAAATTTTTGAGTTAATGTTTCTGCAATGACAGCAACATTGTCAAAAGTTAAATGATCAAAAATTGAACTTTGATTATCAATTACTTTTGATGTTTTAGATAAAATATCGTTTCCTTTTTTACCGATAGCAAAAATATCAACTTGTTTACCTGCATAATATTCAGAACGGTTTTTAGCTTCCTTAATTACATTCGTGTTAAAAGCCCCACACAAACCTCTGTTAGAAGTAATAGCAACAATTAAAACTTTCTTTACTTCACGCTGTGTAGTAAATTCTCCGCCAACATCACCATCAAGCGAAGCTGAAAGATTTTGTAATAATTCCGTTAATTTTTCGGCATAAGGGCGCATTGCCGTGATCGCATCTTGTGCTTTCTTTAGCTTTGCTGCAGAAACCATTTTCATTGCCGATGTAATCTGCATCGTAGATGAAATGGAAGTAATTCTATTACGGATTTCCTTTAAATTTGCCATTTTATTTTAGTGATTAGCGATTAGTGATTAGTGATTAGCTAGTTACCAATCACTAATTACCAATTACTTATAATTAATATTTCGCTGAAATTTCTTTTGCAACAGTTTCAAGTACGTCTGTAATTTCATCTGTTAATTTTCCTGCTTTTAAAGCATCAAGAGTTGCTCTGTGTTTATTGTTTAGGAATTCCAAGAAATCTTTCTCAAATTCTTTCACTTTGTTCACAGGAACATTTCTCAATAAGTTTTTAGATCCAGCATAAATAATTGCAACTTGATCTTCAACTGTAAAAGGATCATTTAAACCTTGTTTCAAGATTTCAACGTTTCTTTTTCCTTTTTCAATTACGTTTAAAGTAACCGCATCCAAATCAGAACCGAATTTAGCAAATGCTTCCAATTCACGGAATTGTGCCTGATCAAGTTTTAATGTACCTGATACTTTTTTCATCGATTTAATTTGAGCATTACCTCCAACACGAGATACAGAAATACCTACGTTAATTGCTGGACGTACTCCAGAGTTAAACAAATCTCCATCCAAGAAAATTTGGCCATCTGTAATCGAAATTACGTTTGTTGGGATATATGCTGATACGTCACCTGCCTGAGTTTCGATAATTGGCAATGCCGTCAAAGATCCCCCGCCTTTTACGATTCCTTTCAAAGAATCCGGTAAATCGTTCATATCTTTTGCAATTCCATCATCAGCAATCACTTTACAAGCACGCTCTAATAAACGGGAGTGTAAGTAGAAAACGTCTCCAGGATATGCTTCACGCCCCGGTGGTCTTCTTAATAAAAGAGAAACCTCACGGTAAGCAACAGCTTGTTTAGATAAATCATCATAAACAATTAAAGCTGGACGTCCTGAATCTCTAAAATATTCTCCAATAGCCGCACCTGCAAAAGGAGCATAAACTTGCATTGGAGCTGGATCAGAAGCATTTGCTGCTACGATTACAGTATATGCCATTGCTCCTTTTTCTTCTAATGTTTTTGCAATTCCTGCAACAGTAGAAGCTTTTTGACCAATAGCTACATAGATACAAAATACAGGTTTTCCTGCATCGTAAAATTCTTTTTGATTTAAGATGGTATCAATACAAACAGTAGATTTTCCTGTTTGACGGTCACCAATAACAAGCTCACGTTGTCCACGGCCAACTGGGATCATAGCATCAACCGCTTTTACACCTGTTTGCAAAGGCTCAGTTACTGGCTGACGGAAGATAACTCCAGGAGCTTTTCTTTCCAAAGGCATTTCGAATAATTCACCACCGATTGGTCCTTTTCCGTCAATTGGAAAACCAAGCGTGTTTACTACACGTCCTACCATTCCTTCCCCAGTTTTAAGAGAAGCAATACGTTGTGTTCTTTTTGCAGTTGATCCTTCTTTGATTCCTGTTGAAGGTCCTAAAAGTACTACCCCAACATTGTCTTGCTCAAGGTTCAAAACGATTGCCTCTAATCCGTTTTCAAATTCAACTAACTCACCGTATTGAACATTTGAAAGCCCATAAATAAGAGCAATACCATCTCCAACTTGAAGCACTGTTCCTACTTCCTCTAGCGTAGCACCAGATTCAAAACCTTCTACTTGCTTTCTTAATATTGCTGATATTTCAGCAGGTTTAATTTCCGCCATCTTAATTTATAATTTAGACACTTAAATGTGTAATAAAACTAATTACTTAACTCTCTTTTTAATACTTGTAATCTGTTGGCAATAGAAGCATTGTATTGCTGATCGCCTATTCTTAATATAAACCCTCCGATGATAAAAGGATCTACTGTGTTTTCGATTGTGATTTTCTTATCGGAAAGTGTTGCTACTTTGGCCAAAACTTTGGCTTCAAGCGCAGCATCCATAGCTACGGCTGTAGTTACTTTTACTACTTCAACATTATTCTTGATATCAAACAATTTGCTGTATTCTGTAGCGATAACGTCCAGGATTTCGAATCTTTTGTTTTCAAATAACAAATGAAGCAAACCTTTGGTTACATTGTCAACATTAGCAAAAACTTCCAAAAGTGCTCGCTCTTTCACTTCTACTTTAATGGTTGGGTTCTGAATAAATGTATTCAGCTCCTCATTACCTTTTATCGTTGAAGCAATAGATTTCATGTCATTATTCACAATTTCAGTTACTCCTTTTGAATCGGATAAATCTAAAATTGCTGTTGCATAACGAATTGCTGCTCTAGTACCTGCCATGATTAGTTCATTTTTACGTCTTCCAACAATTTCTCAACCAATTTTGTCTGGGTCTCTTTGTTGGACAATTCTTCTTTCAACAATTTTTCAGCAATTCCTAAAGCCAAAGATGAAACTTGTAATTTCAATTCTGCCATAGCGGCGTTTTTCTCGCTTTCGATAGCAACTTTTGCCTGATCAATCATTTTTTGACCTTGAGCTTGAGCTTCAGTTTTTGCATCATCAACCATTTTATCTTTCATTTCACGAGCTTCTTTAAGCATGTTGTCACGCTCTAATCTTGCTTCTTGTAAAATACGTTGATTATCTGCTTGTAAATTTTGCATTTCTATTTTAGCATTAGCTGCTGAAAGCAATGCATTTTTAATTCCTTCTTCTCTATCATTTACAGCATCAAGAATTGGTTTCCAAGCGAATTTTTTTAACAAAACGATTAACCCAACAAATATTAATATTTGCCAGAAGAACAAACCTAACTCAAACTGATTTATTAACTTTTCCATTTTTTATAAATTGTAAATTGTATTTTAAAAATAAAATTTAATCTGTTTAATATAATTTCAACATTTAATTAAAACAATAGTTACAACCAACCGTTGTAACTATTGTTTGTTTTTTAAGTGCTAATTAAGCCGCGAATAACGCTGCGAAACCAATACCTTCAATAAGTGCAGCTGCAATAAGCATAGCTGTTTGGATTTTTCCAGAAGCTTCTGGTTGACGAGCAATAGCATCCATTGCTGAACCACCAATTCTACCAATTCCTAAACCTGCTCCAATTACAATTAATCCTGCTCCTACGAAATTTAAACCTTCCATAATATATATATTAAAAATTAAACATTCTTTTTTATGGCTTAATCGATAATTTGTTGAATCGTTCAATCGGTTAAACAAATTAACGGTTAAACATTTTAGTGATGAGCTTCCTCATGGTGATGCTCTTCTACTGCCATACCAAAATACAAAGCAGAAAGCAAGGTAAAAATATACGCTTGTAAAAACGCAACCAATATTTCAAGAATAGAAAGCGCAAATGACAAACCAAATGACAAACTGCTTCCTAACCAACTTTTGAAAATAAACATCAAACCAATAATACTCATCAATACAATATGTCCTGCAAAAATATTCGCGTACAAACGTATCATTAATGAAAACGGTTTAATAACTACTCCTAACAATTCTATTGGAGCCAATACAATACGCATAGGTTTTGGCACACCTGGCATCCAGAAAATGTGTCCCCAATAATTTTTATTGGCAGTAAGGTTTGTGATTAAAAATGTCAAAATAGCTAATGAAAATGTAATAGTAAGATTCCCTGTTACATTGATACCGAATGGCATCAAACCGAAAATATTTAAAAATAATATGAAGAAAAAGATAGTCAACAAATAACTCATGTATTTCTTGTGATGTTTCTCGCCAATATTTGGAATTGCAATCTCGTCACGAATAAACAATACAACTGGTTCAAAAATGCGACCAGCACCAGAAGCAATTCCATTATTTTTAGCATATGATTTTGCTAAGCCTGTAAAAATGAAAAACATCAAAATTGCAGCAATCATTATAGACAAAACAGATTTTGTAATTGATAAATCTAAAGGACGCACATTTGTAGGATGTCCTGATTTTTCATCTTCGGTAATTGTACCGGCAGCATCTGTTTTATAAATTTTTCCGTCGTGATGGTTTATTTTGTAGAAATTTCCGTTTGATTCAGCAACAGCTTCACCGTGTTCGAATTTTGAAGAAGAAAAAATTTGGAAACCATTATCCCAAATAATTATAGGTAATGAAAAACCATAATGTTCTCCTGTTGCATCATCTTGAAAAAAAGAAAATTCATGAGAATCTAAAACGTGGTGTTTTATGAATGCTTTTACTTTAGATTTCACATCTGTTGGTTCAGCGTGAGCTTCATTACCTGATTTCGAACCTTCATGAGATTCTACATTTTGAGCATTTGTAGTAGCTGTTTCAGGGTTTGCAAAACTAATAAAAGGAAGACATATAACGAAAGTCGCTATAATAAATCTAAGTGCTTTGTTGGAAATCACCATATCTCTTAAATATCTTATTTTTTAACGATTCTAAAATTTGGTGCAAAGGTACATTTTTTATTAATACTCAAAAGCATTATAAAAGTATTTTTTTGAGAATTTGATTCACAGAGATATTGATTATTGCTTTTCGTTTACTAAGCGTATAGTAAAAAGGGTCTCAATTGTTAAAAAGACAATAAACAGTATAAAGAAATTTATTCTTTCGGTAGGATTGTTGGGTTTAGGTATTTGCAATAATGGCCTTAAAATCAAAAAACAAAAAACCATTTTTATACTGGTCGCCAAAAGAAACGACATCCCCACATTGTCAAAACTTTTTTCTTTGATTGTTAATAAAACCTTGAAAATAACCGCCGATAAAAACACAAAAAACAAATAAAGTGTTTCTAGAGAATAGTGAAAGGTCTCTTGGTTGATGTTAAAACCATAGAAAACCATTTTATGAATCACGTATAATAGGAATGCAAGACCCAATAAAGTTAAAAATGGGCGCGTTTTTTTAAGGTTCATTATACTTTTAAATTTATTGTTTTTTGTTGATTTCGTTTACTTGCCGGATAACATTATACAGTGCCAAAATAACACCGACCATTACCAGTATTTTTACATAATATACTTTTGGGCTGGGATGGTTTTCGTCCAACCAATCTCCCAAATAAGCAAACAGATAAATAATAATTCCCATTTGTATTGGGATATTAATTAATGCCAACCATTTATTGTAGTTGTTCTTTTTGGGATCATTATTCGTCGGCACTTTTTGCTGTTTTAGTAGTGTTAGATAACATAACACATGATGCATTGAAAACTGCACCTGGCTCTACAGATAATTTTCCAATAATAACCTCCCCTATAATACTGGCCGATTCTTTAATATTTAAAGTATCCTCAATCTGAATTTTCCCTTCAAATTTTCCTTCTATATCTGCCGTATTACAAATGATATCCCCTTTGACACTTCCAGCAGGACCAATTACCAATTTCCCGCTGGATGTAAAATTTCCTATTAGTTCGCCGTCTAATCTAAAATCGGCTGGTGAAATAATATCTCCGTGTATGGTTGTTCCTTCGACTATTCTATTAGTCTTTCCTAAAAGTTCTGTGTACGATTTTGGTTTTTTATCAAACATAATTACAGTTTTTTTAATGAAAGATATTCTTCGAAATTTTTCTTGATTTGGACTATTTTATAATTTTCATTTGAAATGATAATTCCTGGCTGGCTAATTTTATATTTCTCATTCTCTGCAAAAAGAGCGGCAACAAATTGTGCATACGATTCTGAATGTATGCCTTGAATTGAAATAAAACTTTCTTTTTCTGTATACGAATCGCAAGTGTATCTCAGCCTCTCAACATTTTCATTGGCAAAAAACAAAATCACTTTACTTTCAATGGCTGTTTCTGTTTTAGTATCATTCTTATCAATTTTAAAAACAACTTTCCAGTTTTTAGAATCTGCTGTACTAAATTTCATTTGTTCCAAAAGCGGAATTTGGGTTTTAAGAATTTCTATAGCTTCTTTTCCTTCTTCATTGTTTGAATAATTATCGGCAACGTATTGTATTGCTTTTTTATAAGCTGTCAATCCATATAACTTACCTATAGTGTTTGCCTTTAGCAATTCAAATTTGGGGACAATGGCTTCACCTGCAAAATTGCTGATTAAACCATCAACGCGCTGCAAAACTAATGTAAAATATTCTTGCTTGAACTGTCGGTATAAATTATCATACTCACCCTCTGGAGTTCCTATATCAGACCCTTCGCTTGAATTTGAATTGGCAATAATTTGTGCATATCTAGAATTGGGATATTGACTTATAATTTCTTTTTTAATCGTTTCTGCTTTTGCAGGATTGGTAATTTCATATATTTTATACAAATTATATTTAGCAGGGAGAATTAATTTTTCTTCAGGTTTGTACAACAGTAACTGTTCCAATCTATTGGAAGCCAAATCGTATTCTTTGAATTTCTCTTTATAAATAACTCCTAATTCATAATAAACTGCGTTTCTTTCTTTGCTGATACTGTCAATCGCTTTTTGCGACTTTGGCAATTGTTTCAGATAATAATCAGTCGTGTATTTCTCATTCACAGCTATAGGGACTGCCAATTTATCATTTGGCGCGGTATCAGTAATTGCTCCTGTAACATTCGCTGTTGGATTTGCTCCCGAATTTGTTCCTGATGAAAATCTCCAATAAGTGTTTTGGATCCTGTTTCCCCAAATTTTCCTGAACTCCAATTTTCCATAAGCCACCGTATTGGGATTATAAAAATAGAACGTGTTGCCAATTGAAGTTGGAGTATTTGGGATATCTGCAGGAGGATTTAGTGATTGCCCGTTTGGATTAGGAATTGCAGCATCAGGACTGCTTATTGCTCCATTTAACAAAATATTTTTTTCTATCTTTTTTTGTTTCTCTTCAAGCAACTTTTTAAGTTCGTCACTGTTTTTTAATTTTTGGATATAGTTCTCATAGTAAACAACCTGTTCAGGCTCTTTCAAATTAGCTACATAAATAATACTGTCATTACGGCTGGCGATTGTTTCATTAATAATAGCTTCGTCCAGATTTTTTCTGATTTTTGAAATCTGAAGAAACTCTCTGGTTTTAGGATCCAATAATTCCAAACATTTATCATAATTTTTGGCAGCGCTGAGATACTCGGTATGCTTAAAATATAAGTTTCCTATATTTCTATAATTGGAAGCATTCAAATAAACATCTTGGGACTTGGCTTTCAAAGAAGCATTATAAAAATCTAATGCCATATCTTTTTCATTATGATGCTCATAAAAAATTCCGATACTATGATAAATCACATCCAAGTACGGTCTGTTTTCTCTGTCTTTTATAATCTTTTTAGATTTTTTGACAAATAAATCATAGTCGGCATCTTTATAATCTGAAAGTTGTGCTTTTTTGGCGTAAGCCTGAATCACGAATTTTCTTTCGGCTTTTCTATTCATGTCGATGACTGTCTGATAGAAATAAATGGCGCTGTCTTTTTTGCCTGCTTCTTCATACAGCTGACCCAATAAAAAAGCATAACGTTCTCTTTCTTCGTGAATTTTGGTATATTCATTAGCCAGTTTTAGCTTTACTACAGCACTGTCTTTTTCTTCCAAATTCAAAAAAGCACTAGCTAAAATAGCATTGGCATTAGCAAATTCCTGTTTGCTTAATTCATTATCCTTAATGAGTCTTGAAGTATTCTTAATAGCCACAACTTCATTTCCTAAACGGACATTAGTTTTTTCACGCCAAATTTTGGCATCATAAATATTGCTGCTGTTGGGATATTTATAAAGAATGTAATTGAATGCGTCTAAGGCCGGAATAAACCGCTGATCATAATATCTTGATTTTCCAAGCAATAAGTACGCCTCGTCTATTTGATAATTTTTTTCGTGTCCGCCAATATTCATCGAATGTTTTTGAATGGCTTTTGTGGCCTTTGCTTCGGCAAGTTCAAAATCGGCATTTTTGGATTTTCCGTCCATTGGCACATCATCCCTAATCTGCATTTTCTCGACCGGCAACCGTTTCCAGAAATTTTCGGCGGTGTTGTCATTTATTCCTTTAACACCTTTGTCTAAAGCAATTTGCCCATTGTACAATATATTAAGTTTTGTACTCAAAGCATGGGAATTTCTAGCCAAAAAAGTATCCTTCTTGGTAGAACAGGCTATCAAGAAAGATATGAAAGTTAAAGCTAAAATGTATTTCGATATATTGCTGTTCAAGGGAAAACGTTTAAATCATTAAACTTTCTAAAAAGTATTTTAGTATAATGACTTGTAAAAATACGTTTCTTTTTGAAATATATAAATTTAAACCGCAAAAAACAATTCCAATTCTTGAAGGGTTTCTTTGGACGTAAACATATCTTTGACCAATTCGCCTTTATTCAAAGCAACAATTCTATCACAAACCTCAACAGTGTGAAGCAAATCATGACTGGAAACCAATACGGTAACATTTGGATTTCCTGCTAATTCTTTGATGATTTTTTTTAATCTGTTTACAGTCGTCGGATCCAAATTAGCAAAAGGTTCATCCAAAATAATGACTTCGGGATTCCCTATTAAAGTCGCGATAATTCCAACTTTCTTTTGGTTTCCTTTGGATAAATCACGTAAATACTTTTTATTTTTTAGAATTTCACCATTGAAAAACTCTTCATGCTGAACCAATAAAGCATCAACATCGGCTTTGTTTTGTCCTCTCAAATCTCCAATAAAATAAAAGTATTCCTCAGGAGTTAAATACCCTATCAAAAAACTTTCATCCAGAAAAGAAGCTGTAAAAGGTTTCCAGCCCTCACTGACATTCACTTGAATTCCGTTGTTTAAAATACTTCCTGTTGTAGGATGGATTAAGTCCAATAACAAACTGAAAAAAGTGGTTTTCCCAGCTCCGTTATTGCCTACTAAACCAAAGCTTTGCCCCTTTGGAATTTCTAATGATTCTATATTCAATACGGTAGTTCCGTTATATTCTTTGGAAAGGTTATTTACTTGTATCATTTTTTAAAGTTTAATCGTTGATTTTTTGATTCGGCCAATATGTTAAATTAACTTTTTTGCTTGTAGGCTTCAATGGTTTTGTATTTCTCCTTTTTATAAATTTTTTCAATTAATGAAAAAACAATGTTTCTGAACATAAATCCTAACACACCCGCAAGAGCAACAAAAGCCAATCCTAGTTTCGGATTCATTATATAAGATCCCAACCAATATAAAAATAAGGGTAAAAGTAATTTAGGCAATGAAAGCAGCATCGTGTTTACATTAAATGATTTTTTGTCTCCAAAAGCCCCTTTTGTCATTGATAAATCAATTGGTGTTTTTGTAAAAGCACCGCCTAATAATACTAAGTGTGAATTCACGCCAATATTATAAACAGCACCAGCCACAATTGTTAGATATGTATGCCATCCAAAGTACAAATAGAAAGAAGCCAAAATTGTCGAAATAACAGTGCCAATAACAATTAGCCACCATTTTGAATTCAAATAACCCCGATACGGAATATTTTGCGTCATCATCAACTGGTAATAGGAGCTGTCCCAGCTAGGAACAAACTGCCCAAAAGTGAATAAAAATCCTCCAGAAACAAATATGCCTGCAAAAATCTGCATCACTGGCGGTTGATTTGAATGACTGTTAAAAAATATTAATCCATAAAACAAAAACATCACACTCATACCAACTGTCGTTTTGGAGCGCTTATTCCTTTTGATTAATTTAATATCGTTTTTTAAGAATGTTCCTAAAGTTCCAAATTGATTTAACCAAGTCAGATTCTCCGTTTTCGCAATATCGTTTTTGACAGATAATCCCGCATCCAGGTACAAATCCCCTTTTAAATAATTATAAGTCCAATAATATAATCCCAACAAAACCAAAACAGGAATGGCAAAAGCCCATTTGGTATGAAATAACGCTTCAAAAAAAGGATAAACGTAAACCGTAATATCAAAGACTTTATAATATTGACAACCCGCCAATACTGCTGCTACCGCAATAAAAATTCCCAATAAGCTGTCTTTGTTGTTCAATAAAATATTCAGAAAATTATTGACAAGCACAATGGAATAAAGAGCTGTAAGCCATAACAGTACACTAAGTATATCGAAACCCTCATAAATTAAAACAGCAGAAAAGGGAAGAAAAAAAAAGGCATGAACCAAATTAAAAAAAGAAAGTGCTGTTTTCCCTAAAGAGAAATGCACAATTGTTTGCCGCTTAAAAGGCATGATCAGTAATGGACGAATATTCATTACCGGTATTGCCTGCAGCAAAAGGCGCACGATCAAATCCATTACAAAATAATAAATCAAGAACTTGTTTACTGTAACCAATGGATCCAGTTTCATTTCTCTAAGAATATAAAAAGCACCTACTCCCATTGCTAAAAAAAGAACCGTAAAATAAAGAACCAGAAAACCCATTAGAATTTTCAAGGCCAAACTCGAAGCGAACGAAGCAGATCTCGTAAAGGATTTCCACTCCAGATAAATAAATTTTGCAATCATGGTTTTTTTGTTTGGTTTTGTGAGTAAGTAGTTTATAGTAGGAAAACGTTACAGAAAAATAATGAAAACTATCTTGAATAGCATCAAATTCTTTCAATCCTAAATAGTTTTATTACTTTTGCAAAAAAACAGTCTCATGCCAAATTTTCTTAAATTAATTGTAAAAGAAGTAAAACGCGAAACCAAAGATGCCGTTTCCATACTTTTTAATGTACCCGAAGAATTAAAATCCAATTATACTTTTATTGCTGGTCAATACATAAATTTACGTTTGACATTAGATAATACCGAAATCCGTCGTGCCTATTCCATCTGTTCCGCGCCTGGCAGCGGTGAATTACGAATTGCGGTAAAAGCCGTAAAAGATGGCGCTTTTTCTCAATTTGCTAACAGCAAATTAAAAGCCGGCGATGTGCTTGAAGTAGGAAAACCAGAAGGGAAATTTATTTTTGAACCAGAAATTGACCGCCAAAAAAATTATATCGCTTTTGTAGCAGGCAGCGGAATCACCCCTGTTTTATCCATCATAAAATCGGTTTTGAAAAATGAGCCTAAAAGTTCATTTGTCTTGGTTTATGGAAACAAAACACCGGAACAAACTATTTTTCATCAAGAATTGCACGATTTACAATTGCAGTATGTAGGCCGCTTATTTATTCATTATGTGTATAGTCAAGTCAATGTTGAAAATGCTTTGTTCGGCAGAATTGACAAATCTGTGGTAAATTTTGCCTTAAACAATAAACACGCCGCATTGGATTTTGAAAAATTCTATTTGTGCGGACCTGAAGATATGATCAATACCGTTTCGAGTGTTTTAAAAGAAAAAAATGTGAGAGATTCGGCTATAAAATTTGAGCTTTTTAAAACCTCTTCACATGAAAATACCATTCAGGAAGCCTTAGTTGGACATTCTAAAATCACCGTTTTGGTCGATGATGATGAGACAACTTTCGAAATGTCACAAAAACAAACCATTCTTGAAGCATCCCTAAAGCAAGGAATCGATGCGCCCTATTCCTGTCAAGGCGGAATCTGCAGCAGTTGTTTGGCTCGTGTAACTTCAGGAGCGGCATTAATGAAGAAAAATTCTATCCTTACCGACAGCGAAATTGAAGAAGGCTTAATTCTAACATGTCAAGCACACCCTACTACACCAACTATTCGAGTGGATTATGACGATGTTTAATTAAAAGGAAATCCAATATTTAAATTCCCAAATTCCAATTGTATATAGTTGGAATTTTTTTATTGTTTTTTTTAATACTAAGACTGAATTTTTGAAACTATTTCCTCCACAAGAATCGTCCGCATCGCATCTTCATAACCCTCCACCTTTTTATTTCCGTAAACGGAAGTTGGTAATTTTGGGTACAAACTCCTATTGGAAACCAAAGCGTTTTCCAAGGGTTGATTGAAAGGAGAAAAACCAGCATACGGATGTGTAGCGCCCCAAAGCGTAATTACTTTCACTCCCAGCATCGCAGCAATATGAGCATTCCCTGAATCCATAGAAAGCATTACATCCAGATTGCTGATGAGTTGCAATTCCTGAGGAAACTTGATTTTTCCTGCCATATTGATGACATTCGCTTTTCCAGAACTTAGCGTATTTAAAACTTCGATTTCTTTTTTTCCGCCACCAAAAAGCAAGATTGTATTGCTTTTGTCTAATGCTAAAATATCTATTACTTCCTTCATTAAATCTAGTGGATAAACTTTGGAATCGTATTGAGCAAAAGGTGCTATCCCAATTAATTTTTGATTGTTTTCTCCAATTATATCAATTATTTCCTGATCTAAAATTGTTTTTTTAGGAAATATTGGATTCGATAAATCTACAGAAAAACCTAGTTCTTCAAACACTTTTACGTGTCTGTCGAACATTGTGGCCAACGGTTTGAAGATTTTATTTTCGGGACGGGTTAAGGCTTTTTTCTCTTCTCTTCCTTTATCAACAGATGCAGTTTTTTTTCCGCTCAAGGCGAAAAGTGTCCGCACTACTTTAGAACGCAAAACATTGTGCGAATCGGCAAAGGCATCAATCTGCAGTGTTTTTAAATCTTGAAACAAACGCAACAATCCGAAGAATCCTTTGTGTCTTTCTTTTTCATCAAAAGCAAAAAAAGAGAGATTTGGAATCCCTTCGAAGAAAGGCTTAAAAAAAGGTCTGGAAACTACCGTGATTTTTACTTCCGGATACTGATTTACAAAAGCACGTAAAACAGGAATCGTCATAGCGACATCTCCCATTGCGGAAAGTCTCATGACGGCTATATGTTTGATTGTTTTTGACAAATTAAAAATCTTTTATTCTTGGTTAGGTTCTTAGCCCAGATTACTTCACTTAACTTTTATTTACATTGGAGTTCAGTGAACTTCGTTTGAAATGAAAATCCCAGAACAAAAAAAGTAAAGTTTCCTGTTCTAAAAAAGCGACCAGCGGAAGCTCTTTTTAGAACATTAGAAACTATACTTTTTTTGTGAGGAATTGTAATGGAAAGCTGGACACGAACGTAGTGAACTGACTAAGTAAATAGCTCCAAAAACTATTTTTTACTTTGATACAAAACAGGATTCAATTCATCGTCGTTGTACATTTTCATTTGTTTGTACACTTTCATGAATTTGTCACCATTTTCGATGTCAGTCAATAAATCTTCGATTGCTGCTGACAAATCACTTCTTTGTTCCAAAAGGATGTTCAATTTGGCCTGGCATTTGTCTCTATGATCTTGTGATGCTTCGGCACGAGTGGCTTCTTCGTTCATATGATAAATTTTCAAGGCTAAAATAGACAATCTGTCAAAAGCCCAAGCCGGACTTTCGGAATTGATTTTTGCATCGTTCTTTACCGCAACATTACTGTATTTTTGAAGAAAATAGCTGTCAATATATTCTACCATATCAGTACGCTCTTGATTAGAAGCATCGATTCTCCTTTTCAGGGTCAACGCGGCAACTGGGTCAATATTCGGGTCACGAATGATATCTTCAAAATGCCATTGTACGGTGTCAATCCAATTTTTCAAATACAACAAATGCTCGAATTTATCTTTTGGAAAAGGATTGTTTATAGGTTGGTCTACATTATCAAATTGATGATAATCTTTTATACTTTGCTCAAATACTGAATAAGCTAATTTTGAAAACATATCTTATGATTTTAGAAACACAAAGATACTTTTTATACTTTTGATAGTATAAAAAAACGCTACAAATTAAATTCCTAATAGTAAATCTATGGAAATTCATTATTTATCGAAAAAAAACAGTGTGCTAAATCATTTTTTAAGCCAAATTCGGAATATAGATGTTCAAAAAGACAGTATGCGCTTTCGCAGAAATATTGAGCGTATTGGCGAGATTATGGCATATGAGTTGAGTCAGTCTTTGCATTACAAAACGGTAGAAATTCCCACCCCGCTGGGGGTTAAGCAAACTGCTGAAATCGCAGATCAATTGGTTCTGTGTTCTATTTTAAGAGCAGGGCTAACCTTGCATCAGGGATTCCTTAACTATTTTGACGATGCTGAAAATGGTTTTATTTCAGCTTACAGACATCATCCGAATAATGATGATTATTTTGATATTCGTGTTGAATATGAAGCTATTGCCGACATCAACGGAAAAAATATTTTGTTGGTTGACCCAATGCTAGCCACAGGACAATCTATAGTTTCGGTTTTTAATAAACTAATGGAAAGAGGAACTCCGAAAGAAATTCATATTGCTGTAATTATTGCTGCTCCTGAAGGCGTTGCGTATCTGGAACAAAATTTACCTGATACGTGCCATCTTTGGATTGCATCTCTCGATGAAAAACTTAATGATAAAAGCTATATTGTCCCGGGACTGGGAGATGCAGGAGATTTATCTTATGGAACAAAATTATAACTGAGAAAAAAAGGCAAATAAACTGCAGGCTAAAAGCACAAATATCACAATTTCTTCTTTCAGTTTGGGCTGCGATATTTCAATATGAGTTGTCGCCATTATTGCCAATGGAGCAAAAGTAAATACTAATGTTTCATTGCTTTTATTGGCAGATAAAACAAAAACTAAGATTCCGATAAAAAATGAAGCTATGACTTTTTTATAAGAAGAAAGCAATACCAAAGGTCTGCTTGATAAAGTTGAAAGCGTTGAGATTACAAAAAATAATGCCACCGTAATGTATATCGAAAAAGCTGCGTTTTGATAATTATTGGTAAAATAATCAAGACTTAAATCTATTTTACTGCTCTCTTTTAAAAATGCAATACTGTTAATGTTAAAAATCAAAGAACAGGCAACAAACAAAATCGATACTGCAAAAAGAGCTATAAATGGAATAACCCAGTTTCTATAATCTCTGGAAACATGAAATATAACCGATATAAATACCAAAAGAATATATAAAATACTCCAAAACTGAAATAAAGATGCCATGAAAATCCATAATGAAGCATCAAAAAGTTTCTCTTTGGATTCTTTAAGAGTCTGCAAAGAAACTAGTCTTCTAATGGCTAACAGAACAAAAAAATTGGATATAATTAAATTGGGATCGTTAAATAAGTCTGGAAAAAAAATTAGAAGTAAAAAAGTAAAAAAAGCCGTGTAAGTACTGTCCCTGCTCAATCCGTTTTTTTTTGAAATAAAACTATTTAGAAAAACAGTTGCAAATAAAATCAGAAATAAACCCGTTTTTTGAAGAATAGGAATAACAGAATTAGTCCAAGCAGAATCTTGGATTTGATATAGAAAAAAGAAAACCAGCATTAAAATAACAACCAAAGAAAAATTAAATGGCGTAGATTTTTTAAAAACACTTGTTATCATAAGGATATTTTATACTTTTGTGACTGTAAATATAATACTTGTTTAAAAAGGAATTAGGCAAGATTAAAAAAGATTCTAACGAATTCTATTTTTTGATGTTCAAAATTCCGAAAAATAAAATAATAAAAAATTAAAGAGATACATTATGACATCATTTTTTGAAGGAATACAATATTTATTTGTAAACATTTTATTCGCTCCTTTAGACTTTTTACGTTCATTAGAACTTAAATCTTGGTTTGGTGCCAATACTATCAACTGGATCTTTATGATTATTTGTGCAGTTGCTATTGTTTATTGGATTAAACAATTAAAATTACATAAAGAAAATGGTGAAGAGTTTCAAGACACAACAGCACATTCTTTCTTGGACTAAATAGAATCCAACTAAAATTGAAACACGAATTGAACAAAATAATAAGTTCAATTCGTGTTTTTTTGTTTTTAGATTAAATCGAATCCAATATCTTTTCTGAAATTCATTTTGTCAAAATGTATTTGGTCTACATTTTGGTATGATTTAGTCAAAGCTTCTTGAAAATTATCTCCGTAAGAAGTAATAGCCATAACTCTTCCTCCGTTGCTTACCACATTACCATTGTCCAATTTGGTTCCAGCATGAAAAACGATAGAATCTGTAACTTTTTCAAGTCCCGTGATTACTTTCCCTTTTTCAAAATCTTCAGGATATCCGCCAGATACAATCATAACAGTAGTGGCGCTTCTTTCATCCACTTCCAGATTGAATTCGTCTAGTTTTTCATTGGCCACAGCCAAAAATAATTCCACTAAGTCTGATTTTAATCTTGGAACAACCACTTCAGTTTCTGGATCTCCCATTCTCACATTATATTCAATAACAATTGGCTCATTATTGACGTTGATTAGTCCAATAAAAACAAAGCCTTTATATGCGATTCCATCTTTTTGAAAACCTTCAATTGTTGGTTTTACGATGCGGGTTTCGATTTTTTCCATCAAAACGGCATCCACATAAGGAACTGGAGAAACCGCTCCCATTCCACCTGTGTTCAAACCGGTATCTCCTTCACCAATACGTTTGTAATCTTTGGCAGTTGGCAAAATTTTGTAGCTTTTACCATCAGTCAATACAAAACAGCTCAATTCTATTCCGTCAAGAAATTCTTCGATAACTACTTTGGAACTGGCTTCGCCAAATTTTTGACCAACTAACATGTTTCTCAATTCAGCCTGAGCTTCTGCCAAATCCTGAATAATCAAAACGCCTTTTCCTGCCGCTAGACCATCTGCTTTCAATACATAAGGAGGCTGTAATGTTTCCAGAAACTTACATCCTTTTTCAACCGTGGCAGCTGTAAAACTATCGTAAGCAGCCGTTGGAATTCTGTGTTTCATCAAAAATTCTTTGGCAAACTCTTTACTTCCTTCTAATGTTGCCCCCAATTTTGAAGGTCCTATTACCGGAATATTTTTTAAATCCTGATCGTTTAAGAAAAAGTCATAAATCCCTTTTACCAAAGGATCTTCTGGGCCCACAACTACCATTTCGATATTTTCTTTGATAACCAATACTTTTATAGCTTCAAAATCAGTAGCACTAATGTCTATGTTTTTAGCAATTTGAGCAGTACCCGCATTTCCTGGTGCTACAAAAAGGGTGTCACAAAGCGGACTTTGAATCATTTTCCACGCAAAAGCATGTTCTCTTCCTCCAGATCCTAATAGTAAAATATTCATGGTGTTGTTTTATAAAAGTTGTGGTGCAAAAATAATTCGTTTTGAACGTAAAAAATAATTATATCCCAAAAAGTTACCGTTTAATCCTCAATAGTGGAAGCTAAATATTATTTTTGAAGAAATTTATTCCCTTCTAATGTTCAAACTATTCGACTTAACACTAAAAATTAATGGTTTCCCCATGAAGGAAGCCAAAGCCGAACTGCAAAAAATTATTGCTGTTCCAGAAGAAAGTTTTAGTGATTTTATTGAACAGAAAAAGGCTGAAATTGTCAATTTTCATTTAAGTAATAATACTTTTTACAAAGAATTAGCGCAAACAGATACTTTTAAAAACTGGTCTGATTTACCCATTTTGAATAAAACAAACTTACAGAAGCCCTTAGCTGAAAGGCTTTCTTTGGGTTACAGTGAAAAATCAGTATACCTCAATAAAACATCTGGTTCCAGCGGACATCCTTTTGTATTTGCTAAAGATAAATTTTGCCACGCTTTGACTTGGGCATCCAATATATATCGTTTTGGCTGGTATGGAATTGATTTTAATTCTTCCTTTCAAGCTCGATTTTATGGAATTTCGATGGATTTTATTGGAAACAAAAAAGAACGGTTTAAGGATTTTTTAAGCCATCGGTATCGATTTTCTATATTCAATTTATCCGATGAAGTTTTGGAAGGTTTTTTGAAAAACTTTAAAACCAAGAAATTCGATTATATCAACGGCTATACCTCATCGATAGTTTTGTTTGCTAAATTTTTGCAGAAAAAAAATATTATTTTAAAACAAATCTGTCCATCGTTAAAAGTGTGTATGGTCACCTCCGAAATGCTTTTTGAAGAAGACAAACTATTATTGGAAAAACAATTTGATATTCCTATTGTCAATGAATATGGAGCTTCAGAATTGGATTTAATCGCTTTTCAAAATCCAGACGGGGAATGGCAGGTGAATTCGGAAACGTTGTTTGTAGAAATTTTGGATGACAATAATCAGGCGATGCCGAACGGAACTTCTGGACGAATTGTGATTACTTCTCTTTTCAATAAAGCACATCCTTTTATTCGATATGATATTGGCGACATTGGAATTTTAGACAAAAAAAGCACTTTGAAAAAACCCATTCTCAAAAAACTAATCGGAAGAACCAATGATGTGGCTATTTTACCAAGCGGAAAAAAATCACCAGGATTGACTTTTTATTATGTGACCAAAAGCATCATTGAAGACGATGGAAATATAAAAGAATTTATAATTAAACAAACTCAAATTGATCGTTTTGAAGTAGATTATGTAAGTGGATTTGAATTGAATAATAATCAAATCGAAAAGATAAATCAAGCTGTTGCTTTGTATTTGGAACCGAATTTACACTTCACCTTTAACCGGAAAAACACCTTGGAAAGAAGCAATCGTGGTAAATTGAAGCAATTTACTTCTCTTTTGTGATGTAAATAAAATCGTATATTAGTCGTTTAAATCAAAAATAATGAGCGACAAATCTTTACTTTCAGAAGAAACTATTTCAAACAAAATATACTTTATCCGCAACCAAAAAGTGATGCTAGACAGTGATTTGGCATTACTATATGGTGTGGAAACCAAAAGATTAAACGAAGCAGTTAAAAGGAACATCTCCCGTTTTCCAGGAGATTTTATGTTTGAATTAACTGAATTAGAATTTAATTCTTTAAGGTCGCAATTTGCGACCTTAAAGAACGGAAGAGGTCAACATCAAAAATATTTGCCTTCTGTTTTTACCGAACATGGCGTTTTAATGTTATCAAGTGTTCTAAAAAGCGATAAAGCAATTCAAACCAATATCCAAATCATGCGCATTTTTACAAAAGTGAGACAAATGCTTTTGGACAATACAGAAATAAAAATCGATATACTTCAGATTCAGAAAAAATTGGAAAACCATGATAAGAATATTGAATTGGTTTTTTCTTATCTGGATGAATTAACGGAGAAAAAAGAGAGTGAAAAGCCTAGAACAAAAATTGGTTACAAAAAATAATCCTAAACTAAATTTTCTTTATATAACGTGGTTTTATAAGCAATTGAGTAAATAAAAATCCAATCATAATAAACATGGAACTAACATAATTAAAACCATGAAAACTTCTATAAACAGCAAAATTATGTTTCACTAAATCAACCTTAGAAGCCGATAATGAATTATCCCTAATGCGATAAAAAGCCAAACTTTCGGGAACAGGTTTTGCTTTTCTGATTTTTTTTAAAATAGTAAGCCATACTATCCAATCTTGGCGCTTTCGAGTAGAGGAAATAGCTATTTTTCCAAAATAGTTCACCTCATAAATCCCAGTAAGATTCCCAACATAATTACAAAAAAACAATTGGCGATACGACAAATTTCTTGGAGCTTCTACCATTTTATTTAATGAATTTCCCTCTTCATCAATACAATCATAAAAAGAGAATGTGAAAGGTGTTTTATTTTCTTTTAAAAATTGAAGCTGCTTTTCGAGTTTTAATGGTTTCCAGAGATCATCTGCATCCAAGAAAGAAATATAGTCTCCGTTTGCTTTTGACAAAGCCAATTCTCTTGCTATTCCTGCACCTGAGTTCTTTTCCAGTTGAAAGAAACGAATTCTGCTGTCATTTATAACATATTGTTCAATAATGGATATAGTCGTATCTATTGAACAATCGTCAACAATAATCATTTCCCAATTTTGATGGGTTTGATTTAGAACTGATCGAATAGTTTCGGCAATGAATTTATCCGAGTTAAAGGAAGGAGTTATTATAGATACTAAAGATGTTTCCATTTTAATAGGCTTTTTGATCTCCTTTTAAAGCATTATAAACAGTATTGAAAATGATTTTAAGATCCAGCAATAGAGACCATTTTTCGATATAAAAAATATCATACCGCACTCTATTGATAATATCTTTGTCCGTTTCAATTTCTCCGCGAAACCCTTTAGTTTGGGCTAAACCTGTTATACCAGGTTTTATTAAATGGCGTACCATAAATTTGTCTATCTGCTCTGCATACATATTGGTATGTTTTACCATATGAGGTCTTGGTCCCACAACCGACATATCTCCAAATAAAACATTAAAAAATTGCGGTAATTCATCAATACTTGTTTTGCGGATAAATTTGCCAACTCTGGTAATTCTAGTGTCGTTTTTAGAAACCTGTTCAACATCTGCCAATTCATTTATTCCCATTGATMTAAATTTAAAACAGCTGAATTCCTTATTATTCAAACCATTTCTTTTTTGCGCAAAAAACAACGGCCCTTTGGAATCAAGTTTTATAATAATTCCTAAAATAGGAATTAACCAAGACAATATACCTAATATAATTATTAATGAAAAAACAATATCAAAAATACGTTTGATTCCTTTATGAAGGGAATCATCAAGAGAAATTTTCCGTTGTGAAATTACTGGAATATAATCATAATATTCAAAAACAGTATTTAAAGACAGTAATTGCTTTTTGTTTGGAATAAATTTAAGCGTTTTGAAATTATTGTCAGCAAATAAAATACATTCTTCAACTTGTTTACTGGATAAATCATGCATAGAACAGTAAATTTCGTCAATATTATTGTCTAAAATAAAAGAAAAAATTGTCTTGAAATAATCCGTCTTTTGATGATTCAAATCAAAGGCTTCAATCAATTTGTATCCATAATCTGGATTTTCTTCAAAAAAACATTTCAAAGGCTTTACACTTCCCTGCTTTCCTACAAGAACTACCCTTCTGGAATTTCTGCCAAATAAAATTCTGAATTTCCGGAGAAAGAAATAAATAAACAATTTAAACCCAAGTATCACTATTATCGATACTGATGTAAAAAGCAATATCGCTGTCAGACTATATCTTTCATGATAAAAATAGGCGATAGCAAAACAACAAACAGTATAAGTAGCAGCTTGCTTTAAAGTACAATTCAAAATTGCAATCACTTTGGTATAGCGGTAGACTTCGTAGAAACCTAAATTAGCCGCAATAACAAACCAAGCACAGCTGATAAAAAAAGCATAATAATCTTGAAAAACAGGTATACCCGAAAAGTACGCAGTAAAAAAAATGATAATAATCAAATCTATTATGCGTGAAAAGGGTCTAATATAACCCGAATATATTCCGGTGGTGGTTTTCACTAGTTGATATACTTAGAGAAATCCTTGTGTTCTTCCTTGGATAATTCTTCCTTGGATAAGGATTTGAAATAATCATAAGTAATTTTCATTCCTTCGGCACGATTTACTTTGGCTTCCCAGCCTAATAATTCTTTTGCCTTGGTCGTATCTGGCTGGCGCTGTAAAGGATCATTTATTGGTAATGAATGATAAACCACTTTTTGGCTTGTGCCAGTCAATTTGATAATCTCTTCTGCAAAATCCTTGATTGTGATTTCATCTGGATTTCCAATATTTACAGGATACACATAATCCGAATGCAATAATCTGAAAATTCCCTCCACTTGATCATCAACATAGCAAAAAGAACGGGTTTGCATTCCGTCGCCAAAAATAGTCAAATCCTCACCTCGAATCGCCTGCCCGATAAAAGCGGGAATGACACGCCCGTCATTCAAACGCATTCTAGGCCCATAAGTATTAAAAATACGGACAATTCTAGTTTCTACATTATGAAAAGTATGGTATGCCATGGTAATTGATTCTTGAAAACGCTTGGCTTCATCATACACTCCTCTTGGTCCAATGGTATTTACGTTTCCATAATATTCCTCTGTTTGCGGATGAACCAACGGATCCCCATACACCTCGGATGTGGAAGCAATAAGAATTCTGGCTTTCTTTACTCTTGCTAAACCCAAAAGATTATGTGTTCCAAGTGATCCTACTTTTAAGGTCTGAATTGGAATTTTTAAATAATCTATTGGACTTGCGGGAGAAGCAAAATGTAAAATATAATCTAAATTCCCTGGAACATGTACAAACTTGGTAATATCGTGATGATAAAATTCAAAATGTTCTAATTTGAACAAATGCTCAATATTTTTAAGGTCTCCAGTAATCAGATTATCCATTCCAATTACATGATAACCTTCTTTGATAAAGCGGTCACATAAATGAGAACCTAAAAATCCTGCCGCTCCAGTAATGAGTATTCTTTTCATAGTCTATATATACTGCTTTCCTCAAAAATTTTGCAGTAAAAGCAAATATAGTAAAATATTTTACCTTTTAATTTTCTGTATTAAGGATTAATAAATAATCCTCTATTTTTTGAATAAACATAAGAAATATTTTATCTACTTTAGCCTATTTTTGTAGCATTAAAAAATAATTAATTTGAAAGTTGTCCATGTAATTGAAGCTTTAGGAGGGGGAGTTTATACTTATTTTAAAGATTTGTCTGATTATTTTGGAGAAGATCAAATAAGAAAAGACATTTCTACAACCATTATTTATAGTGGGAACCGCAAAGAAATTAATCCTGAAAAAATAGGATCCGAATTCTCAAAAGGAGTATCACTGATAAGAATGGATATGATCCGGGAAATATCTCTTATTCAAGATTTCAAAGCGGTTCTTCTGTTAAGAAAAGAACTTAAAAAACTAAACCCTGATATTATCCATCTTCATTCTTCGAAAGCAAGTGTTTTGGGAAGGATTGCTTGTTTTTTATTATTTGAAAGAAAAAAAATATTCTATACGCCACATGGATATTCTTTTCTGAGAACAGATATTTCTTCTTTGTCCAAAAATCTGTTTTGCTCTATCGAAAAAAGTTTCCCGAAACTCTTTGGCGGCGTAACCATTGCCTGCGGAGATACTGAATATGAAATAGCCCAAAAAATAGGAAAATCTCATTTAATACGGAATGGCATCAATATTGAGGAAATTCAGCGACATCAATTATTTCATCAAAACGCAAAACTGACAATTGGTATTGTTGGACGTATCACGTTTCAAAAAAACCCAAATTTATTTAATCAAATTGCATTACGGTTTCCAGATTTTAATTTTGTCTGGATTGGTGACGGGGAATTAAATTCTTTGCTAACTGCTCCAAATATTCGAATAAAAGGATGGTCTTTGGACAGAAATGAAGTGTTAAAAGAACTCAATTCGATTGATATTTATATTCAGACTTCTGTTTGGGAAGGCCTTCCTATTGCGGTTTTGGAGGCAATGGCCTTGAAAAAACCAGTTTTAGCAACCAATATAATCGGCAATAAAGATATTGTTGTTCCTAATGAAACTGGTTTTCTTTTTGACAGTATTGAAGAACTTGATGGCTATTTTGAACTATTAAAAGAGGAGAAAATCCGAATTGAATTTGGTGATAATGCCTTAAAAAGATGTTATGCTTTATTTGATAAAAACAAAAATTTCAAAGCACTGTCAGCTCTTTATCAGCACTATTTTTCTGCATCCAATAACCTGCAAAAATAGACATCCACAATCCGCTAAAAGCAATGCCGTCAAAACGCAGCAAAAAATCATCGGTGAGATTGGAAGTCAAAAAAAGGAAAAAGAAAGAAAATACGATCGCATTTTTTAAATCGATTCCTAAATAGCCAATAGTCCCAATATAAAGCAAGATTACAATTGGTCCCAATATTCCAAATTTTAGTAAATAATCAAGAAATTGATTATGGGTAGGAAATTCATATTTGGCCAAAAAATGCTGATTTGTCTGTTTAAAATATTTTACTAATTCTGGCTTTCCATCAGAAGCGCCAACACCAAAAGGAAGATGCTGCAAAGACAATTCCCAAGCCGATTTCCAGATAGAAACACGGGTTACCAAAGAATTAAATACTTTTACTTCGGGATGCTCGATCTCATCCAGCTTTCCCACTTTATCCATATAAGCAAAGGTTACAGTAGAATACTTCTCTTTCATATAAGGATTTTTTTGGACAAAAAAGAAAAGCACGGTTCCTAAAACCACAATTAAAACAGCTAAAAAGCCTACTACTTTTTTATAATTATATTTTCGAAATACTTCTCCAAAAAAGACCAGTACAAAACCAATTAATGTATTGAACAATGCCATTCTTGTATTTACAAAAAGAACAAAGAAAAAAGAAAACACAAAAACAATACAATTAATCCATCTGAATATCTTTTGGCCGCTTCCTCTAAATCCTTCAAAAACAAAATAAAGGCTGCAAATCGAAACAAAGGCCAAATGCATATTTAATGCTGGTGCATGAATTCCAATACTATTGGAAAATGCATAACCCATTTCCCATAAATCGATTCCGTTGAGATATTTTTTCATTAACTCTGGATAATAAATGACAAATCTAAAAAAGAAAAAAAATAAGATAATCGTTGTCGATATACTGTAAAACCGAAGGATTTTAAAAAAACTGATTCTCTGATAATTCCCTAAAACAAATAAAGAGAAAACAAGAAGAGAACTATATTTTTCTAATGATTTTAATCCTTTAAAAAAAGAATCATTATTCCAAAACATCACAATTTCTAATAATAAAGGAGCGCCAATAAGTGCTATTAAAATTAGAGATTGCTTAATATAATTCGTTTTTTTTATAAAAAGCAGATTAAAGACGGCAAACACTATAATCAACAGCGTGCATGGTTTTCTAAAAATCATGGTAATGGCCAATACAGCTAAAAAACCATTGAATATTTTATTGAAGTTTTTTTCTGAAATGGTCATAGTATAATGCATAATAAATTAGTGGAAAAACACCTATTTTATGTCGGACAGCCGATCCTAAATCGGGTTCAAAAACACCTTGAACAATAAAAAAAGCAAACAAAATAAGCAAAGCCCAAAGTTCATTTTTATGTTCCTTTCTTGATTTAATACATCTTGAAAACCGTACTAGAAGAATGTAAAACAAAAAAAGCTGCCAGATTATGAAAACTAAAATCTGAGGAGATAAAATATGCTTGAATCCGTTGATTGGTACATTTACAGAGAAAAAACCATAAAATATGCCTATAGTTTCACCATACCAGGTGTCTGGTTTTAATGGTAGTATAATCATTGAATTTGCATCTGCAGATCCTATCCTTGTGCTATTTACCACTTCTCTGCTAACTTCTGAAAAATAATGCCCTTCGATAATTCCATAACCTAACGACAAAAATATGGCAGCCAATAAACCATAAAAAATAGCCGTAAAAGCCTTATTCCTAAAATTGATTAAAATTGCTCCATACATTCCTAGAGCAATAATTGGAATCAAAAAAAAGTAAGGCCGATAAAAAATTCCAAAAACAGCCAATAAAAAAAATGCGGTCAAAAGCGTTTTATGAAAGGATTTTTTTTCGTTTAGAAATAAAAAAACAATCAAAGAAATAAATAAATAGGTAATGAATTCTTTGGAGGGCATCGACATAAAAATGGCTGTCATAAACATCCCCAAATAAACAATCCCGTTTTTTATGTTTAATTTCTCGAAGCCATTGGGTATTCCTATTTTATGCAGCACAAACATTAGAATTGGAAATTGAATCAATCCAATTATTGGGTAAGGCAAATACCTCAAACCTGTTATTTTGTAAAATAAAATAGTAAGCGGGTAACTCCCAATAAAACCTATTTCATTGCCTTTATCTAAAACAATAATGGTAGCATCATAAAAAAACTTTTTCGGTAAAATATAAAATGAAAAAACCGCAACAAATAAATTGACTGCCGCAATAAGTAAAAATGCTAATGAGCTTTTTTTAATTAGGGTTTTCATGTTGGTCTTTAATTTTGCTTAATGCAAAAAAACGGTTACTTTATCTTTTCGATAAATAATAATTGCCGAAACAAAGTTCCAGAAAAAAGAACTCAGTACAAAAGCAATAGCCGCTCCAGTCATTCCGTAAATTGGAATTAAAAAACGGTTCAAAACAAAATTAATAACCACCGCAGTAATTAAAACAATCTGAAATATATGTGATCTTCCTGTCATATTTAGATAAACTGGAGCCGTTCCAAATGCAGAACAAATCCCTTGTCCGATAATCAAAATTAAAAAAGCTTCTTTGGCAACGATGTACTGGGTTCCAAAAAGAGATAAAATATATTCTGAAAAAACACACATCAGCACTATTACAGGAAATGTTATTCCAAAGATTAACCGGACACTATTCCTAACTGCTTTACTTAATTCTGTCATTTTTTGATTCGCAAAAAATTCTGCAATTTTTGCGGACACCGTAATGTTTATCGTTAAAACTATTACCGAAACAATTGTCATTAATTTAACTCCTATAGAATAAAAAGCAACCGTTTCAGTATTGCGATACTTCTTCAAAAACATAATATCAAAGCACATCAATAAAAATATTGCCATACCGCTGATAGCAATTGGATATGATTTTAAAAATACTTCTTTATGCGAAATGTTTTCTACCGCTATAATTTTGGCAGTATTCCTAAAATAATTGTAAACCAAAATAGAACTGATTAATGAAAGCAAAACAAATCCAGCCAAAAAAACATCTACCAAATAACTTTCTTCATGCCAATAAAACAAGACTATTGCACCAATAATTAACGGAATATATTTGATAACATTCCGAAACAATTCGGCTACATATAATTTATCTAACGCTCTAAAAACTTCTGTGTTTAAAATTGATATTCCATAGAAAAATACGGTTGTTGCAGCTTTTAAAAATATCGAATAAACTTCCTGATCAGAAAAGTAATTATTTATTGTTTTTTGATTAATAAAAAAGACACTTATTAATGCGATCAAAGAAGTTACGAACAGCATCCAAACCATTTTGATGTAAATGCTTTTTAATTGATCAAGAGCATTCTTACCTAATAATCTCCCTTTAAAATATAAAATAGACTGATCAAAACCCAAAAGACAAATACTGCTGGCTGCCAATAGAAAAGAACGAGCAAAATCATACTGTCCAACAATTTTTGGCGAATACGTCTTGGTCAGAAATATTGTGAAACCAAATAATAGTATCACACCTAAAACCCTCAGAATTAAAGTGATTAAACTTTGTTGAACAAAGGAATTTTTGTTGATTTGCATCAGCCGGTCCTGAATTTTTTTTAACATGTTTGCTCCTCCATACCCATAATATATTCCAGCTTTTTGCAATAAATCTATTCTTTACTGCAGATTTGCTTTCGCTTTCAAAGACTGTTTTTTATAAAAAGAATTGAAAAAACTAAAGAAAACAAAAAGGCCAATAAAAAGTAATGGCAAAATAAAGATCAATTTTCTTTTTATCGTTTTATGATCTTTTAAATTTAAAACAATCCCTTTTTCTTTAATTATCTTATCGGTATTATATTGCTCTATTTTTAATGTCCCTATTTGAGCTGACAAAGAATCTTTGGTTTTAATAATCCCGTCTAAATTTAAATTCTCATTATAATAAATCAGTTTTTCATTATTTGCATGATTCCCAAAAGGTCCCGAAAACTGGTTTAAAATCCCATCTATTTGGGCAATAGTAGCTTCCTTGCTTTTTATTTTGTTTTGAATGTTTTGCAAATTGATTTTTTTATAAGCCTCATAGTATGCACTTGAGTTTAAATATTTCAAAAGAGGTTCAATACAATTTTGAGCAGAAACAACCTCAGCTGTATTTATAATAATTGTATGAAGTGCATAATTTTTACTGGTCGTTGTCTCCTTAACAATGGATTTTATGTCACCATTTTGTGCCATGAATTCTAACAACTCTAAATTCTTTCCATCCTTATTCATTAAATTATAAACATCAACAATAGGCTCAATAGCAATCGACACAATTCCCAACGGTTTTTGAATCCCGATGGATTTTAAAAATAAAGTGTCTTTTAAAGCAATTTTATCCTCCAAAAAATTAATCTTAKAATATAAATAATCCGTCKATTTAAAATTTGGTTCTACAATTATTTTTTGCTCAAAGCGAGGATATGCTTTTTCTAAAAAATAACCGACTCCAGCTCCAATAATGACTAATGTAACCACAACAACTACATTTTTTACTAAAAAACGAATTGCTTTAAACAACAAAGTATTAATCCACTCGAAGAAATCCCTAATTTTACTAAAAACCGTTAGTAAATCAATTTCCGGATTCTCTGAATTATTTCCTTTTGCTACACTCATCCTGCCTTTTTATTTTATATTGAAAATTTGTTCCAAAATTTTAATCGTAATCAAATAAGTCGGTTTTACTCCAGTCGTCCCAAGTCCGCCAGAAGCCAAAGTGCTTCCGGTTTCTAATGGATTATCCGATGCATAATACGCATATCTGACTTTGATATCATGTGGTACGCTCTTTCTGATTTTGGATGCTGCCTGAATGGCTTTTTGATAATAAGACCCTTCCATTTCAAGTCCAATAACTCCCCAAGTCGATTCATGAAAGAACTTTAATAAATCTTTGTTTTGCAATGATGTTCCAAGAACAGTAACCATCGGTCCTCCATAAATTGCAATGTCATTGCCTTCAAACATTTCGGGAGTCAATTCATTTTCGAAGAAATAATTATCCGCCGTTCCTTCATTGATATGTGCATTCGGAATCATGATATCTCCCTTTCCTCCTTCCAGAATTCCTGCTTTACCCATAATAGAAACTGACTCTACCCTAAGCAGCGTTTCTTTTTTATAAGGCCTTAAGAGTTCATCTATTGTTTCATAGGCTTGCTCTCCAAAAGCATAATCCATAACAATAATCACAGGCTTTTTCTCAGCCAAAGCTGCCTTTGGAAAAGCTGTTTTTGACCAATCTATTTTGGCAGTATCAAAAATTTGAACATCTATGTTAGTTCCTGAAGTATCGGGTAAAGTGATCATTCCCTGTTTCAATGCTAGTGATTCCACTTGGCCTCTGACTTCATTTGCACCAGACTTGCTCAATTCTTCATAAATAAAGAAATCGGATTTGTCTTTAAATTTCGATTTTAAAAGCGGCGTTGCAAAAATAGAATTCATCACCGAGTGCATATTGGCGCTAATCACATGAATGGGTCTGTCCAGCAATTGATTGGCTTTCAGCACTTCCTTGATATTGTTTGCCCAAATTTCACCGTGAATGTGATGTCCCAAACGCTCTCTCAAAACAGGACTAAAAGTAATCGTTCTTTTTTGATTATCAGCAACTTCTTCAATTGCCAATTTTCCCAGCCAATAAATCACGTGCAAAAAACGGTCGGGAGCTGTATCTGTTCCAAAATCATCATAAATATTCAAAACCTCCTCGAATGTTCTTCCAAGAATGTTGGCGGCATGAGAAATCGCTTTTTCCTTTTCTACCAAAGTCAGTTTTTTGGTTTGGGAAACCGCTATTTCCAGCTTAGTCCAATCACGGGAAACTTCTCCAATTTCATCCTGTAAAACCCTGTTTTTGATTTTATGGGATTCAATAAAGATAAATGTTAAATGCGTCAGAATATCGTAAATGTCCGATCGTCCTCTGGTAATTTCTACATTCATTTGTTCCTCATCAATACGGTAGCAATTGCGTCGTCTTTTTGGTGGCACAATGGCTTGAAAATGAGATTTGGAATACCCTTCATCCGATGTCAAATTAATAAAACGGCACTCCTCGATTCCTATCGGAAGACGTTCTATAACATATAAAAGACCGTTTAATTCTACTTTTTCTTCGGCAATGTTTCCATAAATTTCAGGTCTTAGAGCCAATAAAGCTTCTCTCAAAGTATCTCCTGAAACTCCCATCGGCTTATAAAATCCTCTATTAAAAAGATGACGCATCGTAATGTACATTTTTTCAATTGCCGCCGATGATTCATGCGCTCTGGATCTGGATATGTTTTTGGTGTCTTTCATCCTTATATTCTTTATAACCCTCAAATGTAAGGATTTTGTTCTTTTCATTAATATTATAGAAATGTAACTATTTTAATTTCTTTCTAAAAATCATTCAACATGGCTTACTCTCTTTTTTAAATCAAAAACACCTAATTTTTCCATTACATTGGAAAAATAAGTACTTTATTTTCCGTTACAACAGAAAAATTAGGTGTTTTAATTTATTTGCTTTTTTATAAAGCCAATAAATCCACAATACTCCTGTCATTCGATAATCTCGGAATTTTATTCTGTCCGCCCAATTTTCCGATCGATTTCATGTATTCTTGAAAACCATTTTTGGAAACTTTCGTCACGACTAATTTTTTCAAAACATGACCCACGATCAAATCATCATAATAAATGTTCTGTTTGCGCATCGCGTTGTCCAGAGCTTCCGTAAAAGTGGAGCTATCCTCGGGTTCGTTTTCAAATTCGATAAACCATTCGTGATACGGCAGTCCTTCGGCAGGCGTGATTTGTGGCGCCACTGTAAATTCATTTACTCTTACAGATGTTCCCGCCATAGCTTCCTGTAAGGCACATTCGACTTCTTTGCCAATTACATGTTCTCCAAAAGCCGAAATATAATGCTTGATACGACCCGAAACAATAACCCGATAAGGCTTCAATGAAGTAAACTGAACAGTGTCTCCAATATTATAACCCCAAAGTCCCGCATTGGTTGAAATAATCAAAACATAGTTTACGCCCAACTCCACTTCCCCAATGGTATATCGCTTTGGATTTTCTCCATAAAAGTCTTCGCTTTTTATAAATTCATAAAAAATACCTGAATTCAGCAACAGTAACATTCCCTTTTCTTTTTGCGAATCCTGATAGGCAAAAAAACCTTCAGATGCTGGAAACAATTCGATACTGTCCACTTTTCGGCCTATTAAATTTTCGAATTTGGCCCTGTAAGGTTCATAATTCACGCCTCCGTAAATAAACAGATTGAAATTTTTGAAAATATCTCCAACAGGTTTTTCTGCCTTTTGCTGCAGTTTTTCAAAATACATTTGCACCCATGACGGAATTCCCGAAATCACGGTCATATCTTCGTTTATAGTTTCGCCTACAATAGCGTTCACTTTGGTTTCCCAATCTTCTATACAATTGGTTTCCCACGAAGGCAATCTGTTTTTTTGCAAATATTTTGGAACAAAATGCGCCACAATCCCAGACAAACGTCCCAATTTTATTCCGTATTTTTCTTCAAGAATAGGGCTTCCCTGCAGGAAAATCATTTTTCCGTTTACAAAATCGGCATTTTTAGTTTCGTGTATATAATGCAAAATTGCATTTCGGGCCGCCTCAATATGAAACGGCATCGATTCCTTGGTCAGCGGAATGTATTTGGCTCCCGAAGTTGTTCCAGAAGTCTTGGCAAAATACAATGGTTTACCTTTCCAAAGTATATTTTCTTCCCCTTTCACAACTCTGTCCACATACGGTTTTAAGCCTTCGTAATCGCGAATAGGAACTTGTTTTGAAAAATCTTCGAAAGTTTTTATTTGATCAAAATGATGATCCTTACCAAATTGCGTTTCTTTTGCAGCTTGTATTAAATTTTGGAAAACAGCTTTTTGGGTTTCTATCGGAGAATTGGCCCAAGCCTGTGTCTTTTTATATATTCTTTGTGCAAACAATCTGGCTGCAATCGATTTTAGTGACATTCTTTTGGGTATTATTTTGAAATTTAATTATTTTATCTTGTGCTTGGAATTTACTTTTTGAGATTTAGAATCCAATTTTTCTTCCTCATTCACTCTTTTCCTCAATTCAATTTCATTTTCGGAAGGGGTCAAATCTACTGGTTCCTTTGCTTCATCAGTAGCTGAAAGTATAGAATCTTTGCTGAATTTGGCATATTCCAAATCGCCGTTCAGCACTTTTTGAATCGATTTTATATAAGCTTCGTTTTTCTTCAATGCTATAGAAAGCGAATCAGATTTTAATGCTAAAACGGTTGCGTTTTTTTTTAATTCAGAAGAGGAATAACCTGGGATAAATTCCCGCAATGGAGTAAAAGCAATCAATATTGTTGTAGCCGAAATCAGAAAAATAGCTCCTAATGTAAGCGTAACGAAAACGCTCATTATATTCAATTTAAAAGAAAAAATTTCCTCAAAAGTATTCTCGTTCAAAATTATTAATCTGTTTTTGATTAATAATCTGTCCCAAAACTTTTTCCTTTTTAACCGATTTTTAGGCATGATGTGTATTTATGTCACAAATATAATAATTAAAAGTGTTGTCAACACTAGCCCATTATAAGTAGTTATATTACAAACTCTGCAATTTTATAAAATATTTAACGCTATCTCAAACAAAAAACAGTTTAAAATCAATGCTCATAAATTTATTCTATATACCTTTGTCCATTATATAATTACAAATTTGCTACGGCATAAATCATTCAATCATGGGAAGATTAGGAGTTACAGAAATACTTTTGATTATTGGAGTTCTTTTATTACTTTTTGGAGGTAAAAAAATTCCAGAATTAATGAAAGGTTTAGGAAGCGGTATTAAAGAATTTAAAAACGCGGCCAAAGAAGATCAGCCAGCTGATAAAAAAGAAGAGACTAAAGAATAAATTTTTCGCAGAAATTCTTTCAAATATAAAAATTCCAAATTCCGATATTAATATCGGAATTTGGAATTTTTTATTTTAAAAAAGGTCTTTTCAATACTAAAAAGACCTTTTTTGGGCAAACAAAATTAACTAACTTTTATACGTTACTCCCATATCTTCGATTGAGAAATGATCAGTTAACAGATGCAGTAAATGATCCCTTAACTCAATATACTCGGGAGTTTTAACGATTTCAATCTTATTTCTTGGTCTTGGCAAATTTACCGTTACAATTTCCCTAATGGTCGAAGAAGGGCCGTTATGCAAAACCACAATTCGGTCTGATAAAAACAATGCTTCTTCGATATCGTGCGTAATCATCACGATGGTTTTTTCTCTGTTATTCAGATTCCACAATTTCAAAACTTCGAGCTGCATAGAACCTTTGGTTAAGGCATCCAATGCTCCAAAAGGTTCATCCATTAATAATACTCCCGGATTTATGGCAAATGCTCTCGCAATAGCGACTCTTTGCTTCATTCCTCCCGAAAGCTGTCCCGGTAATTTATCTTTATGCTGAAACAAATTAACCATTTTGAGGTTTTTAATCACGATTTCGTGTTTCTCAGCTTTGGAACAATCCATAACCGAATCCACCGCTTGGAAAATATTGTTTTCCACCGTCAACCAAGGCAGTAACGAATAGTTTTGAAAAACAATCCCGCGATCCGGTCCCGGGCCTTTTATGTTTTTATTGTCCAATACCACCGATCCGCCTGTTGGTGTTAGCATGCCTCCTATTGCGTTCATAATGGTTGATTTTCCGCAACCCGAATGCCCGATGATCGATATGATTTCCCCTTTTTTGATAGAAAGGTTAATGTCCTTTACTGCAATATATTTCCCTTTTGGAGTTGGAAAAGAAATTTCCAAATCTTTTATTTCTAAATAGCTCATAGGTGTGTTTTTTAAAGTTTCTAAGACTTTGTGAGTTCATGGTTGTTGCTTCTGAGTTTCTAAGATGCTGAGATTTGAGATACTAAAACTTATAAAATCTTAGTAACTTAGAGTCTCCGAATCTTAGGGTCTTCCTAAGCTTTATACGATACTTTGTTTTCAATCATTGTAAAAAATCCGTCAAAAATAATTCCCACAAATCCGATGATGATGATGGCCGAAATCACTTTTTCTAAACTCAGTGCATTCCAGCTGTCCCATACAAAAAATCCGATTCCTGCACCGCCCGATAACATTTCGCCGGCAACAATAACCAACCAAGCTACACTGATACTCAAACGTAATCCTGTAATAATGTGTGGCAAGGTGTATGGAAAAACAACTTTGGTTAAATACCTCCATTTGGAAAAACCAAAAGCCTTCGCTACATTTTTATGATCCTGCGGAATGGTGCTCACCCCAAAAGATGTATTAATCAATGTAGACCACAAAGAAGTAATAAACACAATGAATATGGTTGCTAAACCTGTATCTTTAAAAACAACCAAACCAATAGGAAACCAAGCCAAAGGTGAAACCGGTTTTAAGAACTGTACGATAGGATAAAATATTTTTTTGAAAAAAGAACTTGCCCCTATCAAGATTCCGAAAGGAATTGCAAATAAAGAACCTAATAAAAATCCTGTCAAAACGGTTTTGATGGAAACAAACAATTGCAGTCCGATTCCTTTGTCGTTTGGTCCGTAATCATAAAACGGATCGCTCAACATTTCATATAGCACTTTTAAAGTAGCCACTGGCCCCGGAAGCGCTTCTTTGGTATAAAAACTTAATACACTCCAAAATCCGCAAAAAATCGTCAATCCAATACAAGCAAACACAATTGATTTTGCTTTTTCCATAATATAACGTGACGCTTTTTTAAGGCTTTTTTTCTTAATTACTTTACCAAAAGTGTTGAGAAGAGAATAGCTTCCTGCTGCCTCATCTTGTTCGATTGTTGCTGTAGTTGAATTTGACATAATGCTGAAATTTAATATTAAATAGGTATTTATGAATCTCAAACCTTTGTTTCCCCTCATGCTAAGAGGGAAAACAAGGATTATTGAGAACTTTTTTTAATTTATCTTTTTACCACTTTTAAATATGCGGATGGATTTGCCGGGTTGAACACCGTTTTATCCATTGTAAGCGAGAACGGTTTCATATCATCTGTAGGGATTTTAATTTTCATGCTTTTCGCTACTTCTTCGTATAAATCCTGAAGAATTAATTTATCGGCAATCGCTTGATAATTAGGCTCTTCTTTCAAATAGCCAAATCGTACATACTGTGCCATTGCCCAAATTCCGTAAGATTTACGAGGATAGTTTACCGTTCCTCCTTTGTAAAAAAGCATATAATTGTTGCTGTATACTTCTGTTCCTTGGTTACAGCCTAAGTTATAATCACCCATTAATCTCGATTCAATAACATCGGCAGGTGCGTTTACATAAGGCGCTTTCCCGATAATGGCGGCAGCTTTTTTGCGGTTAGCAGGGTTATCAAGCCAAATACAGGCTTCCATAATCGCTTTCATTACTTTTTTTAGATCTTCGCGGCGTGATTCACTAAACTCTTTGTTGACAACCAATGCTTTTTCCGGGTGGTCTTTCCAAATATCCTGTGAAGCGATTTGAGTAAAACCAATTCCCTGTTTTACGGCTACACCTCCCCAAGGCTCACCTACACAGTATCCATCCATATTGCCCACTTTCATGTTGGCAACCATTTGCGGAGGCGGAATAGTGATGATTTTTACCGCTTTTTGATTTAAACCAGCCAATGACATCCAGTTTCTTAACCATAAATCATGAGTTCCTCCAGGGAAAGTCATTGCAAAAGTCACTTCTTTTTCGGCTTTCAATTTTGCAGCCACAACCGGTGTCACTTTATTCATTTGTTTGAAACCTACTTTACCGCAAAAATCATTGGATAAGGTAATTGCCTGTCCGTTTACGTTCAGCATCATTGCGATTTTCATTTCTGAACCAGCTTTTCCTCCTACTCCTGTGTATACTGAAAATGGCATAGTATAAAGGCAATGAGCTCCGTCCAATTCTCCTGTTAAGATTTTGTCGCGTACATTTGCCCAAGACGTTTCTTTGGTTACTATAACCTCAACCCCATATTTTTTAAATAAACCCAATTCTTTGGCCATTACAATTGGCGAACAATCTGTTAAGGGAATGAAACCTAATTTAACTGGATCATTTGCAACTGGCGGTTTTGGATTTGTTTTGAAAGAAGAGAACAAAACCACGCACATTGTCAGCATCAAAGAGGCAAAAAGAGTACTTATATGTTTTTTAGCTTGTATCATTTTATTAGTTTTTAAAGATTTGCATCAATTATTTTTTGTTTAAAAAATTTGGCTTAATATTAACCATCACATAAGCCCATTGCGGAGTTAGGTTCGCATTAGCAACATTTTTCACTTGTGCCGACGCCATAGAATTAGTAGCTTTCATTATAGAATACCCGCCTTCTATATTGACCATTTTGGTAAGGCTATAAGATAATTTCAAATCCAATTCAGTTCCTAAGTAACTAGTTTGTTTTCCTCCAGCTCCGTTTGATAAACTGTTTGCAGATTCAAATCCGTGCAGATCAGCAAAAAGAATTAAATTGTCTTTTAAATTGTATTTGGCTTTTAAGAAGTAGTTTAACAAACCTTGTGCTCCAAAACCGTTAGAAGCGTAGAAGTAATCCATTGATCCCCAAAATTTGTGAGGCGTTCCATACAGCGGGTCAAATTGATTGTTCGTAGAAGTCGCTGTTACCGCTTTTGTACCGTCATTTCCAGATAAATAATCAACTCCAGGGCCTACAAACAATTTTCTTCCTACTTGCAAAGTCGTTGTAATAGAAGCCAAATTACTGCTCAGACTACGGCCGTTTTTGTCATGTCCAAACTGGTGGTACAAACTTCCTTCGAATTTTAGTTTTCGGGTTGCATTCACATTATAGTAAAAACCGGTAGTGTTACGGGTCCAAATTCCTTGTTCGTTCACTTTGGTCACCACTGGCGGAGTTCCTGAAGTTACATTGGTATATTTATTAAAATTGTCGCTTAAGAATAAAAAGGAAATGTCCCCAAAGAAAAATTTCTTAGCCAAATACGCATATTCCAATGATTTATAATTGGTTCCTAAACCATTAGTTCCTGCAGTATAACCAGAAGTTGCAGCTGGCACTCCATTATAAATTGTTCCAGCTAACAATTCTTTATTTTGATTAAATGCAGCTCCAAAATCAGCTGTCCATCCTTTATTGAAATATTTCAAGACAACCGCATCATGGTAACGTGCTTGCTGTAACCAATCAAGAGCTCCAATAACCTTTTGATCATCATACGAAATCTCCTGACGTCCTATTTTTAAAGATAAATTTTGAATAGAACTTACTGTGTCATTCAGCATAATTTCTCCCCAAGCTTCATGCAGTTGTAAACCGTTATTTTCTGCAGTAGTCGTTCTGTTAATAGTTGAAGCATCCTGCCCCCAAACACGAACATCCTGAACAGCTGCAAAAAATTTGAATCTGTATCCTGTAAACCCAACATTCAATCTTGTTCTTTGTGAAGTAAATACCGCAGTCTCGGCATCCTTTGCCTGCAAAGTGCTGTATCCGTCTCTAAATTCGGTTCTTGTTCTTAACTGTCCAGTAGCGGTCAACTGCGCGTTAGCTACTGATGATCCAAACAATGTTATGGCTAAACCTAATAAAATAGACTTTGAATTTTTGCCTTCTTTTAATGCTTTTATTTTTTGGATTGTGGTTGTAATCTTTTGCATAATGAATATGTTTTAATTAGTATGAAGCAAAGATATATACGTATTTATACTTACGTATTCACTTTTCACAGTACAAAACAACTTTTTTACACAGCTATAAAAATTAAAATAGCAATTCAAAAACTGCGTTTACGCAATAATTATTTCTTAACCACAGTATTTGTTAATGTTTTTCAACACTTATAGTTTTTAGAATTAATACGTAATTAGTAAATAACCCTAAAACTGTTTTTTGAAAAAAATCAAGAAGGAGACTTATTTCCATAAAAAAAGGCCTTTTTAGGCCTTTTGAAGTCAAAATTGAATAATAGAATACTTAGATGTACTTATGTTCCATTATTTCGGATTTCATTTTATTAATTTGTTCCAATCCTATTTTCTTTCCAACGGTTTTAATTAATGCCTCTCTCTTTAAGCTCGAAATCACTCGGGTCACCTGCTCCTCTGTTGTGCCTGCAAAATCGGCGATTTCTTTTCGGGACAAATCAATATTAATCAAATCATTGGTCTGGCCAAATTTTCTGTGTATGTATAATAAGGTATCGATCACGCGCTCCCTCACATTCATGTGAGCAATTTTCCGAATGTTGTTCTCGCTTTTGTTTAATTCCTCGGCATAAAAAAGCATCATATCATAAGTAAACTCAGGAACATTCTTTAGAATATCCAGCATCACCTCGTTATTAAAATTGCATAAAACAGTATCCTCCAAGGCATAAGCGCCTATCAAATACCGATTGCTTGTTCCAAATCCCCTAAAGCCAACAGTATCCCCATTCGTTGTAAACCGAACAATCTGTTCCCTGCCGTTAATACCGGTTTTCACCGTTTTCACCTTTCCTTTTTGCACAAAATACAGCCCCTGAATGGGCGCACCCTCAATAATAAACTGCTGTGCTTTTTTGCAGGTAAAACTGTGTTTTTTCTCTATATAATTTTGCATGTTAGGCAAATGAATATGCTTTTTGATAAAACAATTTTCATTGCTGCAGCTGTTGCAAATGGCTTGATTATCTTTCATCTGTGCTAATTGTTGTGTGTTTGTAGTTATAGAAACATCCAAAACCATTGTTCCATTCATCCTTTTGGGCGTGTCCCCATTGAGAAAAGGGGCTTACTCACAGACCGCTTATACAGCCCCTTTTTCTCCACGGGGTCGGGCTATCCGCGCTACTTTGGTAGCTAGCTTCTATCCCTCACGCAGGCGGTGAACGAGACATTCTGTTCAATGAACAAATCTTGGTTAAAAGACAAAATCAGTAAAAATTATACTGTAACCGTCTTTATTTTGAGTAAATATATAAGTTTTTCGCAATAAATAATATTTAGCACAACCCGAAGAACCGTTAAATCAGGGCAAAAAATAGACCTTTTTTTGCGTATTTTTTATAAATGAAGCTATAAAAAGAGCATCATCAATGCTTTCGTCTACTTAGAAACGCGCTTTTTCAGATATTCGTAATTTTTTACAAATAAGTAAAAATACGTAGTTTTTTATGATTTGTAGTTTTTTACTGAAACAAAAAATCCCAATCCAAAGAGTTTGGATTGGGATTTTATTATTTATTCTTAGAGATTTATATTAACATCGTCTACTGAATCCTCTTTCTATCTTCATCTATATAAGTAACTTTTTACCTCAACATGCTGATGTAATTTAACACCTTCATTCACATTGCTCAGATAACCAGCTTTCAGTTGGGAGAAAAAGAACTAATTGTAATAAATTTCAAAAATATCGTTTTCATCAGAATCAATAAATTCGATTATTTTATCTTTATTCTTTAGAATTAAATTGACTAAATTTTTGGTGTCTAAATTATAGGTTTTTAGATAAATTAGCTTGGGTGGAGCTTTTCTTAATAATACAATTTTCTCAAAATCATCATCCTTACTTATAATTGTAAACTCATTTTCTTTTGCATAATTCCAAATAGAAATATCATTGGCTGGCTGAATAATTTTTAACTCAGATACATGAACAACTTCTTCAAAAAAAGGCTTAAGCTGTTTTATCATTCGCTAGGATAAATTCTCGTCCAATAATAACTTCACGAAGCAAAAGCAATTTTAGTTATGTTATCTCTGTAAGCTGCAAATGAAAGCGTTGCTATTATTTTTTCTTTATTTAAAGACGGGAAATCTTCAATAATTTCTTCCATAGACATTCCTGATGCAAGATAAGATAACACATCCGAAACTGTAATTCTAGTACCAGAAACACAAGGTTTTCCACTTCTGATTTCTGGATTTATGCTGATATATTTTTGCCAATTTTCCATGATTACTTCTTTTGCTATTCAAATTTAATCAATTTTTTTGATTATTCTTTAAATCACCATCGTCAGCTGAATTCTTTTTCTATCTTCATCAACCTCGGTCACTTTTACTTCAACGTGCTGATGCAATTTAACCACCTCATTCACATCGCTCACAAAACCTGCTTTGAGTTGGGAAATATGTACCAGTCCGCTTTCTTTTAAACCAATATCAACAAAACAGCCAAAATTGGTAATGTTATTGACAATTCCAGGCAGAATCATTCCGGTTTTCAAGTCTTTTATCGTTTTTACATTAGGGTCAAATTCAAATACTTTGGCAGATTTTCTCGGGTCTAATCCTGGCTTTTCCAACTCTTTTATAATATCTTTTAAGGTAAGTAAACCAATTTCAGGTGTAATATAATTTTCGGCTTTAATTAGCGCCGTTTTTTCTTTATTGGCAATCAGATCATTTACCGAAAGTTTCAAATCTTTAGCCATTTTTTCAACAATAGCATACGCTTCGGGATGCACAGCCGAATTATCCAAAGGATTCTTTGCATTCGAAATTCGGATAAATGCCACTCCTTGCTGATACGCTTTGTCGCCTAGACGAGGCACTTTTTTAAGCTGTTTCCTATCGGTAAAAGGGCCATTTTCCGAACGATAAGTCACAATGTTTTCAGCCAGCTTCTCTCCTATTCCGCTCACATAGCTCAACAAATGTTTACTCGCGGTATTGATGTTGATTCCCACCGAGTTCACACAACGAATCACTGTACTGTCTAATTCTTCTTTTAACTTAGTTTGATCTACATCGTGTTGATACTGCCCCACTCCTATTGCTTTCGGGTCAATTTTAACCAATTCGGCCAATGGATCCGATAATCTGCGTCCAATCGAAACCGAACCTCGAACCGTAACATCATAATTAGGAAATTCTTCTCTCGCAATCTTCGAAGCCGAATACACCGAAGCACCAGCTTCTGAAACAATGAATACCTGAACCGGTTTGTCAAAAGCTATTTTCTTGATAAAGAATTCGGTTTCTCTCGAAGCCGTTCCATTTCCTATCGATATCGCATCTATTTGATACGCATTGACCATCGAACGAATTTTTTTTATCGCCATCGCTTCCTCCTTTTGCGGAGCGTGCGGATAAATGGTTTCATTATACAGCAAATCACCTTTTTCATCCAAACATACCACTTTACAACCCGAACGAAATCCTGGATCAATCGCTAAAATTCGTTTTTCGCCCAATGGCGGTGCCAGTAACAGCTGTCCTAAATTATTAGCAAATACCTGAATCGAATTGGCATCCGCTTTGGCTTTAGCTTCCTGTAATGTTTCATTCGAAATCGCGGGATTCAGCAGGCGTTTATAACTATCCTCAATCGCCAACTGAATATGTGGTGTTGTACTGTTATCCCCTTTTATGATTAACTCGTCAATGATATCGTAAGCATCATCCAGCTCCACATCTACTTTGAACTTTATAAAACCTTCATTTTCGGCACGCATAATGGCCAATAGACGATGTGACGGAGCTTTAGTCAACGGCTCCGACCAATCAAAATACTGATTGAATTTTTGTGCGCCTTCTTCCTCTTTTTTGGTTTTCACCACCTTAGTTGTAATTGTTGCTTTGCGTTCAAACAATCGTCTGAGCTGTTTTCTAACATAGATATTTTCATTGATCCACTCGGCAATAATGTCGCGTGCGCCCTGCAAAGCACTTTCTTCATTAATCACATTATCATTCAAATATTGAGTCGCCAAGAAATCAACATCATCCTTTCCTTGCGACATAATGATCTTAGCCAAAGGTTCCAATCCGTTTTCGCGGGCGACATCAGCTTTGGTTCTTTTTTTCTTTTTGTACGGCAGGTAAAAATCTTCCAATTCCTGTAAATCGAAACTTTGCTGGATTTTTTTATCCAATTCCGGTGTCAATGCATTTTGCTCCTGAATCGATTTTAAAATTGCTTCTTTACGCTTTACAATAGTTTCATATTCTTTTTGAAATTTGGCAATTTGCTCAATCACAACTTCATCCAAATTTCCGGTTTTATCTTTTCGATAACGGGAAATAAAAGGAATTGTACAGTCTTCTTCTAATAATTGCACTGTATTTTGAATATTTATGGCTGCCGTGTTAACAGATTTGGAAATGAATTGTATGTTAGTCATTTTTTGATTTTTTTCGGACAGCTAAAATAATATCTTTGGAGCTTTATTTTAGCTAAATGGATATTTTATTCTACTATTTTTTGATTTTAAATGGAACGGCTTTTATGCTAATAGCTTATGACAAACATTTGGCAAAGAATCAAAAACAAAGAATTTCAGAGCGGACTCTTTTAAGTATTGTATTATTTGGAGGCACTATTGGTTCTGGTTTTGCAATGTTTATTTTTAGACATAAAACGGTTAAAAAAAGTTATCTTTTAAAATTTTGGCTGATTGTAATTGTCCAGCTTTTAATAGGTTGGTTTTATTTACATAACTGGCAATCACTATAAAAAAAAGCCCGGTTTTTTGGCCGAACTTCGATTATTTGGTGCGAAGCACCCGAATTTTTATAAAATCTAATCCTGAACTATAAAATCTTTAGAATCTTCTTCTTTTTTATATTCAGGCTGAATATTGATGTGATTGATACTGAATTTCTCGAACAAAACATGTTCCACTTTATCTAAAAGTGCATTAAACTCAGACATTTTTATATCTTCTGAACAATCCAAATGCGCTTCGAGATGCAGTTCCTCTTCATTAAGATACCAAACATGAATGTGGTGCAATTTATTAACTCCCGATATTTTATGCACTTCTTCTATAATATCATTAATATCAAGTTGGCTCGGCGTAAAAAGCATTAGCATCTGGGTCGATTTTTTAAGTAAATCAAAACCAACAATGATCAGATAAACTGCAATAACCAATGTCAATACGCTATCTACCCAAAACCATTGTAAATATTTCATCAGCAAACCGCCAATCAAAACAGCAACAGAAGCCAGCATATCGGTAAACAAATGCA
This sequence comes from Flavobacterium sp. P3_A6, assembly GCF_056403035.1. Lineage (NCBI taxonomy): Bacteria > Pseudomonadati > Bacteroidota > Flavobacteriia > Flavobacteriales > Flavobacteriaceae > Flavobacterium > Flavobacterium sp. P3_A6. The sequence goes on along the minus strand of NZ_JBFUGG010000002.1, from coordinate 15,916 downwards.
AATAAGCCGATTTCATATTCAAATTTTTATCTGCATCATTTTTTAATAATAGTACAGATAAACCATTCATGACAATTCCTAAAATTGAAAGCCAAATCACCAATCCTGATTCAATATGATGCGGATTAAAAAAACGTTCTATTGCTCCATAAACCAAAAACAAAGCCACTATTATCAATGTCATGGCATTGACAAAAGCAGCTATAATCTCAGCCCTTTTATAACCAAAAGTCTGGTTAACTGAGGCTTTTTTTCTGGATAATTTATGAGCAGCATAACTAAAAACCAGCGAAAGTACATCTGAGAAATTATGCAGGGCATCTGATAGTAAAGCCAAACTTCCTGAAAGAATTCCTCCAATAATTTGAGCGGCTGTAATAACAAGATTTAAAACAATCGAAAACAATAAATTCTTACCTTCTACATGATGGTGATGGCTGTGATTATGATGGCTGTGATTTTCCAAAATATATTAACAGCTAATCTTATCCACTCTAGTTTGGTGTCTTCCTCCTTCAAATTCAGTTTCTAAGAAAGTTTCAACAATTTCAATCGCCTGCTGAATAGAAGTATAACGAGCCGGAATGCTAACAATATTAGCATTATTATGTAAGCGAGTTAAATAAGCAATCTCTTTAGTCCAGCATAAACCAGCACGAACTCCAGCGTGTTTATTAACAGTCATTGCTATTCCATTTCCGCTTCCGCAGATTACAATGCCAAAATCGGCTTTTCCTTCCTCAACATCAGAAGCTACAGGATGCCCAAAATCTGGATAATCTACAGAAGCTTCTGTATCTGTTCCGTAATTGGTTACCTGATGTCCTTTTGATTCTAAATGCTTAACAATTGCTTTTTTATAATCTGGTCCTGCGTGGTCGTTTCCTATAGAAATTTTCATTTTTTTTGTATTAGACTTTGAACTGCAAATTTAACCAAAGTATTTTAGAAATAGTCATAAAATAGGGATTCAATTCTTAAGAACAGATTAAGAAACAATAATAATAAGCTTTATTTTTTTAAAAAAAATAACTCATTGATAATAAGAAAACTTATATCTTATTAACATTTAGCAAAAAATATAATAGTCTGAAAATCAATACACAGAATGTAACCTAAATGTTAATATTTTGTATTGTTAATACTAAAACGTAACTACTTGATATTCAGTTAACCTTAAATTAACATAAAATGTTTATAACTTTAGATAGAATTTTAGAAGTTTTTTAGTTTTGTAAACAAAAAAAAAGTAATCCAAAACTGATATTAGAAATCCAAATAAAGTTTAGTGATTTTTTAGAAAAGTTATTAATACTAAAGTTTGATTTTTTAACAAGAAAATAAAAATCATTTATTTACAATTTATCCAATTCTTGAATTATTAACAGTTGTTAACTAATTTAAAAAACACCCTAAAAGCTAAGTATTTAAGTATTAATATAGGTGTTGATAACTCAAAATAAATACCTAAAACTTGATTTCAATACATTTTTTAAAAATTTTATAGCAACAATTAACACCCTATAATAACCATAAATAATTAATTTAAATTTAAATTTTCTTTTTGTTGTATTTAATATATGTTGACAACTTTGAAATTTGAAAATAAAAAAATAAGTAATTAGCTTATAGTTTAGTAATAAATAAATTTTAAACTAATGGAAATAGTTAATTACTCTTGATTAATCACTAGGAGTTTAATTTTTTTAAACGATAGAAAGTTTGGAATTCAAATTGTCGAGTATTTCTTGAACTTGTTCAAAATCGTTTGGGTGAACTTTCAGCTGGATGCCGCCATAGGCAAAACTCGCCATCGGGTCAATGGAGACTATGTGTTCGTTTTCAAAAAAATAATGAATTTCTTCCTGATCCAAAATATGTCTAAGTACCACAATTTCATGCGGATAATTAAAAACAGCAATTGTTTTGAAGCCTTTCATTTTGATTTTTTTATAAATGTAGTAAAGTTATAATTAGTTTAAAACTATCGCAGAAGACAGAATAGTGAATACAATTTCGTAATTTTAGGCTTTTAAGAAAAGATACATGAGTAAAAGATTAAGAAAGCCGATAAAGAAAGAGAAAGATTTCTCAGATAAAATAATAAAGATATTATCGCAAAGTGCCAATAAAGCCTTTAATTATAAGCAAATCGGAGCCAAATTAGAATTAGACGACACCCAAAGCCGTAATCAGATTATAAAAGATTTAAAGATTTTGGCAGCTTCCAAAAAAATTATTGAATCCGAGCCCGGTAAATATTTAATTAAGGCCACAAGCAAAGAGTATTACGAAGGAACAATTGATATGACTGGCCGCAAAAGCGCCTATTTTATTTGTCCTGAATTTGAGGAAGACGTTTTTATTCCATCTAATAATTTGAATCACGCTTTAGATAAAGATACCGTAAAAGTGTATGTTTATAACAAAAGAAGCGGCAGAAGGGCAGAAGGTGAAGTAATTGAAGTAATTGAAAGATATAAGACTGATTTTGTTGGGGTAATTGATATTCAAAAGAATTTTTCTTTTGTTTCGACTGCCAATCCAAAAATGTATACTGATATTTTTATTCCGAAAGATAAAATAGGGGAGGCCGAGCAAGGAGATGTTGTTTTAGTTCATATTGAAGATTGGCCTTCCAGAGCCGACAGTCCTTTCGGAAAAGTAATAAAAGTTCTTGGAAAACCAGGAGAACATGATACTGAAATTCATGCAATTCTAGCAGAATATGGTTTGCCGGCAGAATTTCCTATTGAAGTAGAAACTTTTGCTCAGAAAATTGATACTTCGATTGAAGCCAGTGAAATTGCTAAGCGACGAGATATGCGTGATACGCTGACATTTACAATTGATCCAAAGGATGCTAAGGATTTTGATGATGCATTGTCTTTCAAAAAGTTAGAAAACGGAAACTACGAAATAGGAATTCACATTGCCGATGTTTCGTATTATTTAGAAGAAGGAACTATCCTTGACGATGAAGCTTTTCAAAGAGCAACATCCATTTATTTGGTAGATAGGGTAGTGCCTATGTTACCCGAAGTGCTTTCTAATTTTGCATGTTCATTGCGTCCACAGGAAGAGAAATATACCTTCTCGGCTATTTTTGAAATCACGGAAAAATGCCAGGTTGTAAATCAATGGTTTGGAAGAACCGTAATTTTCTCTGACCAGCGTTTTGCATACGAGGAAGCGCAATACATTATTGAAACCAAAGACAATACTATTCCCGCCGAAATTTCTATTACAGGAAGTTCTTATGCAGTTTCGGATGAAATTGTCGAGGCTACGCTAAAAATGGATCAGTTAGCCAAAATATTCCGAAGAAAAAGGATGAATGAAGGCGCTATTTCTTTTGATAAAGTTGAAGTAAAATTCAACTTGGACACAGAAGGAGAACCAGAAGGTGTTTATTTTAAAGTTTCTAAAGACGCCAATCATCTGATTGAAGAATTTATGCTTTTGGCTAATAGAAAAGTGGCTGAATATATTGGAAAACAAAAGAAAACATTTGTTTATAGAATACATGATGAACCCAATGAAGACAAATTAATCGCCATGCAAAATTTGATTGCTAAGTTTGGTTATAAAATTGATTTCAGAAACAAAGGCGATATTTCGAAATCATTGAATGCTTTAATGGAAGAAGTTAATGGTAAAAAAGAGCAGAATCTAATAGATACCCTAGCTATTCGTTCCATGAGTAAAGCCAAATATTCTACAGACAACATTGGACATTACGGATTGGCATTTGATTATTATTCACACTTTACATCGCCTATCCGCCGTTATCCAGATGTTATGGTGCACCGTTTACTGCAGTATTATCTTGATGGAGGAAAATCCGTGGATGAAGAAACATTTGAAGCTAAGTGTCTGCATTCGTCAACAATGGAAGGTTTAGCTACAAATGCCGAAAGAGATTCTATAAAATATATGCAGGTAAAATACATGCAAAATCATCAGGATCAGGAATTTTTAGGTGTTATTTCAGGAGTTACAGAATGGGGAATTTATGTTGAAATTATAGAAAATAAATGCGAAGGAATGGTAAGAACCCGCGATATAAAAGAGGATTATTATACTTTTGACGAAAAACAATATGCATTAGTAGGATCTAACTCCAATCGATTATTGCAATTGGGGGATGAGATTTATGTAAATGTAAAAAATGCCGATTTGGTTAAAAAACAATTAGATTTCAATTTTATAAAAAGAAATGAATAAGATTTTTAAACAGTTATACTAACAATTAATTTTTTAAAAAATGAAAAGAGTAGTTTTAATAAGTTTTGTATTCATATCCCAATTTACTTTTAGTCAGACGACTATAGAACTTAAGGATTTTGATGATGTAAAAGTTTTCGATAAGCTGAGCGTTACTTTAGTTGCTTCAAACGAAACTAAAGCTGTAATTACTGGGACAAGTCAAAGTAAAGTAGAAATTGTTAATAAAAATGGGCTTTTAAAAATAAAAATGCCATTGACAAAAATAATGTCTGGTGATGAAGCAAAAGTTACATTGTATTTCAAGAAAATCCAGAGTATTGATGCTAATGAAGGCAGCAGCGTAATCTGTGCTGATGTTTTTAAGCAAACTACTATTACTTTAGGAACACAAGAAGGAGCTAAGATTAATGCTGTATTGGATGTCGATAAAGTATCTATTAAAGCGTATTCTGGAGGAATTATTAAAATTATAGGCAAAGCAGTCACTCAATCGGTTTTAATTAATTCTGGAGGGATTTTAGAAGCTGGGGATTTAGAAACTTCTCAAACCACAGTAAGTGTATCTGCTGGTGGAAATGCTGATGTAAAAGCCAGTTCTCTCGTAGATGCAAAAATAAAAGCCGGAGGAACTATTACTGTTCATGGTAAACCAAAAGAATTAAGACAAGAAACTTTTATGGGCGGAACTATCGTCCAGAAATAATAAATTTATAACCAATTTTTAAAGTCATTTTTTAATGATAAACGATATTTTGACAGGTATTCCTTGGGGAGTATTATTAAGTTTTATGATTGGGCCAGTTTTTTTTATTTTACTTGAAACAAGTATTATTAAAGGATTTAGAGCCGCTTTAGTTTTTGATTTAGGTGTAGTTTTAGGAGATGTTTTTTTTATAACAATTGCTTATTTAGGCAGTTACAGATTGATTCAAAGTCTTAATGATAATTCTTCATTGTTCATTTTTGGAGGATTTATCATGATGGCTTATGGTTTTATTTCTTTTCTCGGAATAAAAAAAGAGAAAAGAGTAAACACCAAAACAATTGACAACGAGATTATTAAAAAGAATTATCTCGGTCTTTTTTTCAAAGGTTTTTTTCTAAATATTATCAATATTGGCGTACTTGGATTCTGGCTGGCTGTAATTATTTCAGTAGGGCCAAAATTAGAAATGGAAACCTCAAGAGTATTAACATTTTTTATATCAGTTATTTTAACTTATTTAGGAATTGACTGTATTAAAATTGCATTGGCTAAGCAATTAAAACATAAAATGACACCAACTAATATCTATAAAATTAAGAGAGGAATTAGTGTTATTTTAATGATTTTTGGTTTCGTGCTAATTTTTCAAGGCTGGTTTCCAAAGGAAAAACAAATGGTAAAGAATGCTTTTGAGAAAATTGAAAAGTAATTTCATATAGAAATATTTAAGTAAAAGAGACTATTATTAGTCTCTTTTTTTTATGACAATAATTACCTAATTTTTCTAAAAAAGAAATATAAAAAACTTCTAAAGTAATTTAGAAGTTTCTGAAGTATCATCCGGATTCGAACCTAAGCTTTATTTCATTTTTCTAAAAAATTAGACATAAAAAAAACCTCTAAAATTACTTAGAGGTTTCAGAAGTTTCGTCCGGATTCGAACCTAAGCTTTATTTCATTTTTCTAAAAAATTAGACATAAAAAAAACCTCTAAAATTACTTAGAGGTTTTAGAGGCATCGTCCGGATTCGAACCGGAGTAGGAGCTTTTGCAGAGCCCAGCCTAGCCGCTCGGCCACGACGCCATTGTTGAACGGATGGCAAAAGTAACTCAAATTTTTAAAGTTTAAAAGTTTAATGTTAACTTTTTTTTCTTTTTATGGTAATTGTTATAAATTGAAATAACGTTCTTCTTCCATCTCTATGGTAACAGCTTCTACATCACCGCCAATAGGAGGATTAATTTTTGAAACGGCTACTTTTATTTTTGAAACTGTTTCAAGTTCTGATAATGCTCTATTGATAATTCTTTTGGCTACATGCTCTAATAAATTAGATCTTATAGCCATTTCTTCGACTACAATTCTATTGAGATGTACATAATCTACAGTATCTTTTAAATTATCTGAAATGGATGATTCTTTCAAATTTGTTTTTATTTCTAAATCAACACTATAATCTGACCCAATTTTTCCTTCTTCTATTAAGCATCCATGGTAAGAAAAAGTGCGTATGTTTTTTAATTTTATTGTTCCCATTTTTTTGTTTTTTCAGAATCAGAAAGTATTATTTTATGCTTATAAACGCAAATATTATACAAATGTATTAAAAATTGGCTAGTGTTTTTTCTAGAAAGTCTATATTGTTATTAGCTATTATCTATCATCAATTTTTTATCTTTGCTAAAATTATAAAAAATGGCATCAGAAGAGAAATCACTTCATTTTATTGAACAAATTATAGAAGACAGTTTAACAAATGGTTTTCCGCAAGATAAATTACGTTTTCGCTTTCCTCCAGAACCTAATGGTTATTTACACATTGGTCATGCTAAATCTATATGTTTAAATTTCGGTTTAGGACTAAAATATAATGCACCTGTAAATTTACGTTTTGATGATACCAATCCGGCCAAAGAAGAGCAGGAATATGTTGATTCAATTAAAGAAGATGTTAAATGGTTAGGTTTCAACTGGTCTGAGGAACTTTATTCTTCTGATTATTTTCAGCAATTATACGAATGGGCAGTTACTATGATAAAAAATGGTAAAGCTTATGTTGACAGCCAGTCTTCAGAAGATATGGCAATTCAAAAAGGAACACCTACTCAACCAGGAGTTGACGGGCCTTATAGAAATCGTTCTATTGAAGAAAATTTAGCTCTTTTTGAAGGAATGAAAAAGGGTGATTTTCCTGAAGGAAGCCACGTTTTGAGAGCCAAAATTGATATGGCCTCTACAAATATGTTAATGCGTGATCCATTGATGTACAGAATCTTACATCGTCATCATCACCGTACAGGTAATGATTGGAATATTTATCCAATGTATGATTTTGCACACGGTGAGAGTGATTATGTGGAACAGATTTCACACTCAATATGTACTTTGGAATTTGTAATGCACCGTGAATTATATGATTGGTTTTTGGATCAAATTTATGATGAGAATCAAGTGCGTCCCCATCAATATGAGTTTGCGCGTTTGAATTTGAATTATACAGTTATGAGTAAGCGAAAGCTCTTGCAATTGGTACAGGAAAATATAGTAAAAGGCTGGGATGATCCTAGAATGCCTACTATTTCTGGATTAAGAAGGCGAGGTTATACTGCTGCAGCTATCCGTAAATTTTGTGATGTAATTGGAGTTGCCAAACGTGAAAATGTAATTGATGTATCTCTTTTGGATTTCTGTTTACGTGAAGATTTAAACAAGACTGCTCCAAGAGTTATGGCTGTTTTAGATCCTGTAAAAGTGGTTATCACTAATTATCCGGTAGGAGTAGAGGAGTGGTTGGATGCCGAAAATAACCAGGAAGATGAGTCTGCTGGTTTCAGAAAAGTGCCGTTTTCACGTGAATTATATATAGAAAGAGATGACTTTCTTGAAATTGCTCCAGCTAAATTTTTCCGTTTAAGTATAGGGAATGAAGTGCGTCTTAAAAATGGATATATTATTAAAGGAGAGAGTGTTACTAAAAATGATAATGGAAAAATTTCCGAAATTCAAGTTACTTATGATATAGATTCCTTAAGCGGAAGCGGGAGTGAGGCGAGTAAACGAAAAGTAGCTGGAACATTGCATTGGGTTTCTATTCCACATGCTGTTGAAGCCGAAGTTCGTTTGTATGATCGTTTGTTTATAGACGAAGCACCAGACAGTCATAAAGAGAAAAGTTTCTTAGAATTTATGAATTCTGCTTCATTACAAATTGTAAAAGGCTATGTTGAACCAAGTTTAGCTGAAGTTAAAATAGGGGAACATTTCCAATTTCAGCGTCTAGGTTATTTTGTTGCTGATAAAGATTCAACTGCTTCAAAATTAGTTTTTAACAAGACAGTTGGTCTTAAAGATGCATGGGAAGAGAAAGATAAGAAAGAGGCTAATTTGTTGATGAATACTCAAAAAGAGATCAATAAATATGTAAAAGAAAAAGATGAAAATATTGCTATTTCTATTTTGGATAATATTGTTAATAACATAAAATCAATTGATAATTTTAGTTTATTGAGTCAAACGGTTGTTAAAAATGTTAAGAATGATAATAATTCATTACTATTTTCTAATTTAATTTTGGAACATTCTGACAAAGTTAATATCAAAGATATCGAAAAAGTCACGGTTGATAAATTAGTATCAATGTCTGGTGCAAGTCAATCTTCTATTGTAAGATATGAATTTGTAAAAAATGTTTCTAAATTTCCAGAACTTAAAATTGAATATAACTCCTTTATTTTAGAATTAAGAAATAAAGAGAAAGATGAAAAAGTTATAGAAGTTCTAAATTCTATATAATTTTTATATTATAATTTTAACCTATAGAAAGTGCTTTTTATAAAGCACTTTTTTATTATATATAATATTGATTATTATATATAATTTAATAATTTTAATTTATTAAAATTAGCTTTCATAAATTAAATTTAAGACATTTTTTAATTTTGTCCATATCAATTAATGTTTTTTAGTTTTTTATTCTTCAGAAGCTTTTATTTTAATTTTTTGGCTTCAATTCAAATTTTTAGCTAATTTTTTTCTGATTCTATTTTTACTTCTTTTTATATATTAAATTTAACTATTAAATATTATTAATTGATAAAATATATTTATTATTTATTTTATTTATCGTAAAATATTTTTTAATTGATATTTTAAATTAAAATACACCTTCATAAATCTGTTTTAAACTATTTTTATTTATTTTTTATATCAGTATATCATTTATTTGTTTTTGTTTAAATAGGGGCTTTATTTGATTTTTTTAGCCCATAATTTGTAGTTTAACGGCTTGTTAACACATGTTTGTTGATAATGTTGTATATTTATTATATAGTAACTTTAAAATTTTAATTAAAATGTCAAACAACACCGGAAATACAATAATTGCTCTTTTGGTTGGCGCAACGATAGGAGCTGGGCTTGGAATTTTATTTGCACCAGATAAAGGTTCTAAAACAAGAGAAAAAATTAAAGATGGTTTTGATGATATAAAAAACAATCTTAATGGTAAATTACATGAAGTTTCAGAAAAATTTAAAGGTAAAGGTATTTTGAGTAAAGAGGACATTGATCGCAATTATGATAATATTGTTGCTAATCTTACTGATAAAACTGAAGATGTAGTTTCTTATTTAGAGAACAAACTGGCCGAGCTTAAGGAAAAAAATGCTAAATTTCAGTCATAAAATCTAGTCTATGGCATTTGATAAAATAAAAGAAAATTCAGAAGATATTCAAAATCAAGCCCAAGCTTATTTCGAAAAGTCAGTTTCTTATTATAAATTATGGGGTTTCAAAGTTGCAATGAAATCAACAACCATGATTTTAAAGTTTACTTTGATTTTATTGTGCTTTAGTATGGTTTTATTATTTGTGTCTGTTGCTTTAGCTTTATTTATAGGCAATTATTTTAACAATTATGCTATAGGTTTTATTTCTGTAGCCGGTATGTATTTAATTGCGACTTTGCTTTTATTTTTAGTGAAAGACAAAGTGATAGAGGGACCAATTTTAGAAAAATTCTCAGAAATCTTTTTTAATGATTAATTATGGAAAACAAAAAGTATTCTTCCTATGCAGCTATTGATCGTGATTTAGAGATCTTGAAATTAGAAAAACAAATTAGTTATCAAAGATTAGTTTTAAGTATTCAGAAAACTAGAGATGCAATTACTCCCGAAAACATAGTTGCAGGTTTTTTAGCTCCTTATAAAGAGAGCTTTCCAAATCCTTTTAGATCTATATTACAGACTATAGTTCCTTATCTCATAAGTTATTTTATTAATAAAAAAAGAGGCTTTTAGACCTCTTTTTTATTATAATTTAATTGATTTTTTTATGATTTTACAAAGTTGCAATAGCTCTTTGCAGTCTAGAAATCGTTTCTTGTTTTCCAATAACTTCAACGATATCAAATAGGTGAGGACCTTTTAGCGCTCCAACTAAACTCATTCGAAAAGGCTGCATAACTTTTCCCATTCCAATTTCATTTTTAGTTAACCAATCTTTTACAATTGTTTCTATATTCAATGATGTAAAATTACTTATTTCTTCGAGTACTGATATCAGTTCTTGCATTAATGCAGGAGTTTCTGCTTTCCAATTTTTGGTTGCTTTTTCGTCATAGTTTGCCGGTGCTATAAAAAAGAAGTCACTCATTTCCCAGAAATCAGAAATAAAATTAGCTCTGTCTTTTATTAATGAAACGATTTTTGCCAAATCCACTAAAGAGAAATATCGGTTCAAATCTTTTGATTCTATAATTTTTGCAAATTGTTCTGCCAAAACAGTATCATCTTTTTTCATCAAATACTGATGATTAAACCATTTGTTTTTTTCCGGATCAAATTTAGCTCCAGATTTGTGAACTCTTTTCAAATCAAAAGCTTCAGTTAATTCTTCCAATGAAAAAAGTTCTTTTTCGGTTCCGTCATTCCAGCCCAATAATGCTAAAAAGTTGACAACAGTTTCCGGAAAGAATCCTTTTTCTCTATATCCTGATGAAATTCCCTCTGCGGTTTTCCATTCCAACGGAAATACGGGGAATCCCATTTTATCTCCGTCTCGTTTTGATAATTTACCATTACCAATTGGTTTTAATATTAATGGCAAATGTGCAAATTCAGGAGCTTCCCAACCAAATGCACGATATAACATTACATGTAAAGGCATGGAAGGCAACCATTCTTCACCACGAATAACGTGCGATGTTTCCATTAAATGATCATCGACAATATTCGCCAAATGATAAGTAGGCATTCCGTCACTTTTGAAAAGTACTTTGTCATCCAAAAGACTGGTTTCAAATTTTACTTCTCCACGAATAATATCCTGCAAATGTAAAGTTTCGTTTACTGGTGTTTTAAAACGGATAACATAATCTTCATTATTGGCTATTCTTCTGCCCGTTTCTTCTTTAGAAATGATCAATGAAGTATCTAATTTTTCGCGATTATGATGGTTGTAAATGAATGTTTTACCTTCTGCTTCGTGCTGTTTTCTATGAACATCTAGGGCTTCGGCTGTGTCAAATGCATAATAAGCATTACCGGATTCTATCAATGCATCAGCATATTGTTTGTAAAGATGTTTTCTTTCGCTTTGTCTGTACGGTCCAAATTTTTCATTCTTTCCAACAGTTTCGTCTGGTGCAATTCCTAGCCATTCTAAGGCTTCTAATATATATTCTTCGGCTCCTGGGACAAATCTATTTTGGTCGGTATCTTCTATTCTTAAATAAAAAGTTCCTCCATTTTTTTTAGCAAATAAATAATTAAATAAAGCGGTACGTACTCCGCCAATATGTAAAGGTCCTGTCGGACTTGGTGCAAAACGCACGCGAACTGGTTTAGACATTATTGTAAATTTTTTGCAAATATACAATTTTCAAATTGTCGTTTGGTATCTGTAAATACTGTTTCTTCAAGCCTTTAATATTATGTTTTATTTACCTTTTAGTAAGCATTAAAATTATTACTTTTATTGGTTATTAAATTAATACGTGAATTTTGGAAAAGTTAAATTCGATACATCAAAAGTTAGAAGCTTTTATAAAGAAGTATTATACAAATGAATTGATTCGTGGCAGTATATTTTTTATAGGTCTTGGATTAATGTACTTTCTTTTTACGCTCTTTATTGAGTATTTCCTTTGGTTAAAACCACAGGGAAGAACATTTTTGTTTTGGTTTTTTATCAGTGTAGAGGCTTTTTTACTGCTTCGTTTTATATTGTTTCCAATTTTTAAAATATTGAAATTTCAAAAAGGTATTGATTATACTCAGGCTTCTTTGATTATTGGAAATCATTTTTCGGAAGTAAATGATACATTAATTAATTATTTACAACTTTCAAAGGAGAATGTTTCTGTTCATAATTCTGAGTTATTATTAGCTTCTATTGAACAAAAAGCGAACTCTTTGCATCCAATTCCTTTTGGGAAGGCTATAGATTTTGGTACCAATAAAAAATATTTGCCTCTGGCTATTTTACCAATTCTTTTCTTGTTGTTCTTTTTTCTTTCGGGCAACAGCCGTATTATTTCTCAAAGTTTGAATAGGGTAGTGCATTTCAATTCTGTATTTGCTCCGCCTGCACCTTTTAAATTTTCAGTTTTAAATTCAGATTTGATTACTGAACAAGGTAAAGATTTTGTTTTGCAGATCAAATGTGATGGAGCTATTGTACCGGAAAATGTTATGATTCATATAGGTGATGAAAGTTACTTTCTTGAAACTTCCGGCCTTGGTAAATTTCAATTTAAAATAGCCAAACCTATCACTAATGTTTCCTTTTATTTGGATGCTAATGCTGTAGTTTCCAGAGATTATGAATTGAAAGTTATTGCTGTTCCTACTATTTCCAACTTTGAAATGAAGTTTACTTACCCAGCCTATCTGAATAAAAAAAGCACTGTTGTAAAAGGTACAGGCAACGGAATTATTCCCGAAGGAACTCAAGTAACTTGGATAATGAATACGAATGCGACCCAAAATGTGGTGTGGAAAAATGATTTACAGGCTTTTCCATTTGCTAAAAGTGATAATACTTTTAATTTGACTAAAAATATAGTTCAAAATACAGAATATCAAATAATTACATCAAATAATAACGTTAAAAATTTTGAAAAATTAAATTATCAGCTTAATGTTGTCAAAGATCAGTTTCCAACGATCAATATGACTAAGGCACCAGATAGCTTAAATGTTGAACGTTCTTATTTTGTGGGGCAAATTGCAGATGACTATGGTTTGTCCAGATTGCAGATTGTGTATTATGAATCTGGCAAGCCTCTAAGTGCTAAACGTGGAATAATTGCTATAAAGCATGATACGTTTGACCAAATTGTTTTCAATTTTCCGAGTAATCTTGATGTTGAAAAAGGAGTAAATTATGAGTTTTATTTTGAGGTTTTTGATAATGATGCGATTCATCATTTTAAAAGTTCCCGTTCTTCTGTTTATTCCAATAGAATTTTATCTGATGAAGAAAAGCAAAATAATGCGCTTCAAGAGCAAAATAATGCTATCAACAGTTTACAGAAAACTTTGTCTAAACAAGACAAACAGTTTTCGGCTATAGATAAACTGCAAAAGACGGGTAAAGAAAAGAACAGTTTAGATTTTAAAGACCGTCAAAAAGTTAATGATTTCATCAATGAACAGCAAAAGCAAAACGAAAGCATGAAGGAGTTTGCGAATAAGATGAAAGAGAATTTAGATAAATCTAATCCTGATCAGAAAAATGAAACTAAAGAATTATTGCAAAAACGACTTGAAAACACGAACAAAGAATTAGATAAAAATAAAAAATTATTAGATGAACTTAATGAATTGAACAATAAAATTAAAGATGAAGATTTTGTTGAAAAATTGGAAAAGTTCAAGCAGAACAGCAAGAGTCAAAATAAAAATTTAGCACAGTTAGTTGAATTAACGAAGCGTTATTACGTTGATAAGAAAGCAGAGCAATTAGCTGACAAACTTGATAAGTTATCTCAAAAAGAAGATAAATTATCAGAAAATGAAAAAGAGAATTCTGCTCCAGAACAAAAGAAATTAAACGATGAGTTTGAAAAAATACAGGAAGAATTAAAACAGTTAAACAAAGACAATGAAGATTTAAAGTCTCCAATGGATATTCCGTCTGATTTAAATAAAGAGGACAGCATAAAGGATGATTTAAAAAAAGCTACTTCAGATTTACAGAATAACAATAAATCCAAAGCAAAACCCAATCAGAAAAGTGCATCAAAAAAAATGAAGGAAATGTCCAAAGCTATGGAAAGGGCTATGGAGGAATCAGACAAAAATCAGATTGAAGAAGATGTAAAGATGTTGCGTCAAATATTAGATAATTTATTATCGTATTCTTTTTCACAAGAGGATGTAATGAATCAATTTAAAAGTTCTAGGGTAGGCTCTCCTTCTTTTAATAAATATATTCACAGCCAGCAAAATTTAAAATTGCTTTTCAGACACATTGATGACAGTCTTTTTGCTTTGTCTTTACGTCAGCCAAAAATAGCTGAATCAGTTACCAAAGAGGTTGCGAATGTACAATACAATATTGATAAATCTTTAGAAAGTTTCACAGAATCTCAATTGCCCAGAGGTGTTTCCCAACAGCAATATGCTATTTCATCTGCTAATAAATTAGCTGATTTATTAAGCGATTCTCTTAGCAGCATGCAGATGCAAATGTCGGGAAGCAGTGGTGGTAAGCCAAAACCTGGAAAAGGTTCAGGCATGCAGTTGCCGGATATTATTAAAAAGCAAGGCGAATTGTCAGATAAGATGAAGGAAGGTATGAAGCAAGGTATGAAGCCAGACAATACTCCGGGAGAAGGCAGTAAGCCTGGTGACAGCAAGAATAAAGGATCACAATCTGGAAAAGGTCAAGGTCAAAATGGAGATTCCGATGGTGATGGAGAAGGAGACGCTAAAGCAACTATGGATATTTATAAAGAACAAAAGCAATTACGGGAAGCCCTTCAGGAAGAATTGAATAAAAAGGGAATTGGTAATAGCGGGAATAATGCTTTGGAACAAATGAAGCAATTAGAAAAGCTGTTATTAAACAAGGGTTTTAACAATGAAACGCTTCAAAGAACTAATAATATTAAACAAGAACTTCTAAAACTAGACACTGCTATTCGTCTGCAGGGTGAAGATCCGAAACGGCAATCTGAAACTAATAAGGCTAATTTCAGTAATCAGGCAAACCCATTACCGAAAGAGCTTTTAGATTATTTAAACAGTATCGAAATATTAAATAGACAATCGTTACCTTTGCGCTCGAATTTTAATCAAAAGGTTCAAGTATATTTTAATAACAAATGATCAATTTTAATTACGAATCCGATTTTACTTTACCAAACGAAGAAGCAATAGCTACTTGGTTAAGTGCTGTTATAGTTTCGGAAAACAAATCAGAAGGTGAAATCAATTATATCTTTTGTAACGATGAATACCTTCATAAGATTAATGTTGAGTATCTTAATCATGATACATTAACCGACATTATCAGTTTTGATTACACTCTGGGTAACGAAATTTCTGGTGATATTTTTGTTTCCATTGAAAGGGTTCTTGATAATTCAAAAGATTTCAATACCAGTTTCGAAGACGAATTTAAACGCGTACTGGTTCATGGAGTTTTGCATTATTGCGGTTATAAAGACAAATCGGAAACCGATGAACTTATAATGCGAAGCAAAGAAGATGAAAAGCTAGACATGTTTCACGTGGAACAGTAGATAAAATTAAATAAAATAATGACACGTTCCACGTGGAACACTGTTAAAATTTTATATTTTATAGAAATTGTTTTTTAAATTAAAATAAATATGTTTCACGTGAAACATATCTAGATTGTTTAGATTGTTTAGATTGTTTAGATTGTTTAGATTGTTTAGATTGTTTAGATTGTTTAGATTGTTTAGATTGTTTAGATTGTTTAGATTGTTTAGATTGTTTAGATTG